>JABHSO010000025.1 GCA_018669845.1 Gammaproteobacteria bacterium | reverse complement strand
GCAGGAACCAGCAGTGAAAAGTGCTGATATGTCACAGCTTGTTTCATTAAAGAGTAACGCTGTTGCATATATTCATTAAAAGGTTCTGCACGTTGCCAGAGATCCTGCTGGGCACGTTGAAATTTGAAGTTACCCAGTACGGCCAGAAAAAATAATACAGCACCCACTGAGAAAGTAATACTTGAAGATGTCGAGTAATATTTACTACTTGAATTTACAAATCCTGTTGTAGCAAAACGAATGGTTAACATTCCCGACATAAAAAACCAGCTTACGATAAAAACAAAATAAGTCGCATCAACTGTACGAGGTGGAGGCCATCCCCCCATTGCCCACCAGGCAGGAAATTGCAATGCAAAGGGTAAAACTAAAGTGACTGATATCACTGCTACCAGTTGTGTATTTGAAATATTAAAAGTCCTGGAAGACAAAGAGTAAAGCTTTGCTATTGCAAATGGAGAAAGCAGTGTCGCTACAATAAAAAGAGGATTTAGTAACCATCCAGACAAAACCCACCAGCCCATATCCATGCTGCCTTTTATAGCTCTAGTCCAATCATGTCGTAAAGGAAAAGATGCTTCACGAATGGTATTACCCGGTGCGAAATAGACTATCAAAAAACAGATCAGTGTAACAACTATTAAAATCATCCAGGGTTTAAGAGCAGCCCAGCCTGAACGCAGGTGAATCAGTAATGCCATGCCAACTAAGCCACTTAAGGCTAGCATATCGGTCTCATTGGTCCCCATACCGAGAAAGATAACAATGACAAGAGAAAATAGAACCCGGTTATAACTTTTTTGCTGCCTTAACCTGTCCATCAGACGGACCATTAAACCCATGGTAAAAAGCAACAAAATATTAGCCGTCTGATAACTCAAAGCACCTGCAGGCCAGTACAGACTGCTAGCAGTATGTTTCATACCTAGTAAAAAAATGCAGACAAAGCTAAGTGAAATTAGCAGTACCGATTTTGATAGTAATCTTAAATTAAATAAGTTTGATAAGAAGTAACTACAGGCCAGAAATAATAATAAAATCAATATTGCCGGCATAAAGGTAAGCCCGCTCAACATGCCAAAAATAAGTGGATAAATTGCATACAGGGCATTCCCTGAATATCGCCCACTCCACTCCATATAATGATTCCACAGATGAGACAACAAGCCTTCATTTCTTATGCCAGTTGCCATACAGAAGTCATCAGAAGAAGGATGAGCATACTGTCCTAGCCAGATAAATAGCAGCAGAACAGTGAAACTTACAAACCCAATCAAATATGCTGAGTAGTGCTGTATTCTATACCAGGTAACTAATTCGGTTTTCATTCAAATAGAAGGATTGAGAGTTGCTGCAGGGAATGGTTTTTATGAAATGGTGATATCGCCAAAATCTTTTGTATACAATGGGCTGGATAGTAAGCTAGATAAAATTAATAAACCGTCATAACGTAGAAATTCATATATCTTCCCTTAGGTTTTTATTACAACATGGACATATTGTTATAACAACTATCTATAAGTAGTATAAAAACCTGTCTCATGAAAATATTGTCACAATACTATGGTGATATGATGTTTTGGGGTGAGATTTACAGGGAAGTCAAACAAAAGCAATAACCCGCAAACAATGATCATGGTCGCAATACATTGGTTTTATGATCCATTGAATGTAAAAAAGCATTCAGAATAAAGGATAATAAGACCAAAACAATTCCCAGAGCAATTCCTTGAGCGAAATTGCCTTTACTGGTTTCCAACGCGATAGCCGTCGGAATATTACGGGTATACTCCATAATATTTCCGCCTAACATCATAGAAGCACCAACTTCGGCAATAATCCGGCCATAACCGGCCAGTAAGGCGGTTAGCAAGCCAAAACGAACTTCATATAACAACGTAAAAAAAGCTTGAAAAGGTCCTGCCCCCAGAGTTCTTGCCGTTTCCCAGGCACGATCATCTACCGCCTGAATAGCTGCAAGAGACATTGAAACCAATATTGGAAAACTCAATAAAAATTGACCGATCACCATCGCTGACTGAGTAAATAACAGTCTAAAATCTCCCAGTGGCCCTTGTCGTGATAAGACAATAAATAAGGTTAAGCCGACAACTACCGCTGGCACAGATAGTAAAGCGCTAAAAATTGATATTATAATTTTCCTGCCGGGGAACCGAAAGTGCGCCAGGGTAAACGCCACTAATAAAGCAGGTGGAACAGCACTAAAAATTGCAATCGTTGATACTTGAAAGGAAATTCCAATAATCCCCCAGATAGTAGGGTCTCCTGAAAGCAGGAGAAAAAGAGCTTCTAGAGTGGCATCGGTTAATGTTTGCATACGGATAAAGAATAGACTTATTGATGAATCATTTCAAAAACTGGTTTAACTTTCAACCTGGAATCATTTAGTCAGGTTTGAGGTTTCTTCCATTTGTTTAAAGAAATCAGCATCGATCATATCTATAAAAGCCTGTGACTGCGGGTTAAGGAATTTGCCTTTACGAACTACAACACCGTATGAACGTTTAGGAATAAATTTATCCAGTGATTTTCGTGCTAAAGCTTCTTCTCCAGTTAAACAAACATCCGTCACAATCGATACTCCCATACCCAGAGCAACATACTTTTTGATAATCTCCCAACCACCGGCCTCAAGAGACACACTAAACTTTAAACCAGACTGACTAAACACCCACTCCAAAAACCGCCAGGTAGCAAGATGCCTTGGAGGTAATATCAATCCATAAGGACAAATATCTTCTAAGGTTATATTTTCTTTATTGGCAAGCGGGTGATCTAATGGTGTAATCAAAGTATGGCTAAAAGAAAGTGACTGCCTATAGATAATGTCATCAGGCACTTCCAGCATTGAACCGATAGCCAGATCCGCCTCATCAGCTCTTAACATGGTCATTCCATCACGTCCTGTAACATTATGTAGCTTAATTTGAATACCAGGATATGCCTCTGAAAACCTTTTAATGTATTTTGGTAATATGTATAAAGTTGTCGATTCCCCGGCCGCAATATTCAACTCCCCTGTTTCCAGTTTACCAAAATGAGCATGAAAACTTTCTTCCAGCCCTTCTATGCCATCGACCAGGGGTTGCGCTATTTGATTAAGTACGACCCCCTCCGGTGTTAAAGTTATTTTAGGACCTCTACGTTCAAATAGAGTGACATCCATTTCTCTCTCCAAAGCCTGTATTTGTAATGTAACAGTGGGTTGGCTTAAAAACAGGCTTTCGGCTGCCAGTGAAACACTTCCACATTTAGCTGCTGCACAAAATGCTTTCAATTGTTTCAAACGGTTTTGTTTGTAATAAAACTGCGGAAGTTTTTCAGTCATGGAGTCACCGTTTCAGTTAATAATATTTAAGTTTTTAATATATTATATTAAATTTATTAAATTGATCAATATTCAATTCAACAACATGATGTAAACATAGTATTTATAGTAGTAGAAAATATGAGGTTATCTAAATGCCCGCATTTGATATCGAATATATCATCATAACAGTAGCTTTCATGCTTGGACTGGGATTAATTCTCTCCAGTGTTCTGGCATTTGCCAATAAAAAACTATGGGTTTTTGAAGACCCAAGAATAGATGAAGTTGAAGAAATGCTGCCCAGTACCAATTGTGGAGCCTGTGGAACAGCGGGTTGCAGACCTTTTGCTGAAGCCCTGATTGCAGGCCAAATAGAACCAGCAAGTTGCACGGTCAATTCTAATGAAGCTACCGACGAAATTGCAGATTACCTGGGAGTCGATTCAGGTGATGTCATTAAACGGGTTGCCAGATTAGCTTGTGCAGGTGGATCTAATGTTGCTAAAAACAAGGGGCATTATGCAGGCATGGAAACCTGTCGAGCAGCTGCAATCATTGCAGGTGGTCCCAAAAGCTGCAGTTGGGGTTGTATCGGTCTTGAAGATTGTTTAAGAGCATGCGACCAGAATGCAATAACCATGAATACTCACGGCCTTCCCATCGTTGATCCCGAAAAATGCACTGCCTGCGATGACTGTGTTGTTATCTGCCCTAAAGATCTATTTTCCCTGGAACCCGTTAATCAACAATTATGGGTGGCCTGTAAAAACCTGATCCACGGCGATGGCGCAGAATCTGATTGCGAAGTCGCCTGTAACTCTTGCGAGCGTTGTGTGGTTGATTCACCAGATGGCCTTATCATCATGAAAGATAACCTCGCCGTCATCGATTACCAGAAAAACCATTTAGCTTCTCCTGTCGCCACGGAGCGTTGCCCAACAGGTGCCATTGTATGGTTAAACAATGAAATAGCCCTCAAAGGAACCAAAGCTAAACAAATCGTGCGAAACCAGGCACTGCCAATACACTAAACCAGGAACCCATTATGTCATTTCTTAAAAAAGCTAAACGCACTTTCAAATATCCTGGAAAGCGAATGGCGATGGACGGTAATACCGCTGTCATCATGTGCGAACGTGAAGCCTCTGATGCCGCTGGAGCCTACCCGATAACCCCTTCCACACAAATGGGGGAATACTGGGCCGAAGAAGTTGCCAAAGGCCATATCAACAATGCCGATAAAGCATTAATTTTTGTGGAACCAGAATCAGAACATGCGGCGGCGGCTGTAACAGCTGGCATGGCAATGACAGGATTAAGAGCAACCAATTTCTCTTCTGCTCAGGGCATTGCATTCATGCATGAATCCCTCTACACCGCAGCAGGAAAGCGTTTACCCTATGTGCTGAATATAGGTTGCAGGGCTATCACAAAAGCCAGCTTAAATGTTCACTGTGGTCACGATGATTTCCATTGCATCGATGATACCGGCTTTTTTCAGGTGTTTGCCCGTGATGCACAGGGTGCAGCCGACCTGAATCTAATTTCCAGAAAAATCGCTGAGTTATCACTGACTCCTGCTGCCGTTGCACAGGATGGTTTCCTGACGACTCACCTGATTGAGCCTCTACAAGTACCAGAAAAAGAGTTGATTGCAGAATTTTTGGGTAATCCTGATGATGAAATCGAATGCCCTACTCCTGCACAACAAATGCTTTATGGTGAAACCCGCCGCAGAATCCCGGCAATTTGGGATGTGGATAATCCACTACAGTCTGGTGTTGTTCAGAATCAGGATGCCTACATGCAAACTCAGGCAGCCCAACGTCCCTATTTCTACAACCATATTAAAGATTTAACCGAACAGGTTATGGATGAATATTATGAACTAACGGGTCGTCGATATGATCGTATCGGTTGTTTCAATACCGATAAGGCGGACTATGTGATCGTCGGCATGGGGTCCATGATTGTGCAGGCTATCGGTGTAGCCGAATACCTTAAAATCACTCGTAAACTAAAAATTGGCATTGTTGACGTCACCATGTTTCGTCCATTTCCGGGTGATCTGCTGGGTAAGGTCTTAAAAGGCAAAAAAGGAGTCGTTGTTCTTGAGAGAACAGATCAACCATTGGCAGAAGACCTTCCGTTAATGCGGGAAGTTCGAGCGTCTATTTCCAAGTGTATTGAAAATGGTCAGGCTGAAAACAACAAATCTTTTGCTGACTATGAAAGCTATCAATCTTTCAAGGATGCTCCACGATTGTTCTCAGGTGCATTCGGTATGGGTTCACGTGACCTGCAACCGGAAGCTTTGATTGGTGCCATTGAAAATATGCTACCCGATGGTAAGCAGGTTCGTTTTTTCTATCTGGGCATTGAATTTGTTCGGGAAGCGGCCAACCCCAAACAGGAAATATACCTGCAAAAATTGCTTGAAGCATATCCCGACATTGGACAAATGGCTATCCAGGGTTCAGAAAATCCAAACCTGATGCCAGAAGGATCAATCACGGTACGCATGCACTCAGTCGGTGGATGGGGAGCAATCACCACCGGTAAAAATCTGGTAATGACGCTGTATGATTTATTGGGTTATGAAATCAAGGCTAATCCAAAATATGGTTCAGAGAAAAAAGGCCAGCCTACAACTTATTATTTATCCGTGGCCCCTACCCCAATTCCGTTAAATTGCGAATATCATTATGTTGATGTCGTTCTCAGCCCGGATCCTAATGTGTTTGGTCACTCCAATCCGTTATCAGGACTTAAACACGGTGGTACATTAATTATTCAATCCTCGCTGGAAACAGAGTCTCAGGTCTGGGCTAGCTTTCCTCGCTGGATGCAAACGCAGATTATCGATAATGACATTAAAGTGTTCTATATCGATGGATTTAAAATTGCACGTGAAGAAGCCTCTAACCCTGAATTACAGTTAAGAATGCAGGGTAACGCTTTTCAGGGTGCTTTTTTCGCAGGTTCTCCATTAATGGAAATGTCCGGACTCGATGAGAAAAAACTATTCACTTCAATTGAAGTTCAATTGCAGGACAAATTTGGCAACAAGGGTAAATCAGTCGTCGAAGATAACCTTCGAATAGTGCGCAGGGGATTTGATGAAATCCATGAAGTCACACAACGTCAGATGAGTGCTGAATCATTCGAAGATATGAAAGTAGAAATCAATCTGCCTGTCATGCTGAAGAAAATTCCTCAGAGTGATGGTTCCCTTTCCGATGTTCATCGTTTCTGGGAGCAAACTGGAAACTTTTATTCTCAGGGTAAAGGTTCAGATAACCTGGCTGATCCGCATCAGGCCTTATCGCTGGTGCCTGCTTCTACGGGTGTATTCCGTGATATGACCTCCATTCGTTTTGACTACCCTGAGTGGATAGCTGAAAACTGTACCGCCTGTGGCGATTGTTACAGTATTTGCCCTGACAGCTCTATTCCCGGTCTGGTCAATACCATTTCAGAAATTTTCGCCACAGTGGTTGATAAAATTGAACTGGGTGGAATGCCCACCGTTTACCTGCGCAGAGAAACTCGTCAGGTTGAAAAACGTTTACGTCAATTACTCAATGAACAGGGTGAAATGGCAAACGTCAGGGAAATGCTTGACAGATCTATTCTTGAAATCATTAAAGAATCCGATACTAAAGGCAGTAGTCGTGAAACACTGGAAAAAGAATTTGCTTTATTTCTCGATAAAATGGGCAGTTTTGAATTTTCAGTCACCAAACCTTACTGGAATACTAAGGAAAAGAAAGCACCTAACTCAGGAGGATTATTCTCCATCACCATTAACCCTTATACCTGTAAAGGCTGTATGGAATGTGTCGATGTCTGCGATGATGATGCTCTTAGATTGAAAGCACAGGATAACGATGCCATTGACAGGCTACGAAGAGACTGGGACTTCTGGTTAGATCTTCCAACCACTCATGAAAGTTTCAGCCGTATCGATGATATGGATGAAAAGATTGGTGCCCTCGAAACCATGCTACTGGATAAGTCTTCTTATAACTCCCTGGTTTGTGGTGATGGTGCTTGTCTGGGCTGTGGTGAAAAAACGGTAATTCATTTGTTCACAGGAACGGTTACCACACTGATGCAACCACGAGTTAAACAACAGTTAGGCAAACTGGATGATTTGATTGCAAAACTGGAACAGCATATTCGTTTAAAACTTGCTCAGGGCGTGGATCTGAATGATTTATCCGCTCTTAATAAAGCCACAGATAATGGTGATGATGACTTAAGCCTGGCTAGCCTGAGTGAATCCATGGATCCCGAGCATGAACACACCCTGGTCGATAAAAAATGGCTGAAGAATATGACTGGCATACTCGATAAGCTGAGAGATCTACATTGGCGTTATCGAGAAGGTCCAACAAAAAATGGTCGTGCAGAGATGGGCATAGTTAATGCCACCGGTTGTACATCAGTCTGGGGATCAACCTTCCCGTATAACCCTTACCCTTTCCCATGGACCAGTAATTTATTCCAGGATAGTCCATCCATGGCGATGGGCTTATTTGAAGGTCATATGGCCAAGATGGCCGATGGTTTTAAAGCGGTTCGAATTGCAGAGCTTGAGCTTGCTGGAAAATATAATGTTACTGAACATAAAACCTTCTTCCAGTCCTTTAACTGGAAAAAATTCACCGATGAAGAATGGCAGCTTTGCCCACCTGTAGTTGCTGTGGGTGGTGATGGAGCCATGTACGACATTGGATTCCAGAACCTGTCTCGTGCCCTCGCTTCTGGCATGCCGATTAAAGTATTGATTCTTGATACTCAGGTTTATTCCAATACCGGTGGACAGGCCTGTACCTCGGGATTTATAGGTCAGGTAGCCGACATGAGCCCGTATGGTAAAGCAATGAAAGGCAAAGAAGAAATTCGTAAAGAAATGGGGCTCATCGGAATTGCTCACAGAAGTTCCTATATTCTGCAAAGCTCCCCCAGTAATACAACCCATTTAATTGAAGGTTATATCGATGGATTGAACAGCCGTCGACCTGCCATGTTTAATATTTATTCAACCTGTCAACCCGAGCATGGTGTCGCCGATGACGCAACTTATCGCCAATCTAAATTAGCTGTAGAATCACGTGCTTACCCCCTGATGAAATTTGACCCCGATGCTGGTGAAACACTGAGCGAATGCATGGACATGGACGGTAACCCGGATCTGTCTGAAGACTGGCCGACTTACGACCTGAGTTATATCGATGAATCGGGTAAACAGAGCAGTATGAATTTACCGATAACCTTCGCCGATTTTGCAGCGAGTGAGGGGCGTTTTCGAAAGCATTTCCAACAGGCTCCAAGAGAAACATGGGGTGATGAAATGATTCCATTTGATGAGTTCATTGATTTTGAAGAAGACGATAGAGAGGGGCTATATCCGTATATCTGGGGTGTTGATGACAAAAATCAGTTAATTCGTATTTTATGTTCACAGGAAATTGTAAATTCTGCGGTAGAACGTAGGCAGTTCTGGAGACAACTGAAGGATCTGGCCGGTGAAATGAATCAAGTTGATATCAACGAAGTCATTCAACAAACCAAAGTCGATATGGCCAGCCGTTTAAGTTCAACACTTCTTTCACTATCGGCTTCCGGTTCTACTGATATGCTTGCAGGTGCAATTTCTGCAGATGGAAATAATAATTCATCTGCAGCCTCAGCAACTCCATCTTCATTAAGTACCGAAGGTTTTGAACCTGTCTGGATTGAAACCCCTGAATGTACTGCCTGTGATGAGTGTACCGATATTGCACCAAAAATATTTTCATACAATGCCGATAAAATGGCAGAGGTCATTAATCCTACCGGTGGAAAATATAAAGATATTGTCCGCGCCGCAGAAAAGTGTACTGCCGGTTGCCTGCATCCGGGAACACCCTGGAATATGAATGAAAAAGATATCGATAAACTGATTAAACGTGCGGAGAAATATCAGTAGAAATAAGATCATGTTAATTCTTATCAAATTACCGGTGTTGTAGTCATGGGGTTACTTTCTATTTTTAATAAAAAGACCTTTGCCCATGGATTACACCCACCGGCTCATAAAAGTTATACCTCCGGGATACCTATAAAGAGGTTGCCCTTTGCTCCTGTGCTGATCATCCCTCTGAGTCAGCATATTGGAGCACCTTCTAAATGCATAGTGAATAAAGGACAGGAAGTGATGCGTGGTCAAACCATTGCTGAAGCCCATGGAGCACTGTCTGTTCCCATACACTCACCGGCAACCGGTCGGATACAGAAAATTGAATTAATAACAGGAGCACGCGGAACCAAAGAATCCGCAATATTTTTAAAGGTATATGAAGCTTCAACGCAGAAAATAATGCGTACGATCCATGTAAATCCAGATAAATTAAATACCGACGAATTACTTCAGGCCATACAGGATTCAGGTCTGGTTGGTTTGGGCGGCGCGGCATTTCCTTTGCACTTTAAACATAATATCCCGGATGATAAAGATGTACACACAATGATTGTAAATGGATGCGAATGTGAACCCTATTTAACCTGTGATCATCGTGTCATGCTGGAACACCCGGAACATCTTATACGTGGTATCGTTTATGCTATGCGTGCAACAGAAAGCAATAAAGCAATTATTGGTATCGAAGACAACAAAATGGATGCTATCAAAAGTCTGCAAGACCTGTTAACAGACCACCCCGATATTTCTGTTCAGGCCGTGGAGACGAAATACCCCCAGGGATCAGAAAAAATGCTGATCAAATCTTTGCTCAACAAAGAAGTGCCCGCAGGTGGAATTCCTGCCGATATTGGCGTGGTTGTTAATAACGTACATACCCTGTCGGCCCTGGGTCAACTGTTGCCCAACGGAGAAGGTTTAACAGAAAGGGTTATTACCGTAACAGGTCCCGGTATCAAACGACCCGGAAATTATATTGTGCCTATTGGTACACCCATCGGCTTTATTCTGGACCAGGTCGGTTATGATGGTGGAATCAATGAATTTATATTAGGCGGTCCTATGATGGGTTCAGCGGTTTCCTCATTGCAAACTCCGGTGACAAAAAGCTGCTCCGGATTACTGGTTTTAAATGAACCCAGTATTCAACAGGAAACACTTAATGTCTGGCCCTGTATAAAATGTGGCCGTTGTGTAAATGCTTGCCCAATGAACCTTAATCCCGCCCAACTAGGCCAGCTAGCAATAGCAAGTGAATATGAAGTAATGGCTGAGCAATACCACTTAAATCATTGTTTTGAATGTGGTTGTTGTTCATATATATGTCCATCTAACATTCCTCTGGTGCAATACTTTAGAATTGCAAAGGCCATTAACCGGGAACAGGCGGCATGAGCAAAAAGAGTAAAATTGAATTAAGAACAACCCCGCATTTACATGCACCACAGAATGTCGTGGTCATCATGCAAAATGTTGTATTTGCCATTTTACCCATCGCAGCCTGGTCTATCTGGCAATTTGGTCTCAGCGCCCTGTTATTATTATTGACTGTCACAGGCACCTGCCTTCTCACCGAAAGACTGTTTAATATTACTAGCGGGCAAGCCAACACTTTAGGTGACTGGTCAGCCATTATTACAGGATTACTGTTAGCGTTAACCTTACCACCAGCCTTTCCTCTGTGGATGGCCGTAGTTGCAGGTTTTATCGCTATGGCAATGGGTAAGGTTATGTTTGGCGGCCTGGGCATGAATATTTTTAACCCGGCACTGGTTGGTCGCGCTTTTGTTCAGGCTGCATTTCCAGTCGCAATTACGACCTGGACACCTGCTTTATTTGATGGCCGATTCAGTCAGTTGATTCCATCCACGTTAACCATGCCATTTATGATTCCAGTTGAAGTAGCTGACTGGAATTCGCAGGTTGCAATTGATGCCTTCAGCGGAGCAACACCTTTGGCTCTGCAAAAATTTGAAGGTATAAATACACCGGTTTTAGACTTGTTTGTTGGAAATGCAGCGGGGTCAAGTGGTGAAACATCTGCACTGATTATTCTGGTTTGCGGTTTATACCTGGCTTTTAGAAATTTCCTGGACTGGCGCATTCCTTTTTACATTTTATCAGGGACTTTTTTAACATCAGGAGCTTTCTACTTAATAGATCCAGTACTTTACCCTGAACCCTTATTCATGCTGTTTTCCGGTGGGCTCATGTTAGGAGCCTGGTTCATGGCAACCGATATGGTTGGTTCGCCGGTGACTCCAGTAGGTGTCATTATCTATGGTCTGCTAATCGGTTTTTTAACGGTCATTATCCGTATATTCGGAGGACTCTCCGAAGGGGTCATGTATGCGATCTTACTGGCTAATGCCGCAACACCATTGATTGATCAGTACACTTTACCCAGGGTTTTCGGACAACAGGGTAAATCATGAACACAACCGATAACTCCATCAACACATCAGACCATCAACAACCGGTAACTCCATCTGGCAGAATGATTGCTGTACTCACAGGTATAGCCATGATATCGGGTTTTTTAGTGGTACTTACCTCACAATTAACAGCCCCCTTCATTGAAGAAAATCAGCGAATTGCCATTGAACAGGCAGTCTCTAAAGTTATTCCAGGCAGTGTTACTCATCAAGCCTATACAATTTTAGATAATAAAATTTCAATAGCCGAAAAAGGACAAAGTGGGTCTTTAATTTATGCCGGATTCGATGCAAATGGCAAACTATTAGGTATTGCCAGTAAAGCGGCAGCCCAGGGATATGCGGGCATGATTTATTTATTATACGGTTATGACCCGAAGTGCCAGTGTATCCGGGGCATTAAAGTCCTCAAACTGTCTGAAACTCCGGGGCTTGGTGACAAAATTATAACTGACAGTCATTTCCAGAAAAATTTTGACCAGCTTGATGCTCACCTTAACGCTGAAAATACAAAGCTACAAAACCCCATTATTACTGTTAAACATGGTACTAAAAAAGAATACTGGGAAATTGATGCCATTTCTGGAGCAACCATATCATCCAAGGCTGTTGGAAAAGCAATTAATACCTCCGCACAATCACTGTTACCGACACTTGTACCGTTGATGCAGCAGCTGAAAGAACTTTCTCAAAAGAAGTCAGCACAAAAGGAGTCAGAGTTATGAGCAGAGTTCGCAGTAATGAAATTACCTGGGAAACCTTTAGTGAAGGTCTGTGGAAAGAGAACCCTGTATTCGTCATGTTACTGGGTATGTGCCCGGTACTTGCGGTAACAAACTCGGCTCTCAATGCACTAGCTATGGGGCTTGCAACTGCTTTTGTGCTACTGGCTTCCAGCACCCTGGTATCACTATTAAGTCAATACATTCCCAAACAGGTCCGAATAGCAACTTACATCGTCATTATCGCAACATTTGTCACCATAGTAGATTATGTTATTCAGGCGATCTCTCTGGATTTATACAATTCACTGGGTGCTTTCATCCAGCTGATTGTAGTGAATTGTATGATTCTGGGTCGTGCTGAAGCTTATGCTTCAAAACATCGACCACTTAAATCAATCGTCAATGCTTTAGGTATGAGTGCAGGTTTTACCATCGCACTTTTATGCCTGGGTGTTGTTCGTGAAATTTTAGGTGCAGGAAGTTTATTTGGTTTCCAGTTATTTAGCGATAATTTCCAACCCTGGGTAGTTATGGTATTACCTGCCGGTGGCTTCCTGGTGCTGGGAGCCTGGTTGTTACTATTTGACTGGTACAATCAGCGTCAGCAGGAACGTTTACTTAAGGAGAATGAACATGCCAACTGATTCCTTAAGTTTTATATTTTTAAATACTGTTTTGGCCAATAACTTTGTTTTAGCCATGTTCCTGGGGCTATGTCCCTTTTTAGGTGTTTCAGGAAAATTGAATACAGCAATTCCAATGGGCATAGCAACTCTTTTTGTTATGCTAGTCAGCTCTATCTCGGCTTATGCAGTTAATATGATTCTGGTGGCACTGGATATCGAATTTTTAAGGCTGATAGCCTATATCGCCATTATTGCCAGCGCAGTGCAACTGGTAGAAATGACATTAAAAAAATACAGTCCAACGCTATTTAGATCACTGGGTATATTCCTGCCATTAATCACCACTAACTGCGCCATACTGGGACTGGCCTTATTCCAAACTTTCTATCAATACAATTTCGCTCAATCCGTAACTTATGCTTTTGGTGCAGGTATAGGATTCACACTGGCCATTGCATTAATGGCCGGCCTTCGAGAGAAACTGGTTTTATCAAAATTGCCCAGTGTCACACAGGGAGCCGCACTAAGTTTAATGTTGGGCGGATTACTATCGCTGGCTTTTATGGGCTTCGCTGGATTAGGGGCTAGCCACTAATGGAACAGTATTTAATTGCCATGTTAGTAGTACCTGCCCTGCTAATAGGCTGGTTATTTATTCAACATATGGGACGACGTTTTGCCCGTTCACACCCGGAACTAGGCACCTTTAAAGAAGAAGGTGCTGGCTGTGGTAAGAGTTGCGGGTGTAAAGGAAAGCAATGTAAAAAGAAAGAGTCCATCTAAAAATTAAAAACAGAGTCAATCTGCCATCGGAGTAAACAACTGCTGACCAAACATTTTATAGTTACCAATCAATGGTTGGCCTTTTATTTTAGAAGTCATCCACTCTATCAGCGCTGAAGATCCTTTAAAATTTATGTCGGGGTATCGAGCAGGATTCACAGCAATGATGCCATAAGGATTGAATAAAGAACTATCCCCTTCAAACAAAACCTTTAATTGAACTTTATTCTGATACGCCAGCCAGGTACCTCTATCCGTTAAGGTATAAGCATCCATTTCATTGGCCATTTGTAATACTTTACCCATACCCTGCCCAACTTCACGATACCAGGGTCCCGAAGGTTCAATAGCGGACTGTTTCCAGATTCTCAGTTCTTTCTTATGGGTACCGGAATTATCGCCTCTGGATATAAAAAGAGATTGAGTGTCATTAATATATTTGAAAACTTGCTCTATAGATTTTGAACCATTAATTTTTGCAGGGTCATTAGCTGGTCCAGTCACAACAAAATCGTTGTACATAACCGGATATCTTTTAATGCCATAAGCAGAATTTACAAAATCCCTTTCTGCTTGCAAAGCATGAACTAAAACAACATCAACATCTCCATCTTTTCCAAGCCTTAACGCTTTACCCGTTCCAACAGCAATCACATGTACCTTATAACCCGTCTTTTTCGTAAATACAGGTAATAAATTATTTAATAAGCCCGAATTATCAGTACTGGTTGTAGTTGCAAGGCGTATCAATTTCGAATCTACTGCAAGAACTGTGTTGTAAAATAGTAAAAAAAAGATTAAACCGGGTATTAGTCCGCGTTTCATATTCTAGTGATCTCAGTGTGAAATTATACTTATCAAATCTATTCTTATAAGCATGGAGTATCAAACTAATTCAGTTAAGTGATACATCGCTTTAATAAAGAGGATAGTAAGTGAAAATGATTTCAAAAACCAACTTAAGGAAATAAGCAAAATCCATTTGCATTACGACTACCAACTGCAATAACATTAGTAATTCAAAGTATTAAAAAAAAATATTTCTGGTTGATAATTTTATTTTAAACGAATGCTTTAAATAAGAATTCTTTAATATAACTAAAAAATAATAATCTAATTACCTTGGAGAAAATGATGCAAAAATCATTACATATTGATCCGGTTAAATGTACCGGGTGTTTACAATGTGAGATGGCCTGTTCTTACGAACACACTGGCGCCTTTAACCCGTCCCGATCCACTATCAAAGTTTTCACTTTTCACCATGAGGGACGTTTCGCACCTTATACCTGTACTCAATGTGATGATGCATGGTGTCAACGAGCATGCCCGGTAGATGCTATTACTATCGATTCTGCAACCGGTGCCAAAGTTGTTTCGGATGATAAGTGTGTCGGCTGTAAAGTTTGTACCATTGCCTGCCCATTCGGTACGGTTAATTATTCTCAGGCGACTGGCAAGGTGGCTAAATGCGACCTTTGTGGTGGAGACCCTGCCTGTGTTAAAGCCTGCCCAACTGCAGCTATTACTTATATCAATTCCGACTGGACTGGATATGACCGTATGATGGCATCAGCCTCAAAGAGTTTACCTGCAGCCGAAGCTGCTGCATCTTAACAGGAGGAGAATAATTATGTCCTGGACACAAAAAATATTACGAGTAAATCTTACTGAAGGTACCTGTACCGCTGAACCACTCAATATGCAGTGGGCTAACGATTACCTTGGCCAACGTGGCCTCGCTTCAAAATACCTTTCAGCCGAAGTAGACCCAAAGTGTGACCCTTTAAGCCCTGAAAATAAAATGATCATGGCAACAGGTCCGTTAACAGGAACAATGGCTTCAACGGGTGGACGTTATTCCGTTATCACCAAAGGCCCGTTAACCGGTGCTATAGCCTGTTCAAACTCAGGTGGCTTTCTTGGAGCTGAATTTAAAAATGCCGGTTGGGATATGCTGATTTTTGAAGGCAAATCACCTGAACCCGTTTACCTGTGGATCGAAAATGATAAAACTGAGTTAAGATCAGCTGCTGATCTATGGGGTAAATCAGCCTGGGAAACTGATGATATTCTTCATCAAGTTCATCAGGACCCTCAGGTTCGTATTGCCTGCGTAGGTAGAACTGCAGAAGCAGGATGTCTTTATTCAGGTGTTATAAATGATAAACACCGTGCAGCAGGTCGCTCGGGTGTTGGAACAGTCATGGCGTCTAAAAACCTTAAAGCTGTCGCGGTACGTGGAACTTTAGGTGTTGGTAATATCAATGACATGCCTAAATTTGTTGAAGCAATTAATGCAGGAAAAACTGTACTGGCTGAAAATGCAGTTACTGGCCAGGGTTTACCCACATATGGAACCCAGGTATTAATGAATGTCATCAATGGTGTAGGTGGCTTACCTGCGCATAACATGAAAAATGCAGGCTTTGAAGGTGCTGAAAATATTTCTGGTGAAGCCATGCATGAACCCAGAGCAAGCGATGGCAAACCTAACCTGACCACCAATGCCAGTTGCTTTGGTTGTACCATTGCCTGTGGACGTATCTCTACAATCGATAGAACTCACTTCTCAATCGAAAATAAACCGGAGTACTGGGGAGCTTCAGGTGGTCTTGAATATGAAGCAGCCTGGGCACTCGGCGCTGACACAGGCGTAGATGATCTTGATGCTATTACCTATGTAAACTTCCTTTGTAATGAAGATGGATTTGATCCGATAACTTTTGGTGGCACCGTTGCGGCAGCCATGGAAATGTTTGAAGACGGTGTCCTGACCACTGAAAACACGGGTGGAATTGAACTTAAATTTGGTTCAGCTGAAGCTTTTGTTGCTGCTGCAGAAGCACTCTGTAGCGGAGAAGGTTTTGGTCAGGATCTGGCACTGGGCTCAAAAAGACTGTGTGAAAAATATGGCCGCCCTGAACTAGCCATGACGGTAAAAGGTCAGGAATTTCCAGCTTATGACCCTCGTGGAATTCAGGGTATCGGACTTAACTATGCCACATCTAACCGTGGTGCCTGCCATGTTCGAGGCTATACTGTCGCTTCTGAAATACTGGGTATCCCCGTTAAAACGGAACAAACCGATACTGATGGAAAACCAGAGCTGGTCAAAGCTTTTCAGGATGCAACTGCTGTAGTTGATTCCGCTGGTTTATGTTTATTTACTACATTTGCCTGGGGCATGGACAATATTGCTCCACAAATTGATGGTGCCTGTGAAGGTGACTGGTCTGTAGAAAGATGTCTCGAAGTCGGTGAACGTATCTGGAATATTGAACGTCAGTTTAATAATGATGCTGGTTTCACATCCAATGATGACAAACTACCTAAGCGCCTTCTCGAAGAAGCGATCAAAGGTGGTCCAACCGATGGTCAGGTAAATCGACTGGGTGACATGCTGCCTAAGTATTACGAAATACGAGGCTGGACTGATAAAGGTGAAATCACCGATGAGACAAAACAACGTTTGTCTCTGTAACTAGAGAAGCCCACCTCCGGTAACGCAGGTGGGTTTTTAGTTTTCAACCCATATAAATTCAAATTACAGAGTCTAATCATGCATTACATCGTAATTGGTGCAGGACCTGCAGGCGTAGTGGCTGCAGAAACATTGAGAAAAAATGATCAGCACGCCGATATCACAATCATTGGTGCTGAACCCGAACCGCCCTATTCCCGCATGGCCATCCCTTATTTTCTGGAAGGAAAAATAGAGCAGGAAGGAAGCTATTTACGTGATCCCTCTTCTCATTTTTCGTCATTAAAAATCGATGTTATTCAGGATATCGTTAACAATGTCGATACGGCTGAGCAGCTATTAACATTAAACAGTGGTTCTACCTTACAGTTTGATAAATTATTGATCGCAACCGGATCTCGCCCTTTAGCGCCACCTATTCCTGGTACAGACCTTGATATAGTTCATAGCTGCTGGACTCTAGAAGATGCGCGAAAAATTATCGAATTAGCTCAACCAGGTTCTAACGTTATTTTGATTGGAGCAGGATTTATCGGCTGCATTATTCTTGAGTCATTACTAAAACGGGGTATCAATTTAACCATTGTTGAAACTGGAAACCGCATGGTTCCACGTATGCTTAACGATAAAGCCGGTGGTTTAATTAAATCCTGGTGTATAGAAAAAGGAATCGATGTCAAAACATCCTGTGGTGTCGAATCTATTATCAGAAATACAGAAGGTCTGGTCGGCGTAAAACTAAGCGATGGGTCTCAACTCGCAGCCGACCTGGTCATTACCGCAACCGGTGTAAAGCCAAATACAGAATTCCTTGAAAATTCTGAAATTCAGATAGACAAGGGACTACTGGTCAATGAATACATGCAAACCAGTGATTCAAATGTTTATGCCGCAGGTGACGTTGCACAGGCACTGGATTTTTCAACCGGAAATCACGAAGTTCAGGCTATTCAAACAACATCAACCGATCATGGAAGAATAGCTGCCTTGAATATGTGTGGAAAAAAAGTACAACACGAAGGCTCTATCAACATGAACGTTCTGGATACAGTTGGATTAATTTCCTGTTCTTTTGGGTTATGGATGGGAGTCGAAGATGGAGAGTCTGTAGAAATCTACAATGAAAAAGATTACCGCTACCTGAACTTGCAGTTTGACGGTGATATCCTTGTCGGTGCCAGTAGTACAGGAATGACTCAACACATTGGTGTTTTAAGAGGCTTGATTGAATCACGATTACAGCTGGGTGTTTGGAAAGACAGACTGCTCAAAGATCCCACCTTAATCATGGAAGCGTATATGGCCAATACTCAGGAACTGGGTTGAACCTCGGCATATAACATGAAAATGTATATTGAGCTTTATGCGTCACTAATGCCTTTATTACCACCGGGTAAAGAACGCTTTAGACGTGAAATTAAAGTGGAAGATGGCACCAACGTTCAACAGCTTATCGAGTTATATAAAATAACGGATGAACTGGCGCATATAGTTTTGGTTAATGGTCATTTTGTTTGTAGTGTTGATGATCGCAAATCTAGAGAGCTAGTTGCTGAAGATACAGTTTCAATCTGGCCACCCGTTGCCGGCGGATAAGAAACTACACGAGATGGCTGAGAACACCGAATTTCAATATGATATGGGTTATACTGCCTCCGAGTTTAGTCAGGTTTTAAATGGAAATTTTAGTGGTGAAAATTCCGAGCTCAGATGTAAATTAGCTAAACCAAATAGCTGGTTAATTTCTCATAAAGATTCTCCAATGAACATCGAAATTAAAATTGAAAAAAAACCTGATAGAGTGCTCGGTGCAATAGCCTTACCTGTTTTACAGGTCTATTTTAAAGTCAATTCGGCAACAAAGCAGCAGTCCGAATTTTTTTTCAATAAGTTCTTTAAATATTTCCATAAAGGTGGAGGTTAAAAGTTATGACACCTTCAGATGAATCACGCTACAACCGTCAAATTAAATTACCTCAAATTGGCGAAGAAGGTCAGCAAAAAATAATTGATAGTACAGTTTTAATCATAGGTATGGGTGGACTTGGCTCTCCTGCTGCTATGTACCTGGCTGCTGCCGGTATAGGTAAATTAATCATTAGTGACTTTGATGTTGTCGAAGAGTCCAACCTGCAACGTCAAATCATCCATCAAACCAAAAATGTTGGCGATTTAAAAGCTCATTCTGCACGACAAACCATCCTCGATATAAACCCTGACTGTCAGGTTGAAATGATCGACCGAGAGCTTGATGATGAAGAACTGGAAGACTTTATAAATAAAGCAAACATCGTGCTTGATTGCAGTGACAACTTCCCTACCCGTTTTGCCGTAAACCGCTTTTGTGTACAAACAAAAACGCCTCTTGTTTCAGCTGCTGCCATTCGCCTTGAAGGCCAGATCCTCAGCTTCATACCTGATACAGATGGCCCCTGTTATCAATGTTTATACAGTGGAGAGTATGAAAATGCACAAACCTGTGAAATGGAGGGCGTGCTTGGTCCTGTCGTAGGTGTTATGGGTACTCTTCAGGCTTTACAGGCCCTGCTAATTTTAACGGGTCACACTCAGGAAATAATCGGAAAATTACAGCTATTCGATGGTTTGAATATGCAATGGCAACAGGTTCAAATTCCTAAGAACCCGACTTGCCCAATTTGTTCTAACGATTAAATCAGGCAAATTTAATTTGATAAAGCAGCATAAACCAGAAATAAGCCGAACAGCAGTGAAACTAATCCAGCGGGTCTGAAAACTTTGATAAATCTCTGTGCAGACCAAACAGCAAATTGTTTATGCTTTGAGACAGGTGTTAAAGAGAGTCCAGCACTAACAATCACCAATAAATAACCAATCACCAACATAATAACGGGGTAGTTTGTTTGATCTGAAAACAGTATAAAAACAATGCCAAACAGAAGTCGGCTTAATATTTCAAATAGATGAAAATATGGCTTTTTACTAAAGCTAATTATACCTTCTGACCAATATGTAGGGTTTACAAGCATAATAATACTCAGTGATACCATCAACATACCGAAAAATGCTATCAAATACATTTGTATCTCATCATAAAACAAACATTAAAAAATTCTTGAACAAGTATAAATCCGAATGTTAGAAACGACAATTTGAATAACAACTCTTTAGTCTCTTTTAATTATCAATATTTACAGTAGGATATTTATTATGAATAAGGTTTTAATTATCAACGCCCACCAGTTTTATAAAGATTTTTCTGAGGGTGAACTGAACAAAAGCATGGTAAATATAGCCAAAGAATTATTATCAGAAAATGGTTTTAAAGTCAGGTTAACGGATATTGAAAAAGGCTATGATATCAATGATGAAGTAGAGAATCACCTGTGGGCCGATCTAATCATTACCCAGTCCCCTGTTTTCTGGTTTGGCACTCCGTGGATCTATAAAAAATATGCTGATGAAATATTTTCAACGGGTCTTGCCTCAGGCACTCTGGTAGCTGATGATGGAAGAACACGAAAAGATCCATCAAAGCAATACGGTACCGGTGGGAAAATGCAGGGTAAAAAATACCTGCTTTCATTGACCTGGAATGCACCAAAAGAAGCTTTTGATAATGAACAACAGTTTTTATTTGAAGGCAGATCTGTGGATGATGTCTTTATTGGAAATACAACTAACTATAAATTTTCTGGCGCAGAGGTTTTGCCTTGCTTTTCATGTTTTGATGTTAGAAAAAATCCGGATATTGAAAATGATATCAGCAGGTATAAACAACACTTAACTAATATTATAAACGACCGAAGTGACTGATCTGTTTAGTCCTATCTCAGACTTAAAAAATTGAAGTAGAATTATGAGCAAACATATCGTTATTGTAGGTGGTGGTCACAATGGTTTAGTGTGTAGCACCTATCTGGCAAGGGCTGGCTTTAAAGTCACCATAGTAGAACGCCGCCATGTAATTGGTGGTGCAGCCGTTACAGAAGAGTTTCATCCAGGGTTCAGAAATTCAGTGGCTAGTTATACCGTCAGCCTGCTACACCCAAAAATAATTAATGACCTTCATCTGCATGAACATGGTCTAAAAATTCTTCTGCGCAGAATTAACAATTATCTTCCATTTGAAGATGGACGTAGTTTCCTCAGTTATCCTGAGCTTAAAAGAACTTGTGAAGAGCTAGACAGATTTTCTTCTGCTGATGCGAATGCTCTAATTCATTACTACCGGTCACTTGATGAAATCGTGCCTGTCATTAAGGAAATCATGTTGTTAACACCTCCGGCAATCGTGAATGGTGGACTTGGAGATATTTTAAAGTTATTCAGCATGAGTCGACTTTTTCGAAAACTCAACAATACTCAGAAACAGTTTTTACTCAAGTTATTCAGTGTCAGTGCAGGTGAAATGCTTGATGATATTTTTGAATCTGATGCGATCAAGGTGTTGTTGGGTTTTGATGCTATTGTCGGCCACTATGCCAGTCCCTACTCTCCAGGTTCAGCTTATGTGCTTTTGCATCATGTACTGGGCGAGGTCAATGGTAAACCCGGTGTTTGGGGTCATGCAGTAGGAGGAATGGGAGCCATCACCCAGGCCATGGCCAAAGAGGCAATCAATCTTGGTGTTAGCATTAAAACGCAGGCTGAAGTAAAGAATATAGAGATATCAAAACAGCAGGCAAAAATAATTCATCTTGCAGATGGATCAAGTATTACTGCAGATATTGTTGTATCCAATGTAAACCCTAAACTGTTATTTCAACAACTTATAGAACCTGAAAATTTGAGTGATGAAATATTTAGTCACTTTAAAAGCTATAAATGCCAAAGCGGCACATTCAGAATGAATGTCGCGCTCGATAGCCTTCCAAAATTCACCGCAGATATGCCTGAGTTTTGTCTTGAGGCAGGAATCATTATGTCACCTTCACTCGACTATATGGATCAGGCATTTACCGATGCAAGAAGAAATGGCTGGGCAAAAAAACCTATCGTTGAAATGCTGATACCCAGCACCATAGATTCAACGCTTACGCCACCAGGAAAACACGTCGCCAGTTTGTTCTGCCAACAGTTTAACCCTGATTTAGGCTCAGAGTGGGATAATCACCGAGAGAAGGTTGCAGATAATATCATCGATACCGTGGATAATTATGCACCTGGTTTCACAGATTCAGTTTTAGCTCGTCAAATTCATAGTCCCTGGGATTTGGAGCAAAAATTTGGCCTGACGGGTGGTGATATTTTTCATGGCAGATTGAGTCTTGATCAATTATTTTCAGTGCGCCCGATGCTGGGAATGGCTCAGTACCAGACTGAAATAAATAATTTATTCATGTGCGGGTCAGGCACTCACCCGGGTGGCGGTGTCAGTGGTATTCCAGGTCACAATGCTGCTCGTGAAATTATTCGGAAAAATTAATTTATTACTTTTATAAAAAGCTATTATTGAACATTAATAAACCGGTTTAACATCATTCATACGGCTTGATATCTGTACCTTTTTTCCCAGGTGTTTATCAAATATTGTGGCATATGCCAATACCGCCTGGACGTAGTTCCTGGTTTCTTTGAATGGTATTGTCTCTACCCATAAGTCAGCTGGAAGTAACTCTTTTTCTGGTAGCCATTTTTTAACATTACCGGGTCCTGCATTATAAGCAGCGGCTGCCAGTGATACATTGTTATCAAATCGCTTAAGTACAGATTTAAAATAACTAGTACCCAGTTTGATATTATTGCTAACTCTTAAAATATCATATTTTTTAGGCTTCTTTAAACCTAGAGATTTCGCAACACGACGAGCAGTAGAAGGCATTAATTGCATAAGACCTAAAGCCCCAACCCTCGATTTTGCTAAAGGATCGAACAGACTTTCCCGGCGCATGACTCCATAGATCACGGATAAATCGAGACCATTTTTTTTAACATTCTTCATTACCTGTTTCTTAAAGGGCATTGGGAATCTAAGGTCATAATCACTTCGGTGAGTGGTTTTAGCTACAGTTTTAATAGCATTATCATGCCATTTCCAGTTAGAAGCGATACTCGCGGCCTGTTTGATCTCCTGCTGATTTAGCTTTCTAATACCCTGAAACCATTCGCGCCTTGCATCCAGAAGTCTATCTAGAAAAAAGAGTTCTCTAGCCCTTAATAAGTGATCACTTTTATCGAGTAATTGCTGCTCTGTAAAAGTTGTTTCTGATGCAGCTTGTTGCTGATTTATCTGGTATTTCAAATCAACTTTGTCAGCTGACAGAAACCCATAATAAGTACTTTTATGGGCGAGATCAGTAAAAATATCCACCGACTTCACCGTATGCCCTGCATTTTCATAAGCTCTAGCTAACCAGTAAACCCATTCAGATTCAGTTTTTAAATGATCCGGCATGCTGCTAATAGTTTTTATCAGCCCTATCCAGTCTTCATCTCTAAGGTGAATGCGAGCCAGCCAAATATGAGCATTATCTGATTTCAATTTGTCCGGTAACTTCTGAAGTAATAATTTAGACTCTGACTTGTGCTGATAAGCAGCTGATAATGCAATTTTTTGATCGACCTGTTGCTTCTGTTCTATATTAAACTCGAAGTTGTCTTTAAGCTTATCCCAATGTTCTTTGGCTTTTAAGCTATCCTTACGTGCAAGACGTTTTAAAGCATGAATAATAATCTTACGGTTTATTTCACTGTCTTTTTTATTTGCCAGAGCGGGTAATCTTTTTGCAGGGTGTCGATGTGACTGATACCACTCGTCTACTAATTTCTGATCTTTTTTACTTAGCTTTTTCGCTAAATATTTTGCAAGTGATGGACGCCTGACCTTAAAAGCTTTTTCTATTCTCGTCCAAATCGAGTCTGAAATATTGTCTGCAGTTTTTAGATAATGACCGAATGGGGCATCACATTGGTCAGGTTGTGAGTAACCTGTCGACCAGATTTTTTCAATATCACTGTTTATATTTTTAACCTGACCTGTTTGTAAACGGGCAGTAAAAGAGAGACATTTATATTTAACCGCTGTCCTGCCATCATAAAAATCCAGATAGCTTTTCCAGTCTTTACGTTTAGCCAGTAAATTTAACCATTTTCCAAGAAGCCGATAGGAAAAGGGATAACCCTGATATTTATTCAGAAACTGTTTTACTTCATCCTGACTTGAACGACTCAGTTTTTTTCTAAATGAATCATACTCAAGATAGCCGGTTACAGGATAATCCTGCAACTCTATCAACAGCTTTTTAAATTTTTTATTATCTTTAACAGAAAGGGCTCTTTCAGCCTGTTTGAATAATGAACGTTGTTGCTCAAGTGTATAACTGGTTGTCTTAGCCTGTACAGATAAAGAAGATATCATTAAGGCTAACAGTAACCACACAGGCAAATATTTTGAAATCACCCTCTTACAAAACAACACATTATCTAATGACACTTAATTTCTTTTAATTTCATTACGTTAGCAGTGATTTTAAAAGTTAATTATACGATATGCAAGAGACTAATCAGGTATTATTCATCTACATCATCCATATCCATCTGTCCCGACATGCGACGACGAATATGAGACCAGGACATACCCACTGCCAGTATTACAGCTAATAAAACTTCGATCACATAGGCCACCATTTTAGAAGCTTCCAGTGAAATCCAGCCCCACTTAAATAACATGGCTATCAACAAACCAAAAAAAGCAAATGCGAGAATAAGACCAATAAAACCCAGTGAACGTAATGTAGCCCTCAGGTATATAACCCAGCCTATTATCAGTAAAACACCCACAAACGCCTGTTCAATTGTGACTGCAGGGATAACATTTTTTACCCAGTCATAGTATGAGTAACCTTCAGGGTTATAAGTAGCAAATACCAGGATAGCTGAAAAAAGGAAACGCATTCCAAAGTTTGAAGAACTGAAATTCATAAGATGTCCAATACAAAATAAAACCATTATAACCCATAGCAAAATGATGCCATAGAAAACTAAACTCTTTAACTCTATATTAGTATATGCTAATATTGTTGAAATATGATTTCAAATTAGATATGGGTATTAACATGGCAACTAAAAGCACTACGCTGATAACAGACAGCGACGTCCCAGAGACGAAAGATAATCTGATTTCACTGCAGGACAGCGGTAAAGAAAGTCAGGTTTTAGAAATTAATAAGCAAATGTCTGCTTTAAAAGGATCTATTAGTACGTTAACAAAGAAAATAAATACGACTAATAAACAAGTTAAAGAAGATGTTTCTCGACTGACAACTTCTGATGTCGAAATAACCGAAAGTAATGAAAAACAGGTTATTGAGATTAATGATCAAATAACTGCTGTAGAAGGCTCCATCAGTACATTAACTAAAAAGCTTAATGCGACTAACAAACAGGTGAAATCAGATGTTAATCGTTTGACAACCTCTGATGCAGAAATAACCGACAAAGTTGCTGATACATATAAACAATTAGCCGTTATAGATAATACATTTGGCGAACTGAGCCAACAGTCAAATAAAATCACTGTTGATTTGAAAAAGGTTAATACCACTTTAAAGGCATTTGAAAAATCATCTAAAGAAGCTCTTAATCTGGCTATTGATACTCAGTCTGAAGTAAATAGCGAGTTTACACAACAGCACGAAGATCTCATCCAACGGGCTGAAAAACTATCTAAAAATGCTAAAACTATTAGTACAAAACTGACTAAGAGTATCAAGGAAAATAGCAAAGCTCTTTCAGAACTTGAAGCCAAAATCATTACAGACCTGGAAAATGTTGCTCAACTATCTCAGTCTCGAGATGAAAAACTTGATGACAAGATAAAAACAAGTAACGATGAGATCAGCAGCCAAAAAGCAAAAATGCTGTTGATGCAATCTGTCGATGAAGCTTTGGAAAAGCGTGCAGCAGCACTTGAAGGCACATCTGATCAATTAGTCATAGATAGTCAAAACCTTAGAGACTCAACAGAGACACTGGATATTCTGACCAGTAAATTATCATCTGATGTTCAAGCACTTGAGCTACATACTGCTCAATTAGCTCAGGAAAATATTGAGCAACAGGCTCAGATTGATGAACTACAGGTTAATACCGGCTCTATCACTCGCACATTACTGGCTCTTGCCACACTCGAAAAGAAACATTTCAGAGTACTGGCTGGTGGAAGTCTGTTACTTGTATTGGCTGTGATCGCTACTTTCTTTTATGGTGAGTATGTTCGTGATACTGAGATGGCTAATGAAGGTCAGCGTAATACCGTTATCAACGAGCAGGTTTCTAATTTACAGAATAAGGTAGAAGATGAGCAAATGGCTTCACAGGTTTTCTATTCTGAAATCATTGAGTTACAAAACAACCTGACTCAGGTTAAATCAGAGTTACAACAAAAGACAGAGCAACTAAATACTGAGTTTCAACAGAAAGCTGAAGAAATTAAAGCTGAAATAGTTGAAATGAATGATGAAGTACAAAGTCTTGATGGCCGTGTTCAATACCTGGCACCGTTATATAACTTCGGTTCAGATAATACTATTCATGGCTCTCAGTGGTTATCAAATCTTGATGAAAGCAAATTGTCTATCAAGATTGCTACCGTTGCTGAAAAGCAGGACATGTATAAAATTGCACAGCGTTATAGCAATTACTTCACAGAAGAGCTGGCCTACTTCATCACCGCTGATGAACAGTACGCTTTAGTTTATGGTGGTAACTTTAACGACGAACAACAGGTTACAGATACACTAAGAAATATGCCCAGTTACATAAATTATGAATTAATCAGTTCAATTTCAAACGCTGAAATTTTGCAGCAAATTAAAGAATAAATTAATCATCTGGTGCGCATGGCACACCCTACCGTTGGGTACTCCACGCGCACCTTTGAATTTTATTGTCATCACTAATGATGCGTACCCTTTCAAACAAATAAGTGTAAATCAATATAAGCCTTGAAATACTGGGCATGAAACGAACAAAGAGCTAGCCAAGCTAACAAGATTTAGTGAGAAATTAACCTGACATAATTCAGTTAAACAATTTCAAATGTACCAGGAATTAACGAAGTTATGGGTAAATATGATATAAAATTATAAACCCAGAATTTTTTTCCAGAATGATTTATTTTGAGAATTTTTACCTTTAGTCTGAGACTTCATGCGTAGATTAATTTTTTCAATAACACTCTTAAGCTGATTCGGAGTCTGAGCTTTTTTTATAAGGTCAGTCCACCGTGCAACGGCTGACTTTTCACTTTCCTTTTTATCGTCTTTAAGTATATGAGCCTGTTTCTCAACAATAACGGGAATGAATATATTATTAAGGTAATTCTGTTTTGATTTTGAAAGAACGTTCAGCTCAACATCATTTAAAGATTTTGGGTTTTTTTCATCCATCGCAGGGAGAAATCCGAAAGGCGGAACATAATCAAGGTTCTTTTGTTGAGTCTGTTTTATGTACAAATCATAGTCATCGCCCGGTATTAACAATGCTAATGACTTAATATCACGCAACAGCTCATTTCTATTCTTGCTCATTAATAATACCTTTCACATCTCAGAATCAGCTTTCTAAAAAGAAGACTAACCCACAATAATTTTACGATTTTATAATAATAGCTCAGTCTTCAATTAATTCTATGTATATTTAGACATGAGAAAACAGTTAAATAAAGATTGACCTTTAGATAACTGCTATCAGTCATTTATAAATTATGACTTCCTATTATTTTATGTACAGCTAAAATTGATGATAGAGATGATGCTCTTATTGGCATTCAACACGGATAAGTTAAATAACGATAAGATCAGCAGAAAGCGCACCCACTTGCTTCAAAGACTCTAAAATAGCAACCAAATCACCCGGTGAAGCCCCTACCTGATTAACTGCACGTACTATCTGGTCCAGCGAAACACCTGTATTGAACAAAAACATACGGTTATCACCCTGAGCCACATCAATATCACTTTGCTGAGTTGCTACTGTTTCCCCATCTGATAGCGCTCCCGGTTGGCTGACCTGATTTGTATTGGTAATTGTCACCGTCATATTTCCATGTGATACCGCTGCTGAATAAACTTTCACATGATTGCCAATCACAACGGTTCCAGTGCGTGAATTGATAATAACTTTGGCTGCGGCTTCTCCCGGTTGAAACTCAAGGTTTTCAATAAACGACATGTATCCAACCCGTTGAGAAATATCTTTTGGCGCATTTATTTTTACAGACACACTGTCCTGGGCAAACGCATTGTCCGGACCTAATACTCGATTGATGGTATCCGAAAGCCTTTTAGCCGTAGTAAAATCAGGTCGCTTTAAATGCAGCGTGATATGATTTCCCAGAGCAAAAGGGTTAGTAATTTCTCGTTCAATAGAAGCACCGTTTGGAACACGTCCCACACTCGGTACATTTATTGTTACTCTTGAGCCATCAGCTCCCTCAACACCCAGACCACCGACAATCAAATTGCCTTGAGCCATGGCATAGATATTTCCATCAGCACCTTTTAACGGGGTCATTAACAGGCTACCACCACGTAAACTTTTCGAATTACCCAATGATGACACAGTGATATCAATAGTTTGACCAATTTTGGCAAATGCCGGTAAATCTGCATGGATACTGACTGCTGCTATATTTTTAACCTGTGGGTTAACATCAGCAGGCAACGTAATACCATATTGCGATAACATGCTTTTTAAACTTTGCACTGTAAATGGAGTTTGAGCTGTTTGATCACCTGTTCCATCCAGACCCACAACCAAACCGTATCCAACCAGTTGGTTACTGCGAACACCTTTAATTTCAGTAATATCTTTAATACGTTCTGCAAAGCTATTAGATGAAATCACTAACAAACAAATCAGTAGTAACATTTTTAAATTTTTCATCTTCATCTCCTAAAAAGGAAAAACAGGGCTGCTAAAGAAACGACTTAACCAGCCTTTTGTATTTGCTTCTGCAATGACCCCACCACCACCATAATAAATGCGAGAATTGGCCAGTTTTCCTGATGTTACTTCATTGTTTGAACTCACATCCTGTGGGCGGACAATGCCTGTAATACGGATGAATTCAGACCCTTGATTTAATCCTATAATCTTTTCACCTCTAACCACTAAATTGCCATTCGGTAAGATATCACTCACCATCACGGTTATTTCACCCTTTAAACTATTACTCTGCGCCGTATCGCCACTGCCCTTGAAGGCTCTTTCAGCAGTTAATGCATTATCCATCAGAGCATTGCCTTTATAAGTTGGTGAAACACCCAGAAAAGTACCTGCTCCTAAAGTGACATCATCATCCTTTGCCGTGTTGGTTGCTGCTGATTTTGTTGCATTAGTTGACTCAGAAAGTGAAATACTCAGCAAGTCCCCTACTCTGAACGCCTTACTATCTTCAAATAATCTAACAGATCGGCCCTGCTGGAAGATAGAGCCATTATTAACTGGCTGGAAACGGCTTTGTTTCAAATCAACCGGTGCAAACATGGGATCAGGTTGCACCTGAAGGCGGGTACTTGAACAGGCCTGTAATAAAATAACTGAAGAAATAAGAACTGCAGCTTTTATCAGTTGAGTTAAGTATTTATTTCTCATCACATCACCTAAATATTGTTATTCAGATACTGCATCATGCCATCAGCAGTTGAGATCAATTTCGAATTCATTTCATAGGCACGTTGAGCTTCAATCATACCAACCATTTCTTCCACAATATTCACATTAGAACCTTCAAGGGCCCCCTGGCGTAAGCGCCCCAAGCCGGTCAATCCTGGTGTTCCGGCCTGAGCAGCACCACTGGCAGCCGATTCAAGAAACATATTTTCTCCAATCGGCTGTAAACCGGTAGGATTTATAAAGTTTGAAATTTGAATATTACCGATAACAGACGGTGTTGCCTGCCCAGGTAAAGTTACTGAAACAACACCGTCCTGACCAATTGTGATTGATTGAACGTCGGCAGCAATAGTAATTCCAGGCTGCAAGGTATAGCCGCTTGCGGTGACTAATTGCCCCTGATCAGAAATTTTAAAGCTACCATCTCGGGTGTAAGCTTCATTGCCATCGGGTAGTAAAACAGGAAAATAACCTTTCCCGTCAATAGCTACATCGAGTGAATTTTCAGTGTTAAGAATAGATCCCTGCGTATGCAATTTTTCTGTGGCCACTACGCGTGTACCGGTACCCAGTGAAAGGCCTGACGGTAAACGGGTTTCCTGCGATGTCTGGCCACCTACCTGCCGAACATTTTGATACAACAAGTCTTCAAACACCGCTCTGGATTGTTTAAATCCATTGGTACTGACATTAGCCAGATTGTTTGAAATGACTGATAAACGGGTCTGTTGGGCGTCCAGACCAGTTTTGGCTACCCAGAGTGCCTGGTTCATAATAATCTCCTGTGTTGGGGCATTTACAGGAGTATATGCAGAGAGCGTGCCACTTTAGTAAGATGTGAGCTATAACCTTTAAAACAAATCAAATCAAATCACAATATTAAAGAGTTAACACAAAGGTAAAAACTTAATATTTTTATTAGCAAAAGCATCTAACTTATTGACCTAACGATAATCTAATCTACACTTAAGTCTATAAAAACAATAATCACTAAAATATACAGGAGCTTGCAGGAATGAAATTTCTATTCATATTTTCACTCATTAGTCTATTACTACCAGTTTGGGCTCAATCGGGTGATTACCCAGGACGGGCGACTTACCCCAAGGTACAAGTTTACGAAACATCACAATTAAACAGGGAGTTTGATAATGTGATTGTTGTAGATGTACGTTCAGCTTTTGAATTTAATACGTTACATATAAACAATGCCATTAACATTCCTTTAAACAGCAAAAAATTTACTGCTCAGGTTTCCGCTCTTCAAAACGACGGTAAACCCGTTATTTTTTATTGTAATGGTCATAGCTGCTATAAATCTTATAAAGCAGCAAAGAAAGCCCGTAGAGCAAAAATCACGAATATATTCGCTTACGACTCTGGCATCTTTGACTGGGCAAAGGCTCACCCTGAAAAAGCAGTATTACTGGGTAGTACACCTGTAGATACAAGTCGATTATTAAGTAAAGATGATTTGAAAAAATACCTGTTAAAGCCTGAAGAATTCACTGCTAATATTGATGATAACACCGTTATTCTTGATATTCGTGAACCTTCTCAACGTGGACTAATAGAACTCTTCCCATACCGTCAGGATAATATATCAATGGATGAGCAGAAAAAACTGAGTAAGTTTTTAAAAGGCGTTAAAAAATCCGGAAAAAGCTTACTGGTATATGATGAGGCTGGCAAACAGGTACGCTGGTTACAGTACTATCTGGAAGATAATGGAATTGCAGATTATTTCTTTATGGCTGGTGGAGTTAAACAGTTTTTTAAATCATTAACTAATTAAAATCCAAACTACAAATAATGAAAAGTTTTACTTTGTTGAATAAACAGAGTTAGCCTGCTAAAGATTAAAATGCTGGAACAAACATCGTTTGCTCCAGCATGATTAAAACTTTAACTACTAATCTTTAATTTGATATTCAAGCTTTTGAGGTAAAAAACCTTATGGCTGCGCTTCCGCTTCAACATCTTCTTTTTCAGGTATCAACATATCAGATCGTGTAATACCCAGAGCCAGGGCACTTGCACTTGCTACATAAATTGAAGAGTAAGTACCAACCATTACACCAATAATCAAGGCCAGGGCAAAAGCTTCAATAACTTCACCACCGAAGGTATATAACGCTATTAACACCAGTAAAGTGGTTAAAGATGTCACTAACGTACGTGAAATTGTTTGATTGATAGACATGTTAATCACTTCAAAAGAAGTTTTCTTACGAATTTTTCTAAAATTTTCACGAATACGGTCAAATACAACAATTGTATCATTCAGTGAATAACCTATAACCGCCAGAATAGCCGCCAGTACACTTAAATCAAAATCCAGCTGCAGGATTGAAAATACACCCAGAGTAATAATTACATCATGAATCAGAGCCGCTACAGCTCCAAGAGAAAAGCGGTATTCAAAACGTAATGACACATAAATCAATATAGCAATCAAAGCATAGAGAACTGCCAGTCCACCGTCTTCACGAAGCTCCTCACCCACTTGAGGTCCCACGAAATCAACCCGGCGGACATCCATTTTACTGCTAGTTTGCTCAGCTAATATTGGAATGAGTAATGAACTCAGTTCAGCTTTATTCTGCCCTTCACGTGGAACCAGGCGAATAAGTACTTCTTTCGCACTACCAAAGTGTTGAACAATTGCATCCCCGTAACCCGCTTTAACTAGAGCCGCTCTAACTGGTTTAAGATCAACTGCTTCTTCATAACCCACTTCAATAACACTACCACCGGTGAAATCGATACCAACGTTCAATTTATTAGTGAACAGGCTAACCAGTGATATCAGGATTAATACCAACGAAATGGACATCGCAATTTTGCGTAGACCCATAAAATTTATTTCTTTAAAAAGTGCCATAGTTTTTTCCTAAATGCTTAGCCTGATTTATATAGCCAGTTTTTTAATGTTTTTACGACCATAAACCAAATTAACAATGGCTCTAGTGCCCATGATTGCAGTTAACATTGAAGTCAGGATTCCAATTGATAATGTAACAGCAAAGCCCTGAATAGGACCTGTGCCAAATCCAAACAGGATAACGGCGACAATCAATGTTGTTATATTTGCATCAGCAATGGTACTGAATGCTTTCTGATAACCGGAAAAGATAGAAGCCTGAGGTGAGTTCCCCAATCGAATTTCTTCTCGTATCCGCTCGAAAATCAATACGTTAGCATCCACAGCCATACCAACTGTTAAAACTATTCCCGCAATACCCGGTAAAGTTAGAGTTGCCTGTAGCATGGATAAGACAGCAACCAACAATACAAGATTCATGGTCAAAGCGACGTTTGCTATCAATCCAAAAACTTTATAGTAAACAACCATAAAAATGAGTACAGCGATAAAACCAATGACAACAGACATAAAACCTTTATTGATATTTTCCTGTCCAAGGCTAGGTCCTACAGTACGTTCTTCGATGATGATCATAGGCGCTCTTAATGCACCAGCACGTAGTAATAAAGCCAGATCACGAGCTTCTCGTGTGCTATCCAGGCCAGTAATATGAAAACGTTTACTTAACTGGTCACGAATAGTTGCTACATTGATGACCCGCTGCTCGGTTTTCTTAATCCTTTTTCTCTCACCGTTAATTTCTTTGTATTCATATTTATCTTCAATAAATACCACACCCATTGGTTTTCCAATGTTATCCCGGGTGATTTTACTCATACGGTCAGCGCCTTTTCCATTCAGCGTGATCGTTACATCAGGTGTGCCTGACTGACTGTCAATACCGGATGCTGCACCAACAACCTGATCACCCGTAACAATAATGCTACGCTTTAATAACACTGGCGAGCCATTGGTTTCTTTATACAGCTTTGCTCCAACAGGTACTTTTCCAGATCTCTCTGCTTCTGACCAATCGGTTAGAGAACCCTGTGCCAGTCTAAATTCCAGAGTGGCCGTTGCACCCAGTATTTCTTTTGCTCTCACCGTATCCTGAACACCCGGCAGCTGCACTACAACACGGTCTTCACCCTGCCGTTGGATAACCGGTTCAGCTACACCCAGTTCATTAACACGATTTTTAAGGGTTGAAATATTTTGCGTAAGTGCCGCTGTTTTTTCAGAAATTAAAGCCGTTTCGCTATAGCTCATATTGACATAGAAACTACGTTCATCCTGAGTAATTTGAAAATTAAAATCACGAAACTCTTCTTCTAGCTTGATTAAACCCTGATCTCTTTCTTCGATACTGGAAAAACGCACAGCCAAATTATCTTTCGATGCCTTAACCGATCTATAACGAACTTTTTCTTCTCGTAAATAAGTACGGATTTCAGAAGATGCACGATTCAGCGACTTGGTAATAGCTGCATCCATATCAACTTCCATTAAGAAATGTACACCACCTCGTAAATCCAGGCCCAGATACATAGGCAAAGCATTCATCGAACGCAACCAGTCAGGAGTAGCCGGAGCGAGGTTCAACGCCACACCATAACGACTATCCTGTTCCTGAAGAGCATCTTTAATATCAGATGCAGCTTTCAACTGCTGGTCTTCATTGTTAAAACGAATAAGAATAAAACCATCACCCATTTCTATAGAGCGATGTTCTATATTCAAATTTTGCAGCATATTTTTTATATTCTGAACTTCATCATCATTAATCAGGTTAACCCTGTGTGATATTTGCACTGCAGGGTCTTCACCATACAAATTTGGCGCAGCATATAGCAGCCCCATTGCAACAATGACTATAAGCAGCAGATATTTCCAGACAGGATATTGATTAAGCATGATCTTTTATAAGTTCGTGATTATAAGTTTTTGATAGTTCCTTTTGGCAAAACCGTAGCTACTGCATGGCTTTGAACTTTTACTTCTACGTTATCTGCAATTTTGCAGGTCAGATAATTGTCAGACACATCGGTAACTTTACCCAAAATACCACCTTGAGTAACAATCTCATCACCCTTGCTTAGTGTTTCCACCATATTTTTATGTTCTTTCGCTTTCTTTTGCTGAGGGCGTATCAACAGAAAGTAAAAAATAACAAACAGGATAATTAAAGGCAGAAAAGACATGATTGGATCACTCTCTGCTGCTGGACCTGCCTGGGCAATTGCATCACTAATAAAAAAGCTCATAATAATTCCTTAATGGTCAAATTTGGTGGATTAAAAACGGCGCGTATTATTGCACAGAGAACGTGTTATATGAAGGGTATTTCGATACAGCCCAAAATGAGCCCTTTTTTTATGGATATTGCCATGTAAATCGGCATTAAACTTTATTCCAGTAGGGTTTATCGAAATTAACTTAATATCTATATGTAGATCTTGTGTCTACTTCCATAATTTCAAGCTGAAAGATTAATCCTTAGTTTTAGTAGTGCCCTCACGTTTGGTAATTTGAACACGTTTAAGCAGTCCTAAAGTGGCAGTTTGTAAACGTTCTATCGACTTTGATAAATCCACAATTTCAGGACTACCCACAATATCAACTTTTTCATTTAGATTACCTTTACTGATACTGTTCGCAACCTCGGACAATTCTTTTAGCGGTCTTATAATGCTTGCAGGCACCTGAAAAGCCATAACAAGCCCGATAAACACACTTATGAGCGCAATCGAACTGGAAATAAGTGAGGATGTAGCACCAAAATCCTGAATCAATTTTGCTTTATTTTTTGACGATCTGAAAGATTCATCAATTGCATCCATACTGCCTGACAAAACCGATCTGAATTTATTTTTAGATTCTTTTATTGCTCCATTAGCTTCAGCAACATCGGTAATGATTCCATTCATTACTTCTTCATTTATTTTTTCAAAACCTGCCGTATAAGATAGAGTTGAGATTTTCCACGCTGCAAGTCGATTAAGGTCTAATTTTTTTCCTAATTTTGAATACGTATTTTTTAAGCTGGATAAAATATTATTGATTTCATTACGTGCATCCGAAAAATCCTTGAAATATTTTCTACGTTTCGGTGTGTTTTGCAGGTAAATGAAATATTCTTTCTCATAACGACGAATTTTTTGTGCCGATATAGCAAGCTGTGATAACTGGTGACTAATATTATGTTCATTAGCCATTTCTTTAACCAGATCATGTTCTCTCTGGGTAAAGTAATAACCAATTATAAAATGAGTTAGCAGCAATAATGTTAAAAACAGAAAAGATATTAACAGCTTTGATCGAATCGACATGAATCCCTCCAGTTTAACTTGATAAAAATATCCAATGACCTTCACTTAATAACCCAGCTTGATCAATTCAAAGGTATTTTTGAACTGCGCCACTGTAAACGATTGGTTTGTAAACATCTATCTTGAAGAGCGTTAATTCAAAGCTAAAACAACTATTTTGAGACTCTGATCACACGGCTTTAGTTATTCACCAGAGTGAACCTATACTGGTAGATCAAATATACTATTTAGGAATGTTTTCAGTGGTTAAAAACTCACTAACTTGTAGCCCTTACTTCCTCTGCCAGTAAATCAACAACTTGCTCCCTGAAATCACTATTCATTCCTCCCCTAATATTCCTTAGTTAAAGATGTTGCAACTTAATACTTTTAGCTCCTGTGCCACAAGCGGTTTAAAATCCATTAAAGCAACAATATCTTTTTGAATATCAATTCCAGGTACTATTGCTTCCAGTAACAAGCCATTTTTAGTCAGGCGAAATACTCCACGTTCGGTAATAAAACGAATCTTCTGGTTATTTTTTAAACCGTGCTGGCCATTAAAAGTCAGGTGCTGAACATTTTTTACAAATTTTTTCACACTACCATTTTGTTTAATACTCAGAGCATCAGCCATAATGTCAACTTGCTGTTTCCCGGAAGTAAAAGCTCCCATGAAAAACACTTCTTTAGCATTCTGACTGATATTGATGAAGCCGCCTGCCCCGGCGGTACGGGTTCCAAACCGGCTTACGTTAACATTACCCAGTTCATCCACTTCGGCCATGCCGAGAAAAGCCTGATCCAGGCCACCACCATCGTAAAAATCAAATTGCGTCGTTTGATCAATAATCGAGTCGGCATATGCTGTCGCACCAAAACTCAGCCCTGTTGCAGGTGTTCCACCTATTCCACCGGGTTCAACCGTTAAGGTAATCGAATTTATATCACCAGACTCCGTCGCAGCCTGAGCAACTGCTTCGGGCATGCCAATGCCCAGATTCACAATACTGCCCGGTTTTAAATATTGAACAGCAATGCGGCCTATTATTAAGCGGCTATCTATCGCATTTTCTATATTGCTTGAGTTAAGGTTTTCATCCTCAGTTAGAAGCTCACCACTGTAAGCTGGGTTATATGGCTCAGAAAAGGTTTGCATATGATCTTCTGCTTTTGCCACAATCACGGCATCAACTAATATCCCCGGAATTTTGACCAGTTGGGGAGAAACTTGGTGTTTATCAATGACTCGTTCTACCTGCACCAGCACTTTGCCACCACAGTTATGCACGGCCTGTGCAATTGATAGTGCCTCAAGCGTGAGAGCTTCTCTTTCCATGGTGATATTGCCCTTGCTATCGGCCGTAGTGCCTCGAAGCAAAGCGATATCGATAGGAAACCGTTTATAAAATAGGTATTCCTGTTGACCAATGGTTAGCAGTTCTACTAAATCCTCCTTAGCTGCTGCATTGAGCTTACCTCCATCAACTCTCGGATCCACAAAAGTATGCAGCCCAACGTGCGTTAAAGTCCCAGGTTTTCCAGCAGCAATATCACGATAAAGATGGGAGATAACACCCTGTGGCAGGTTATAGGCTTCTAGCTCATTCGCATAAGCAAGCTGCCCAAGTTTCGGAACCAGTCCCCAGTGCCCACCGATAATTCGTTTGACCAGGCCCTTTTCACCCAGATGATTTAACCCTCGATCTTTACCATCACCCTGTCCTGCTGCATATACTAATGTAATATCACGAGGTTTTTGTTGTTTTAGAAATCGTTTTTGAATCGCACAAAGTAAAGCTTCCGGCACACCTATACCGACAAAACCACCGGTGGCTATGGTTTGGCCATCTTTAATTATTTCAGCTGCCTGTTCAGCAGTGATTACTTTATTATTCATATGATGATAGTGGTTAATTTTTGGTGCGCACGGCACACCCTACACCCATATACCTGAACCGCTGTAGGGTGCTCCGTGCGCACCAAAAATTACTTCGAAAGCCACTCATAAAAAGATTCGGCAAATGCCTCAAAATTATTTTGCTCTATGCTGGTTCTTATTTTCTTCATCAAATCCTGAAAATAATACAGGTTATGAATAGTATTCAGGCGTGACCCTAAAATTTCACGACATTTATCCAGGTGCCTCAAATAAGCTCTGCTGTAATTCTTACAGGTATAACAACCACAGTTTTCATCCAATGGACGGGTATCAGTCGCATAACGACTGTTTCTAATTTTTATAATGCCATCATGAGTGTATAAATAACCGGTACGAGCATTACGTGTCGGGATAACACAATCAAACATATCAACACCACGACGCACGGATTCGATAAGATCTTCTGGTTTACCGACACCCATTAAATAACGAGGTTTATCCAGCGGCATTTCGGGCATACAGATATCCAGCATATGATTTCGTTCATCAGCAGGTTCTCCTACAGACAACCCGCCTATCGCATAACCATCAAAACTAATTTCTTTTAACCGTGAAATAGATTTTTTACGAAGCTCACCATACATACCACCCTGAACGATGCCAAACAATGCCGATGGATTATCAGCATGGGCAACTTTGCTACGTTCTGCCCAGCGTAAGGATAACTCCATTGAAGTTCTGACTTCTTCTTCGGTAGCCGGATATGGTGTGCACTCGTCAAAGATCATTACAATATCGGAGCCGAGGTCACGTTGGACCTGCATGGAAATTTCAGGGGTTAACTCAACCTTTGAACCATCCACAGGAGAATTAAACTTTACACCTTCTTCTGTGATTTTACGCATCTCAGCCAGGCTAAACACCTGAAAACCACCCGAATCAGTCAGGATGGGTCCCTGCCAGTGCATAAAGTCATGTAAATCCCCATGCTGCTTGATGATTTCAGTACCGGGTCTCAACATCAGGTGAAAGGTATTGCCCAATATTATTTGAGCACCTAAACCCTGCAATTCTTCGGGTGTAATGGCCTTTACCGTGCCATAAGTCCCGACAGGCATAAATGCAGGTGTTTCTACCGTACCCCGATCAAATTTAAGTCGGCCACGTCTTGCAGCTCCATCGGTATTATCTAATTCAAATTTCATATTGCATGTTAGTTAAAAAATATAAACCATTTTAACCACGAAGAGCACGAAGAACACGAAGAATTTATATTTAAAAAACAATCAATTTCTTTCTTCGTGTTCTTAGTGTGCTTCGTGGTGAGCAATTTTATTCTTTATGAACATCGCATCACCGTAACTGAAAAAACGATATTGCTGCTCTACGGCATGATTATAAGCATTTAGCATGAACTCTTGCCCTGCAAACGCACTCACCAGCATCAACAATGTTGAACGTGGTAAATGAAAGTTGGTTAACATCGCATCCACAACCTTAAACTCGAAACCCGGTGTGATGAACAAACGAGTATCACCTGAAAAAGGTTCAAGCGAACCTTGTTGTGCTGCCGACTCCAGGCTACGAACGACCGTTGTGCCTATCGCAATCACTCTTCCACCATTGGCTTTTGTCTCAGCTACCTGCTCGACAACCTGAGTTGACACTTCTACCACTTCAGCATGCATAATATGTTCAGACACATCATCGACTCTGACCGGCTGAAAAGTTCCTGCTCCAACATGCAGGGTAACAAACGCGATTGTAATACCCTTATCTTTCAGCTTCTGCAGCATAACCTGGTCAAAGTGCAGACCGGCAGTCGGAGCGGCTACCGCACCCGGTTTTAGAGAAAATACCGTTTGATAGCGTTCACGATCACTTTCTTCATCGGCACGCTGAATATATGGAGGTAACGGCATATGCCCAAATTGTTGTAACAGGCTAAGCCAGTCCGACTTACTATTTTGCTGTAAAACAAAAAATTCATCCTGCCGTCCTGTCACGAAACACTCGATATTATCTTCAAGTATTAATCGTGTTCCTGCTTTAGGTGATTTACTGGATCTAACATGGGCCAATAGAGTCGAATCATCAATTAATCTTTCAACCAGTACTTCAATCTTGCCACCGGTTTCTTTTTGCCCAAATAAACGAGCTGGAAACACACGAGTATCATTCAAAACCAGTAAATCACCAGCCTCAACACAGGACTCAAAGTTGGCAAAATTATCATCAACAATATCCTGTTGATTCGGGTCCAATACCAGAAGTCTGGAGGACTGACGCTGCTTTAATGGCTTTTGAGCTATTAAGTGTTCGGGAAGTTGGTAATCAAAATCAGCAGATTTCATAGCAGGTCAGGTTATTTTGGGGGCGCAATCATACTCATATTTTTACATAAGTTAAATTATGTAACGTCAGACTATGGTTAATTTATATATTCCAATAAAAATTATTGATGTTATGGTTTATAAAAATAGTCGTTTTAACCCTACCACTTAGAAGAATTATCAATTAGAATCCTCTGCCATATTCTTGAGGTAGCGGAACAGGTAAATCGGCAGATTTTAAATTGTATGCCATCACTTTGACTCGTTAAACTATTCAGAATTTATGTATTTTGCTTCTTGTAAGCATATGTAAGAGTTTAAGCCAGTGTGATGAAATTGGTAGACATAGGGGATTCAAAATCCCCCGCTAGCAATAGCGTGGCGGTTCGAGTCCGCCCACTGGTACCATCTCTACTCAGTTTGTATTTAAATGTTTTTCTGCAACCTCTTTATGTGCATCGATAAAACATTCTTTCAATCGCTTAATTTAAAAGAGAAAATCATGAAACGTCTCAGCTTACTCATCATTAGTCTTACGTTCAGTCTCATAAGTTTTAACGCAGCAGCACAAGGGTATGGTTATTCTCGACCTTATGCTCAATATCAAAACTACAATCAACAATCACCCGCACAGTTACTCGAAATGGGTATCAAAGTGTTACAGAATTACCTGAAATCTGGTGAATTTGATAACCAGGAAAAAGTGATTAATTTTCTGGATACACAGATGTCTCCCTTTTTCGATTTTGAACAAATGGCTCGCTGGTCTGCCGGTTTTCATTACAACCGTATGAATTCCGCTCAACAGTATATATTCCAGTCAAACCTGAAAAAATTATTCTTTACTGCTTTTGCGCGTATCGTTAGCGCTTATGGCGATGCTCAACCCCGCGTTGAATTTTTACCTCCTCGTCGTCAGGGTTTTGAAGAAGTTGTGGTTACTGCCCGAGTTATTCCTTCCTCCAATTACCCGATTCGAATTGATTTTCGTTTCATGCAGGGTCCTCAGGGCTGGAAAGTGTATGATGTTGGCACCAATGGAAATAGCGCTATCGCTTATTACCGCGCCTACTTCAGAAACCTGATTCGTAGCCGTGGCTACGCAGCTTTAACCCAGCAGTAAATTAACCATTTCATCAGATAAACTTGCCTTATAAATAATCGGTTTTTTTATGGATACGCATCGTCTACTCATTAAACTCAGTAATCGCATCCTGTTACAGTTTGTTATTGCTCTTATATTATTAGCTGTTGCTATAACCATAAATGTCGATTTCCTCAAGCATTTCTATCTTGAGAATCAACAAACCGATACCGGTATTATTTTAAACAGCATCATTGCCGGCATATTAATTCTTGGTTTGCTCAACCTGTTTATACTTTTATTACGTTATCGCCGTGAAGAAAATGCAATCTCTGGTTTTGTCGAAAATGTAGAAGCCATCCGCAAAGACCCTATCGAAGGTTTAAATACCCACAGTCTGATAGCAAAACGTTTCGCCACCATGAAATCCATTAATTTGGCGCATGGAGAAATAAACCATAATGCTCTGGCTGCCATGTTAACGGCTGATGAAAGTACCCGATTGGGTGTGGTTCGCTTTATCAATAACATCCTTATTCTGACCGGTGTATTTGGTACAATTGTATCCCTTTCTATCGCCCTTCTCGGCGCCTCTGATCTGATTGAAACCGCAGGAACTGGTCTCGATGGCATGGGTCTTGTTATTCATGGTATGTCTACAGCACTATCAACCACCATTACTGCCATTGTCAGCTATGTGCTATTTGGTTATTTTTATCTGCGAGTGAAAGATGTACAAACTCACTTAATCAGTGGAATTGAACATTTAACATCAGTATTTCTCATTCCAAAATTTGTTAAACGCAGTGAAGACATTATCAACCAGATGGCTGGCCTCATTAAAGGCGTTATTCGTGCGACTGAAAAAATGACTGAAACTCAGGAAGTCTACAAGGCATCAGCATTGACTCTGCAACAGTCTGTAGAAAGCAACAAACAACAGATGGATAAACTTACCAGTGATATTTCTTCAATTAAGAAAATCCTGCGTGATGGTTTCCGTTTGCCGGCACCTACTCCAGGACAAGAATGAGTGCATTTGCACCCATAGGAGCGCACGGCCAGGAATCTGATAACGGGGATTCATTCTGGCCCGCCTTTACCGACATCATGATGGTGGTGGTATTGATTTTCCTACTCGCCACCAGCCTGTTGATTGTGCGTAACTATAATCTGGTTGCAGAATTACAGGATAGTATTGAAGCTGAAAAAATGGCCGCCATGGTGATTGAAACAACCACCATGGAAAATGCCACCCTCGAAGAACGCCTGATCAATGCAGAGCAACTGAACTCCATTCTGCGTTTACGTTTATTGAAAAAAGATGAATTACTCAGAAAAGCAGAACGTGAAGATATCAAAAAACTTCAGACAATTACTGAGCTTAAATCTGATAAAGATCAACTAAATAAACTGATTCAAAATAAACTGGCCGAATTAACTGATGCAAGTTTAAAAATCAATATCATTACTGCCGAATCTGAAGAATTTGCCAATCAACTGGACGAACTAAAGCTTCAGCTTGAACAACAGAGATTAATGGCTGATGCAGCTCAAATGGAACTGAAACTAGCCACAGCAGAGATTGCTGCATTAAATGCAACGACCGAGCAACAGTCACAGGAAATTGACCTGCTAGAACAGGAAAAAATCGAGTACAACCGCCAGTTACTCACGCTTAAGGGCGAATATGAAGTGGTTAAGTCCAAATATGACCAACTCATCAAACCTGCCCGTAGTGCAAAGGGTAAGTACGTTGTTGAAGTTTTCTACGTCAAAGAGAAAGCCGGTAAAATAATTCGCTTTAAGCAGCCTGGTGATGAAAATTCCAGAGACATATCAATGGTTGAAGTTGAAAAAAGACTTGATCAATTGAAGAAAGAAAAAGGTGCTGATTTATACGTTAAAATAATCATTCCTAAAAACAGTGGACTAACGTACAACGAAGCCTGGGGCTTCATGAAAAGGCTACTGGATAGATACGATTATTATTATCAGGGTGACACCAAGTTAGATAATTCAAAACAGTAGCGGGCTCACCCTACTCTGATATTTCATACTCTGTAAACACAGAGTATGATAAAGCCTGAAACTGATCAGTAATTTTTTGTTTAAGCATTAAAAATCAGGAGATTTTAATGAGTAACCATGAAAAAATTAACTACGTAGAATTTCCTGCCGTTAACATCGAAACAGCTAAAACATTTTTTACTTCAGTGTTTGGCTGGTCATTCACCGATTATGGTCCTGAATATACTGCTTTCTCAAATTCAGGTCTAAGCGGTGGTTTTTACAAGTCAGAATTATCTATCAACACTAAAAATGGCAGTGCCCTTATCGTTTTGTATAGTAATCAACTCGAAGCCACCCTGTTAAAAATCGAAAAGTCCGGTGGCTTAATAATCAAACCAATATTTACTTTTCCAGGTGGACGTCGTTTTCATTTTAGCGATCCAAATGGAAATGAATATGCTGTCTGGTCAGATAAGTAAGCCAAAGATTTTCAGCCAAAAAGTAAGGAGTACTAAACATGGCAGCTCGAACTAAAATTAGCTTTGCAACCTGTAATCTCTATAACATCAACAAACCCGGTTTGCCCATCTATAGAGATACCGATGGCTGGAATCAGGCAGATTATGATAAAAAAGTAGACTGGACCGCTTCAGTACTAACAGAGCTAAAATCAGATGTCTGGGGATTCCAGGAGCTCTGGCATCATCAGGCACTACAGGATGTATTTATCTCAGCCGGCCTGGATTCTAAATACCAGTTACTAGTGCCTGAAAATCATAGTGGCAAAATTGTATGTGCTGGAGCTGTACGAAATAATTTATTAGTCGGTCAACCCGAATGGATTAATAAATTTCCACCTGATTTTAGGTTGATTAGTGGGGGTGATGATGCCCAATCATCTAACATCTCAGTTTCAATCAATAAATTTTCACGCCCTGTTTTGCACTTTAAAATTCGTCCGCGTAAAAATGGAAAGGTGATTTCAGTTTATGTGGTGCACTTTAAATCGAAAGGTCCTACCCATATTCACAGGGAGAAATGGTACAAAGATAACAATGAATATTATTCAAAACATCGAATATCCATAGGTTCTGCAATTTCAACTATCAGAAGAACCGCCGAAGCTTCCGCACTACGCATGATGCTTACCGATGAAATGAAAAACAATTCAAACCCGGTCGTGGTTTTAGGTGATTGTAATGACTCACAACATAGCAACACATTGAATATATTGACCGAACAACCCAATTACCTGTTGAGTGGCTACTCTAAGGGAGGTAGTGATACATCTTTATATACCGTAGAGACACTGCAGGAATATCGTAGTTTAAGAGACATTTACTACACTCATGTTTTTAAAAATACACATGAGTCTCTAGATCAAATCCTGGTTTCTCAGGAATTTTATGATAATTCAAAATTCAGATTATGGGCATTTAAAGGCATGGATCTGCATAATGATCACCTTCATTTAAAAGACCATAAAAAGCATGGCTCATCAGATCATGGTGTAGTTAGAGCTAAATTTGAATATCGTCCGGCTAAATAACTTATTATTTGTCAGATAATTCAATATATTTCAGAAACAAATAACTGGCTGTTTTCTCCTTAGCTTTTTTACCATCATCACTGCTCAACAGTATCCGGGTATTGTCGCCATACCTCACTGAAGTTATGCCTTCTATATTTTTTAGCCCCGGTTGAGCCATTCGATGCGTACGGTGTGTTTTTTCACCATCCCAGAATAAAATCTGAGAAACTTTCTTTTTATTATTATTAATTCCGTATATCTCATTACTGATCAGGTACCCTCTTAAAATTCGATCATAAGACATCGCACGAATACCCCCACCAAATAAATCCAGCAGTAACGGTTGTGGTGAAATTATTGGTTTAGCTTTATATTCAAAGATATCCGTTGGGTTTTCTAAAACACCAACTATAGTTTTTTCAGAATTCAAAGGAGCTCTAAATCCGATCAATAAGTTACCTTCCCGGTCAAAGCACAATGATTCAATATTGATATTTACTATTCCACCATTACCCTGTTCATCAACCTCGCCCAAAATGCCAGACTGCTCAATATCATCGGTCAGTTTTCCATAACTACCCACATCTATAATCCTATTCCCTTCAATTTTAAATCGAATTAACTGTTCTCGATCAGAGGATCTTTCTCCACTCAAATTTCTCTGGTGAGAGGTAATAGCATAGATATAACCATCCGGCCCCAGGGTTACACCTTCAAGATCATTTAACTTAGTGTTGAATGATTTCATTAATTTTTGAGTCAGGCGCTTATTTTCTTTAAAACTTCCATCCTGTTTTATATCTAAAACATGCAAGGCTTGCGAAGCTTCATCTTCGATAACAACCAGACGACCATCTAACAGGCTTTGGACTCCAGAAGGTTCATAAATTTTATCAAATGTTTTGATTCCTGAATTAACAATGATGTCGCTGGAAGCCACACTGGTATGAGGAAAAAGAAGGTGTAATGACTTTATAACTAAAAAAACAATTATTGATAGAATCAAACCCCAGCGAAAAATTGAGTAAGAATACCTGAGAGTAGTATATTTTTTATCGGCTACTTTACCCAAATAATAAAGCTGGTCGCTCATCTTGGCATAGAGTTTATCAGGATCATTAATGAGTTCATCCATGCATTCCAGATAAACCTTTTTAGATACCTTGGCATAATCTTCAAAAATTAAGATATTAGAATTTTGACGATCAAATACATCTTTAGGTGCTTCTCTATAATCATTAAACTCTTTCAGGCTTACTTTGCCGGTGAAATAGGCCACCAGGCACTTCAGCAGGCTTCTACGTTTTACCGGTGCCTCAGGAGAAGCAGAAGATAAAGCAAAATAAATGGACGATGCGGATGTCAGTAAAAATATAACTGCAGGAACCAGGAAGCCAGGGTCATTCACAAAAATAAAAGAACCTGACACCATTAAAATTGACACAATGAAGCCATTTAACGAAATCATGATATTGGCTTTAGTGGCTGCCAGGGAGATTAGGTCAAGCTGTGCCCTGTAAGAATTACGATACATGGTTTCAACAGCTTTACTGTATGCAGCCTTTTTTTTCTTTTTAGCTTTTTTAGTAATTTCGGTAGATTCTTCCAAACTGGCATCCTGTAAAATGTTAGAAATCATGCTGATAAACAGCTAAACATGAATTAATTAAGTATTTTTTATAATATGTAAAGAGTGTATAACAATAAACTCATTTTTATCCATAATAAATACAGCTATTCATTTTCGAAATTATTGTGATTAAATTTCATACCCTATAATTTGCATATGAATAAATATTTAGAATCATCAACTATTATCAACTGGAAAAATAGTCATGTTAAATCAATGGCTGATATTCTTTCTTTATGATAGCTGGCAGCAGGTTCAACTTAATCTGCCAGATATTGACCTTCTAAAAGGTTAAACGATCTATGCAAAAAATATTAGTCAGCTCCTGCCTGTTGGGAGAACTCGTAAGATACGATGGTAAAAATAAGCACATAGAAAATAAATTGCTAAACAGCTGGATCGAAAACAATAGAGTCATGTCATTTTGCCCGGAAGTTTCAGGCGGGCTTCCAGTACCAAGAATAGCTGCCGAGATTATTGGGGGTGATGGAAATAATGTTCTGGCGGGTTCAGCAACAGTAGTCGATAAAGCGGGAAATAATGTAACTGATGAATTTCTCAGTGGCGCTCAACAGGCTCTTTCACTGTGTGAAAAGCATAATATAACTATAGCAATATTATCAAAACGCAGTCCTTCCTGTGGAAATAAACTGATCTATGATGGATCATTTAACAATCAATTACGTGAAGGTGCAGGTGTAACAGCCGCCCTGTTACAACAAAATGGTATCCGGGTATTCAATCAAAGTGAATTAGAAGATGCCGCCAGATATATAGATGAACAAATAAAGTAGAAGTAGCTGGTAGAGCACAGCTTGCACGGCATTTTTAATTAGTGATCTCCAAAAATTTCTTTTAATTTATCTTCACTCAAAGATCTTAAGAGCTCAACATTACGCTGTGGAATCGCATTTATATCAGGATGAGATTCAACTGCATTATTAATTGATGTTTCTCGAATTAAATGCAGCAATGGATAAGGTGAACGATTCGTCCAGTTTGATCGATCATTTTCATCATTATTTGCAAACACATAGTCAGGATGAAAACTCGCTATCTGATAAATCCCATCCCAGCCTTGCTGTTCAATTAACGCATCAGCCAGATCTAAAAACTGGTTATAATCAGAAAATAGTTTGAAATGATTAGGAATGATGAGAACCATTGTTTCAATATCGGTTTGATCATCGAGTAAGTTCAGATTTAATAATAGGTCTACCAGACAGGATTCATCATCGGTAGCTTTAGATAACTCAAAACGAATAGCCCCAAGCCGATAGGGTTTTGCAGCAAAGGGGCATAGGTTTAAACCCAGAACAGCTTTTTCAAACCAGCTTATAACTGAATCGACAATAACTTGATTTTCTTTTTTCATAGTTTAAAGACTTTAACCGTAGGGTGTGTCGTGCGCACCCTACTTACATCAACGCATACTTTACGGTGACTAGCCAATACCACCTTGAGTCATTTTTGCAGGATCTAACAGTTTCTTTAGCTCATCTTCAGATAAATCACACAGTTCTTTGGCAACATCCAGTACTGGTCTTTTTTCAGCGTAAGCTGTTTTTGCAATCTTGGCCCCTAGTTCATAACCAATAACCGGATTTAACGCCGTGACCAGAATCGGATTAGCTGATAATGCTTTATTGATGTTGTCATGATTCACCGTAAAACCATCGATGGCTTTATCGGCCAGAACTCGTGCAGCATTCGCTAACAGTTCGATACTTTGGATCAAATTATGGGCAATCACTGGTAGCATTACATTTAGTTGAAAATTACCCGACTGACCACCAATGGTGATTGTCGTATCGTTTCCGATTACCTGAGCACACACCATAGTGACTGCTTCAGGAATTACCGGGTTTACCTTTCCCGGCATGATTGAACTTCCCGGTTGCAAAGCTGGTAAAGCAATTTCACCAATTCCAGCAAGAGGCCCTGAATTCATCCAGCGTAAATCATTGGAAATTTTCATCATCGAAACGGCTACGGTTTTTAATTGTCCGCTCATTTCTACAGCTGCATCCTGAGCACTCAAACCTTCAAAGAAGTTTTCCTTGGGGGCAAATCGTACCCCGGTTAATGAAGCCAGCTCAGCACACACTTTTTCTGCAAAATCTTCATGAGCATTGATTCCCGTACCAACAGCGGTTCCACCCTGTGGTAATTTTTGCAAGCGGGTTAAACTCGACTGAACTCGATATAAACCCATTTTAATCTGTGTTGACCAACCTCCTAACTCCTGCCCGAGTGTAATAGGCATGGCATCCATTAAGTGAGTACGACCGGTTGTGACAACGTCTTTAAGCTCTTCTGCTTTATCATTCAACGTTTTTTCCAGATGAGCCAGTGCAGGTATCAACTGTTCATGAATTGCCAGACAGGCACTAACATGAATTGCAGAAGGGAATACATCATTAGAACTTTGCCCCATATTGACATGGTCATTCGGGTGCACTTTAAAATCACCATCACTCGCCAGAGTTGAAATGACTTCATTGGTATTCATGTTACTACTGGTGCCAGAACCGGTTTGAAAAATGTCTATCGGAAAGTGCTCATCAACATCACCGCTAACCACTTTATTTGCTGCTTTTTCAATAGCTTTTGCAAGATCATCATCGAGATCACCCAGCTGAAAATTGCTGCGGGCACAGGCAATTTTAACCAGTCCTAAAGCTCGAATAACCTGCCGGGGTATTGGAATTCCGCTAATAGGGAAATTATTAACTGCCCGCTGAGTTTGAGCACGGTAAAGGGCTTCTTCTGGAACCTGAAGTTCACCCATGCTGTCTTTTTCTGTACGAAATTGTTGCGACATAATCTTTCTCGAATAATGGCTATTTTACTGACTAAAATATACCACATGACGACATATCATTTCGAAGATTTAATAATTTGAAAATAACTATTGAGCATAATAGCCCCGATAATAACCAGTCCTGCTGATAATGAAATCAAACCCGGGTATTCCCCGAGGAACCACCACACCAGTAACGACCCGAATACAGATTCCAATGGCATAAAAACAGCGACTTCAGCTGCAGGAATAAATCGTGGTGCCAGGGTAATTAAGGAAAATGCAACACCAACCAGCAGTCCCAGTAACAAGCCCAGCATAATTTGTTCAAAACTGATAATACTCAAATTAGCCAGAGGAAAACTGCATAAAGCCATTAAAAATCCGCTCACACTCATTGCTGAAAGCATATTTTTCATTCGGGTCAATCTGGCAAGGATAAAATTTGTGGACCACAACAAGCAGGCAGCCAGTGCGTACATATCCCCCAACAAGCTGCTTTGCTGGTCATCATAAACCACGAATATCAGACCGATTACTACAACCATTATGGTGATCCAGGTAGCTGTAGAAACTTTTTCTCGTAAGAAGATTAAACCCAATATTGCTGCCACGACAGGAGCGGCTCCAACAATTATTAATGTATGCGCAACAGACGTAGTTTGAATAGCCGACACAAAGAAAAAAGAGCTTATCGTCATCAGCACAATAATGCCCCAGGCAAATCGATCCAGTTTTACATATTGTTGAATAGAGTCTTTTTTATTGATTAAAAAATTCAGTAGAAAGAGCGTTACTCCCATGAACAACCCACGTAAAAACATCAATGTCCATAAATCGATATCAATCAGGCGGATGAGTAAACTATCAGGACTGAGTATCAGGATACCGATACTCGCCAGTAATATACCTTTTGAATTGGCTGAAAGAATATTTTCAGATTTTTTCATTAACATACATCTATTAAGTAATAAGCTATATTTTTTTGAAGCCTAAAGTCTCCATAAATCATGTATTCTTACGTCTAACAAATTTATATTGAGACCAACATGACAATCGGACCTAGAGAAATCACAACTCCTTTCCGCCCTATTCCTCTTGATGTACCCGAAGGAATGAAACCAAATGAATTTTTCAATAGCACAGAAAATTTAAACGATCTTGAGCATAACAACGGCCTGCTACAAAATGCTGAAAATCTATTGATGTACCGGAAAGCACTGGGACACTCCAATGTATTCGATACTTCCATTATTTACAATACTTCAAAATGTATTCTTGACCCTTTAGGTCGCCCTGTTAGAAGAACTCAGGTTCCGGAAAAGGTTCGTAATGTGTGGAATCGAATGAACCAGATATTGATTGAATACATGGAGGAGTCATTTCCAAATCCTGAAAATCATCTAATATTATGTGGAGAAGCAAGTCTGGATGCCACCTGGCCAATGACATCACCCGGTGTTCCCAGTATTCGTATGTTGCACAATCATTTCATCGTATTCGATAAACAACAATTACGTGATGCAGAAGTTGCTGATAAAAATAATCCCAATTTAACCGATGGTGGTCAGCACAGTCTTTTTCAAAGTTATATGCATGAAGCTTATTGTGCCTTTTTTGAAACCCTTGATTTCAACATTTTAAAACCTGTTATTGGAGATTCATCACAATTAAAGCTCACTGGTTATCCACAGGGCTTACCCTGCTGGGAAATAGAAGGTGGAATCGATGCCATTAAAGAAGTGAGTTTCTGGAAAGAATACGACATGATTTTAAAAGGTTTCATTGATTTTTACCGTACATTTTTTACTCAGGTTTCAACTCGAAATGGTGATATACCAAGAGACATCTATTTTAAAGATCAGGTAATCGAAAAATTATTATTTAATAATGACTTTCTAAGCACCGCCAAAATCGTTAGAGATCAGTGTATCAAAGATGCAAAATACGCAAACTCTATTCGCTGGCAACCTGCTTTTAAGCAACTCATTTATAGAAATGATGCAGGTAAATGGGTTGTGACAATAAGTCAAAATTCTATCGGTAATGCAATCACTGAATTACTGGGTGTAGTCGTAAGACGTGCACCCGATGTAGATGCTTATGAAAAAGCTGAACCTTTACTCATTGAGAAACTACTTGAAGTAAGACAGAGATTGATAGATGCTGATCTTGGAGAAGCTATAAAGACTGACTATTGGCCAGGTTAGAATAATAATAAATTAATAGGTGTTATTATGTGTGAAGATGAAACCATCATTCTTACAGAAGAAGATAAACAAAAAATCCTTGAACCAAAGGATGATTCAGAAACTGAATTAAGCGAAGAAAGCGATATCAATTCGTAACATGGTGCGCTCTGCGCACCTTACAGTTTATTTAATCTGAACTTACCGGGCAAAGGGTCAAAAGGCCCCAGGTAAGTTCGCTTCCACCAATTCCCTGTCAACTCTCTTTCCTCAGGCGTTGTAAATTCATAGTGCCAGCTATTCACTCGAATAAAATTAGGAGCCTGATCTTTAAAGGGATTATGTTTCAGCATAGCCGTCACATCTGCAGAATTGTCCAGTAAAGCGATCAGAAAAGAATCAAACCAGGGCAAAAATCTGGGATGAAAAGGCACAAACCACATCATCCAGTCCAGCCGGGGATGATGCGGCAAAACGATAGCAGGTCGAGTAGAAAGCTCGTTCGGGCGATACACAAATTCATACTCCTTCCAATCAATGCCGTCAATTGAACCTTCAATTTTCAACTCTATCTGACGGGTCGTCATGGTTGGAAAGACATGGTAAGCATTCACAATATGCCACTGCTGCAACAAATCAATAGATCCATCGGCAAATTTACCCAGACTTTGATTAGTGGCTAACCGATGAATACTGAGTAACCCACCTGTCACCAATACTATTGCCAGCATATAACATGTATAGGCTGATAATACTGTTGGTCTATTTACCAGTCTTTTTGACCAGCTCATGGTTAACCATCGCTCTAAGCCACCGGTAATTATTCGTCGAACCGCCTTGTCATCAAACAGGAATAAACAAAGTGCAATGCTCAAAAAGTTAAACCAGTTATGATTGCTAGAAAATAAAATAAGCAGCTGTAAACCAAGTGTGACCCATGCAGCTATCAGGCGATATTTTCGTGGCAAAAACATCATGAAGGGCACAATAATTTCAACAATCAATACCAGAACTGTAGCTGTAAGCAGTAGGATTTCTGGTAAATTATGGAAAAACCAGGCACCCACATGAGGTAAAGGCTGTGTTTCAAAGTAAAAAATTAATGCTGTCATGCCCAGCCAGGAAGGATCACCCATGGCAAATTTAGAAATACCAGACATAAAGCGTAATCTGAATAATAACCAGCGGAACAAAAAGATCATTATCTTTGAATCAGGCCTTAGAAATATTGCCAGAAAACCAGCTTCTAGCAACAAGCCATCCCACTGAAAATTCATAAAGGTCTGGCCAGCAGTAACCAGCGACAGATAAAAAATAAATAATAGAATCAGGTTAATTCTAGGCCAGATATTAAGAAATAATAAAGCTGAAAAAACACAACCCGCCCAGGCAGCAGATTGTAGAAAGGTATTACTCTGATCAAACCAGAACAGCATCGGGAAGTGGAGAAAGGCAGTACCCCCAAGGTCATTCAACAAGTAATTTAACCAGGGACTTAACGGCAATATACCGTCTTCACCAGCCAGGCCGGTAATTTGAAAAGTCAGCGTAAAAAAAGCTATAAAATATATAAGTGCCAGTAGGCGAAGAAATAAAGCGGCAATTAGTTTATAGCTATTTTCACCATCAGAATATTGTGCTGAGAATGAGAACATCAGGATGTTTTTTTTATAATTTGACGCAGCTTAACCTTAAACAACCGCAGAGTAAAAAATAAAATAAACGGGTAGTATCAGGCTTATCAAACAGGGCACTAATTATTGGTACAACGAATGGCCCTGGCTGATCCATAAAACTCACCTGTTGCCTGATGCTGAAGGTAAGTTATTTGCACAGCAGGTGCACCGATTACCGCAGCCCTTTGTCTAAACCCATCGATTAATGCATCACTGCTATAGTATTCACCAGGGATTTTGATGTGTGCAATCACATCAAATTCACAATCAGGTTTTTTATTGTAAATCACATCAACGTCGTTGAAATCGATCTCTTCTGCGACTGTGCCTGTGATGATGGTACTGCTATTTGTGCAGCCAGACAGCAACAGTATCGAAGTTGAAATTAATATTTTACGTAACATTTTTCGTAACAACTCAGCATAATTAAAAGGTCAAAAGATATTCACCACGAAGGCACAAAGAGCACGAAGATTTATTTTGGTAATACCTTCGATTTTCACCGGAATCAGTTTATAGTTTCAAGAATCTAAAAATAGCTTTTAACTTTATTTCAAATTTTTTACTTCGTGCTCTTCGTGCCTTCGTGGTGAAATCCAGATTATTGCAATATAAAAGTATCCCATTCATAAACAGGAAGCGGCAATGATGCCAGGTCAGTTTGCAAATCTAAAACAGCATTTACCTTCATTCCCCTACTGCTAATAGAGTATAGAAAACTATTCTCTTCTGTATCAGAAACAAAAAAGCTTCGACGAACTGCTTCAGGATAAAACCAGAAATTTTCAGTCTCATCACGATAAAAATTACTATGATCGATTTCTCCAAAGAATTCAAAACCAGTTTCTCTATCAACTTTATACAATTTCAAACCATTAAAAACATCTGAATAAGAATACCCGCCAGAGATAAAAATATTACTCCAGTGAGTAACTGGAAGTGCCAGCAATTTATCCTTAGCAAAAAATGTAAAAGCTTTATGGCTGTACTCTGCCTCTGAGTAACTGCCAAAGCCGATAATTTCAGAATCTAGCAGAGCGGGATTATCGAAATCACTGATATCAAAAAGGCTCAGTTTCATTGAATTACTTTCCACTTCTCGCCCAATCGCTAATAGCAGCCCATCTTCCAATGGATGTAAATAGGTCGAAAATCCTGGAACTTCCAACTCACCGGCTACACGCGGGTTATCGGGGTTTGATAAATCAAGCGTATACAGAGGATCGATTTGCCGAAAGGTCACCAGAAAGCCTTTATCACCGATGAATCTGGCAGCATAAATACGTTCACCTTTCTTTCCCAATCCCGTCAGTTTACTTCTTTCAATTAACTGATCTCCTGACTGCTCCAGGATGAACAGGCTATTGACAGGATCTTCATCACTCCACCAGGATGAAACAGTAGTAACCGCTCTCAAAAGGTCATTGTACTCATCCATAGCAAATTGGTTAATCAAGTATCCATCCACCCGCCCACTGGCCAGATAAACAGGATCACTCAGTAAACTGAATTTATGAAAAGTGGTACCGGGTATTGGAGTCTCTTCGCCCTCCATTACAGGTAACCAGGCCCAAAAGTTATCTTCACTTGTTGCCAGGTATAAATGTTGCTGATTAGCATAAACCATTCCTGAATTACTTATAATAGTCTGTCGTTTTATATCAGATTCAGGATCATTTAAATCAAAACTAAGGACCGACATTGTGCCTGTTCCATTAGCGGTTCCAGGTCGATAAATATCAGCACAGTCACTGATTAATTCTGTGCTCGTTATAGTCTCACCGGCAATAAACAACTTATCGGTTAGCACAGGCAATAAGTCATCAATGTCTAACTGAGTTTCATTTTCTAGCAACGGATAAATATCAATGTTTGCAGAAGTGACCATGTGAACACGATTATCAATTCTTCGAGCATCCACATAGTAACCTTCCAACGTTGTTTCTCTTATCAAGAGGGGCACACTGCGATCAGAGATATCAAACATACTGACATGTACTAGCCGATTCAATCTTGGAGCAAAGCTGACCAGGTTATCTGCATTGCTCACATCATAATCATAGTTGTACACATTACTGACTACCCAGGCCACGTCCTGATAGACAAATAAATCTGCGGTATTTCCTGCTATTTTAACTCTAGCCAGTTCTTCACTTTGAGCTGCAGGCCATGTATCAAAAATGATAAAAAAACCACCAGTTACAATATAAGTGAAATCACCTTCTGTTTTAATGAAATCTGCTTCATCAACACCCGTCACCTGATTATTGGTCGAGGTATAATCTGCAATAGAACTAGAGGATTCACTGGAAGGAGCTAAAACACCGGAAGCACTATCCTGAACGGCATCAACTTCAATTACTGGAGCACCCAGCACAGCAACATCAGATTCATAATAGTCAATTAATCTACGTTCCTGATCAACGGTATCAAGCAAATAAGTTGAAAGTTCATCACAGCTATTAAAGGATTTTAACTGGGCATCATATTGAAATTCCTGAGCATCTTTATCATCAGATGAAATACAGGCAGTTAAAACAATGAAAGTCGTTAAAGCTGTAATATTGATAAAGATTTTTTTAAGTTTTCTTATCATGATCACGTATCCTTAATGAAGCAACTAATACACCTAATATTGAAACAATAAACCAGATAAAACAAGGTGAAATTTTTCTATTTTTAACTTTATGCCAGAGACAGCAATAATCTAATCTGAGTACCTTCAGAATCAGAATTCATATGTAGAGAAGCACCTATTTGCTGAGCTCTATAATGCATGTTAGTAATACCACGACCATGACTATTTGGTGTTTCATTATCGATCTTCATTCCAATGCCATAATCAATAATATCTATAAAAATCTCATCTTCATTCAACATACCGGTAGCCAGTGTAATTTTTTTACATTCGGCATGTTTAATGCAGTTTGTAATGGCTTCCTGCACTATCCTCATGATATGTAAACTCTGACCTGGACTCATACCCGGTATATCAGGGAGATCTGTAACAGCCCATTCCAGATCAATTTGAGCAGACTCCAGTTGATCATGTAATCTCAAACGCATCATACCTAACATTGTCGGTAGTTCATTTTGAATAGGGTCTAAAGAATCGATGACAAAACGAAGGTCGGTTAAACTGTGCTGCACCTTTTCTCGAATTTTATTAAACACTTTTCCTTTTTGCTGCTGTAAAAGGGTAATAACCGAAACAAGCTGTCCTCCAATCCCATCATGCATATCTCGCATGATTCGTTCTCGCTCTTCAGCCAATACTGACTGCTTTTCCAAAACCCCCAGTTTTTCATACTGTGTTTGTAACTCTAATCTCTTTATTTCAACTCGATGTTCCAGGTTGGCTGCCAGGGTTTCAGCCTCATTAATAGATTTAACAAACCGGCGTAGCAAAAACCAGCTAAACAGTAACACTGTAGGTATCACGCTATACTGTATGACTAACCCATCGATCGGGTTGCCTAAATTGTTAAGCATCAGATAGTCGTGCAGCCCTAAAACGAGTATGGGAACACCAACCAGCATCATCAGAAATACATCCAACTGATGCTTATACCAAAAAGCAGTGACCAGATAATAAAGTGCATAAGTTCCAAAAAGGACTAAAACACTATCCCAAATTTTATACCCCACAAACAGGATGCTACTTATATCTGGTAACAGGAATAAACCAAATCCTGAAATAGCAAAAACTAACATGATTTTCTCAACTTTATGGTTAATCCTGCCAACGTAACGATGGTTAAAAAATATCATCGTTATAATCATCCAACCAAAGGTAATCAGCGTCATTGCTTCCCACATTCTGGCTGAAAACGGGATATCAGACACAAACAAATTTAAATTATGGGTAGCCCAGAAAAACATTTCGAGAGAAAAGACTGCGTAGATACTATCCTGTGGACGAGCCAGCCAGAAAGCAAAAACAATGATGCCCATCGCGTACATAAAAGTGGTAATCCATTTAATCAGCTCAATCCTTACAAAATATTTAAACTGAAAAGCAGTGTTTAGAAGCTCTTTTGGAGCCAGGTAAAACCCACCTAAAAAGCCCTGTTGCTGAAATGCAGTAACCACCCTGATATCAACCTGATTAAGACCTTTGCGAAGTAATTGAGGTGAAAAATCAAATAATAAGGGTTCATTATGATGACGTGATACAGGATCGTTGAAAGCCCCGCCCTGTCCTATCCAGACACCATTAATAAATACTTCAGCATTATGTGATACTGAGGGTAGATAGACAGCCCAGACACCCTGGAAAAGTTCTGATAACTCAATTTCAGCCCGATACCATACCTGTTCGGCACCTTTTTGATTGTTAGACCAGTCATCGGGTAGAGTCAGCTGTTGCCAGTTAAGATTATTCAATTCCTCTAAGAAAGAGGCATCACTCACCACAAACTGAACATCAGTGATGGCGTCACTGTCCAACTGCTGAAAAAAGCTAACAGGCCCATGTAATACCAGGTAATTCATTACCAACCAGTAAACAAACAGTATGATTAGCGCTTTGGTTTTATTATTGCTTAACCACATTATCGATCCATGATTTCTTACTTTATTAAAAGCACTGATGGTAGCGTATTAACGTGGATTAATATAAGTGAATTTTAGCGTTATTCCAATAATCCCAGCCGAGAGGCTTCATGAAGAGCTTCCGTGCGGCTGTTGACCTGCAATTTAGTGTAAATATTTTTTATATGCGTGGTCACTGTGTAATAGCTAATATCCAGTTTCTCAGCTATTTCTTTTGATGAAAAGCCCTGACTAACAAACTTCAAAATCTTAATTTGACGCTCAGTTAATGCCTCGGGTAGTTCTATAGCCGGTTGTGAGGACTGGAATTTTTGCAGCATTAAACGTGCAATAACAGGGCTGATAGGTGCCCACCATCCATCATAGATAATATCGCATCAGTAATTTTCTGGCTTTCATCATGCTTCAGAATATAAGCTTTTGCCCCGGCTTCCAAAGCACTAAAAACAGTGTGTTCATCCTGAAAACCTGAAATAACCATCGCTTCACAATCCAGATGCATCTGTTCAATGGCTTTTATAATTTCTATGCCTGAGCCATCAGGAAGCCCAAGATCCGTTAAAAGAATATCAGGTTTATAATATTTTAAAGCTTCAAGCCCTTTTTCAACAGTGCCACTGGCGTCGAGCAGCTCAAACTGATCATGATCCAGAATCAGCTGTGACAACCGCTCACGTACATCCGCATCATCTTCTACCAGCGTTAGAGTATATTTTCGCATCAATTTATAAAATTTTTATATGCTGACTATCTTATCTATTTTTATAAAAACATTCATACCAAGAACTTGGTACTAGCATGATTTTATTTAGCATAATTGTGTTTCATACTTAATATCTTAACTTTTCACACTGTTGCCTCTCATGTAAAATTATCATTCAATCTTATTACAGAAATTTATCAATGAAAATCTGGTGTGATGCAGATGCCTGCCCTGTCGTAATTAAAGATATCCTTTTCAAAGCGGCAAACAGAACCAGGACAGAATTAACCCTGATTGCAAACCAGCATGTCAGTACACCTCCTTCAAAATATATAAAATTTCTTCGAGTTTCCTCAGGGTTCGATGTAGCCGACAATGAAATTGTTAAACGTCTTGAAAGTGGTGACCTGATCATCACCAGTGATATCCCACTTGCCGCCGATGCCATTGAGAAAGGAGGCATAGCTCTAAGTCCTCGTGGAGAGCTGTATACCCTTGAAAATATTAAAGCACGTTTGACCATGCGCGATTTCATGGATAGTTTAAGGTCTAGCGGAGTCAACACGGGAGGGCCACCACCTCTAAATCAGTCAGATCGGCAAACCTTTGCTAATCATCTCGATCGCTTTTTAGCTAAAAATACTTAAGCTACTATCCAGAATGGGAAATAAATTGAATTCAGTCAAAGTCAGTGAAAGAACTGTAATACCTTCAAAGATAATCTGTATCGGCAGGAATTATGTCGATCATATCAATGAATTGAACAACGAAGTGCCCGATGAAATGGTGGTTTTCATGAAACCTAATTCGGCAATTTCAGATGACCTTTATAGCTTTAAACAGGAACAGCTACATTACGAAGGGGAAATTTGCCTGATGGTTGAGAATGGTCAATTTTCTGCTGTAGGTTTTGGCCTTGACATCACCAAAAGAACTTTGCAAAGTAAACTGAAATCGAAGGGTTTGCCCTGGGAACGAGCCAAAGCGTTTAATGGTTCAGCTGTATTCAGTCCATTTGTCGAACTAGATGAAATCGATGACTCTTTGACTATAAAACTGGCTATTAATGGCCAAAATATTCAGTCTGGAGATGTTAGTTTGATGATGTATAAACCCGATGAAATTTTAACCGAGCTTCAAACCTTTATGAGCCTGAATGATGGAGATATCATCATGACAGGGACTCCAAAAGGAGTCGGTGTCATCAATAAAGGAGATCTTTTTAAAGGTTCAATCAAAACTGATCAGGGTCAAATCACTGGATCTGAGTGGACGGCTTTATAAACTCCAAAAAAACATAAAAATTCACCACGAAGACACGAAGCTCACGAAGAAAATAAATTACATTTATATCGTCAATTAAGTAAGTCCGTTAGTTTAATAACCTGGAAGACATTCATAACAATAGAATGATTTACCTTCGCGTACTTCGTGTCTCGACAATTACTCCTGCATTGTTCTACCTATGGGTATCCTGCCCTGGCTCGTGGTGAAAAAGCCTTAACTTGATCGCATATTGAAACCCGCTGGGTAATCAAAAAAACTAACCAAATTTATCATCAGCCACATGATAGTTTGGATCTTCCATCACATTCACTTCAACCAGTCCACCCGCCGTTTCCAGTAATTCTTTGCATTCCTTGCTGAGGTGTTTCAGATGCAATATTTTCCCATGACGTTTGTAACGTTCAGCCAAACTATCTACGGCTTCAATTCCAGAGTGATCAGCTACTTTTGAGTCATAGAAATCAATGACCACATCATCCGGGTCATTTCGCGGATCGAAAATTTCACTAAAAGCACGAACAGAACCAAAGAATAAAGGTCCACTCAGCTCATAGATTTTAGTACCTTCTTCATTAACAAATGATTTGGCACTCATGTGCTTGGCATGTTCCCAGGCAAAGACCAGAGCGGAAACAATGACACCCACGATGACAGCGATAGCCAAATCAGTCATTACCGTGACCACTGCAACCAGTACCGACGTAAAAATATCAGCCACAGGCACTTTGCCAAACATCTTGAAGGTAGCCCATTCAAAGGTACCAAGAACCACAATAAACATAACACCGACCAGAGCCGCTACCGGAATTATTTCAATCAAACTGGACGCAAACAGGATAAATGCCAACAGGAATAAAGCAGCACTGATACCCGACAGTCGCCCTTTACCACCTGAATTAATATTGATCATAGATTGACCAATCATCGCGCAACCACCCATGCCACCGAAGAAACCATTCACTGTATTACCAAGCCCCTGCCCGACACATTCACGGTTATTCTGACCACGAGACTCAGTGAGTTCGTCAATTAAATTCAATGTCAATAATGATTCAATCAAACCAACACCTGCCAAAATAAAACTAAAAGGAAGAATGATCATTAAAGTTTCCATGTTAAAAGGAACCATCGGAATGTGTAATGTCGGAAAACCACCCGCAATCGTCGCTTCAGCATTTCCAGACATATCACGCAATACTTCGACAACAGATCGGCTATCGAGATCGAGTCCAATAACTAATAAAGTCACAAAAACAATAGCAGCCAGAGAAGCCGGTACGGCAACAGTCAACTTAGGCAGATAATGAATAATTGCCATCGTTAATACAATCAGGCCAAACATAATGTACAAAGGTTGCCCCGTCATCCATTCCAGTTCACCACTGGCACCAATGGTTTTAAATTGCTGAAGCTGTGCTAGAAAAATTACAATAGCTAACCCATTCACAAAACCCAGCATCACCGGAAAAGGCACCAGTTGGATAAATTTACCCAGTTTAAGAACACCCGCACTCATTTGTATCAAACCGGTTAACACAATGGCCGCAAACAGGTATTCGACACCGTGTAATGATACAAGCGAAACCATAACAACAGCCATGGCACCCGTAGCTCCAGAAATCATACCCGGACGACCACCAAAGATAGCTGTGATAATGCCCATCATGAAAGCGCCATAAAGACCTACCAGGGGATCAACACCCGCAACAAAGGCAAATGCTACAGCTTCAGGAACCAGTGCAAGAGCGACTGTCAGGCCTGACAGCACATCATTTTTTACACATAGTTTACCGGGACAGGTTAACTGAAACATTAAAGAGCCTAAGGGAGCAGAAAAGAGGCGCGGATTTTAACTAATTATATTAACAATTGCTAATATAAAATAGATTTCACCGAGGATTAGATATTTATTCCTATAGTCCTAAGCTCTGTTACCCTAAGCAGGAAATTTCAAATAATTAGAATATCAACTATAAAAACATTTCATGAGTTACCTTCATCAAATCCAGCAATGTAATTTGTACCAGCCCGATCACTTCATTCCATTCAAAATAGCTGGATTAAAGGTAGGTGAAATCAAACATCCTTTTGCACAAAGCCTGCTGGAAATTTCTGATGCATTTCATAAGGACCACAATGCTTTGCACTGGAATACTCCTGCAACAGATTTTGCATCTCGTAATCAGGCAATGTTTGAGTTAACTGAAAAATTATTGGAAGCAAACTTAGTCCCATACCTACATGGTGAGTTATACCCGGTTACAACCGGGCAACGTGAACAGGTTCTGTTTCTGATGGACCGGGCTCTGGTTTCCTACTTTGGTGTTGCTGCTTTTGGTCAGCACATGAATGGTTATGTGCGGCGACAGGGAGAAATTCATATGTGGATTGCTCGTCGCTCTTTACAAAAACGTCATGCACCGGGCATGCTTGACCATCTTGTAGCAGGTGGTTTTCCCTGGGGTTTAAGCTCTGATGAAAATCTGGCAAAAGAATGTTGGGAAGAAGCCGGTATCCCGGCAGAACTGGCAGCACAAGCCAAACATGTCGGTAAAATTTCCTACCGCCGTGAAGTCGAGCAAGGTCTGAAACCAGATACGATGTTGTGTTACGACCTGGAACTACCAGAAGACTTTATTCCCCGCTGCACAGATGGAGAGGTGGAAAATTTTCAGCTATGGCCACTGGAACGTGTCGCTCAGACCATTCAAAATTCCAGTGACATAAAACTCAACTGTAACCTGGTCATGATTGATTTTCTGATTCGCCATGGCTATATCACCAGAAATCATGCTGAATACAGTGATTTAAAAAATGGTTTGATGAAAATCCCTGAGTAATAAGAGACGCAGTTACTACCCAATAGTATGTACTAACTCGGCTAAAGAATGGGCGCACACCAGAGGCTCTGACTCATTATGACCAAGGTGTTTTGATATTTCACTCATTGAAAATATGCCTCGCAATCTATCTTCATCCATAACTAAAATATGGCAGCAGTCCCAGTCATGCATTGTTTTGATGATATGCCCTACCTTTGCCACTTTGATTGTAGACCAGTCAACCACCTTAATATCTGTGTTGGGAGTCATGACCATACTCACTGTCATTTCATTGTGGTTGATACCATTCTCCCGAGCTAACTTCACAGGTGCATCACCCAGAGCATCACAGCTTGTTATTTGGCCTTTGACAGTAACCAGACGGTTTGTGGAATCTGTATCAGCATCCATTTTATCAATGACCAGCAGCAAATGAATTCCGGAGTTTTTCATCATTTGCATTGCAACATCAATTGATGAATCAGCCGGGATTACAGCGGGTCTATTATGGGTGAAATCAGTAAAAACATGGGTAGCCATGTCTTCCATCTGGACCAGTTCAGGTAACTGCAAAGGACATTCTAAAAATTCTGTTGTGCTTAGAGATGTATAGTTACGGTGATGGGTATCATCAACTTGCATCATTATCTCCTTAAAATATCCATCTGCTAATGATAACAATTTTACTCTCTATTTTGAGAGTTCCTTTCTATTTCCTGCTTATTCTGAAAGCTAGTTGATATGGGTCAACAGGTAAAGCTTACACTCATCTGTCTCAATGAACGTTACCACCAGCATTTTGGGTAATGTCGTTCCTCGTCGTGTCTCAAATTATTGATTAATAGAGCAATGACTAACATGATAATGGCACCAGACAACACGGGTTGCAGGACATACATAAAACCCAGATCCTGTATCTGCTCACTTCCAATAATCGCGATCAGTGCACTGGCTCCACCCGGCGGGTGCAATGTTCGACTGGCATGCATCAAAACAATCGACAAAGAGACAGCCAGTGCCGCCTGAAGTTCTATGGGAATACTTAGATACTGGGCAATAGCAACACCCGTTAACGCAGAGATAAAATGCCCACCTATCAAATTTCTTGGCTGGGCATAGGGAACATGAGGAGTGCCATAAATCAATACTGCAGAAGCACCAAAAGAACCTATCAGTAAAACACTGTCAGTGGCAGATACAGGTAATAGCTTATTAAAGAAAGCAACAGCTAAAATACCCAGAAAAGATCCAATCCAGGACCAGAAAATCCAGCTTAGAGAATGCCGTGCTCCACACTTTCCCGGACCTCGCATTCTTTTGAAAAAAGTAACTACAGATTGTTTCATTTTAATTTTTATATTTTTTTATGTAAGTATTCAGTGTAATTAAAAGTTAAAAAATAATCACCACGAAGACACGAAGATCACGAAGTAAAACACATATTTATTAAAGTCTACTAACTCGATTATTAGTTATGATTTCGAACATATTTCATTATTACACAATGACTTCGTTCGTGTACTTCGTGTCTTCGTGGTGACAAATTATTGAAACTTGCTGAGTTACCTTTTTATCATTTAGTTTTATATTTAAACAATACAGCTTTCCATTGGATGAGCTTTAGTTATATACCCACTATGCAGAAATACCTTTAATAAGTTCTCATAACTATTTGTATTTATTGATATATTACTTTTCCAGGTATCCAGTTTTTTATAATCATCGAGTGTAGTAACCAATACATCTTTATCAATATTGGGTAAAAAATCATGTATCGTATTCGCAATCTGAATCGAAGGCATATCGATAATATCAGTCATGGCTTGCTGATAAGCAACTAAAAATGCCTCTGCCATATCTGTTTTTAGCCACTCATGCGTTGCACAAAGACTGCTAAAAGCTACTGGACCAATGGCTTCACCAATTGACGCCACGATAAAACCTTCACCATCATTTTCCAGTTGCTGTGGCGCAGGCCCCTGTTGATGAACATAAGCGCCCTGCCCTGAACGAAAAGCCTTATCCATTTGCTCGACATTACCGGCATCGATGACATTCACTTTATCGAAATCAGCGCCATTTAAAAACATCGCGTAACGTAAAGTTGCATGAGGTTGAAACAGATGATCGACCAGAACATCCTGTCCTTCCAGGTCACTCCACTGGAAGTTTTCAGTAGGCTCACGTGCCGTCAGGTAAAAACCATCACGATCATTAATCGAAGCGAAGTGAACTATATCAAGCTCCAGTCCTTTTTCTAATGCTGCAAAGCTAATAGCTGGTGCTGTTTGAGATAAGTGTGCTGTTCCTGCACGCAGATTTTGATCGATAGGGTTATCTGGAGTAGCAACTGTGTAAATGGGGTCTAAGCCCTGCTTGCTTAGATAACCACCTTTTATTGTCATTAAGAGTGGAGCATAAAATGCGCTGTGGCGGAGAGCCATTATGTTTATTTTTGCCAAGTTGCATCCCCATTATATTGATGATGATTCTAGATTGGTGCGCACGGCGCACCCTACACCCGTTCTAACCGTAGGGTGCGCCGCGCGCACCAAACCGATTATTTAATTTCTTCACCCGGTTTAAACCAGTGCAATTTATTATGTAATTCAACCACTTCACCCACCACAATCAAGGTAGGTGCTTTCACATCATTTTTGAGTACCAGCTCAGCCAAAGTATCCAGGTCACCAATAAATACACGTTGATCCGGCGTTGTGCCTTTTTCAATCAAAGCTGCAGGCGTCTTCGAATCACGCCCGTGTTTCTTTAATTCTTCACACAAAGACTTAACGTTATTCAGTCCCATATAAAAGACAACTGTCTGATTTTTATGTGACAACATCTCCCAGTTCAAATCACTGGTACCATCTTTCAAATGGCCTGTCACAAAAATACAGGCCTGTGCATAATCACGATGGGTTAATGGAATACCTGCATAAGTGGTACAACCAGATGCTGCAGTTATACCGGGTACTACCTGAAATGGAATATCTTCATCGATAAGCTCAGATATTTCTTCACCACCGCGTCCGAAGATGAAATTATCACCGCCTTTCAAACGCAAGACCCGTTTACCTTCTTTAGCCAGGCGAACCAGTAACTGATTTATATTTTCCTGAGGAATTGCATGGTTTGAACGTTCTTTGCCAGCATAAATTCGTTCCGCATCACGACGTACCAGATCCATGATTGGGTCAGAAACAAGGCGGTCATAAACGATCACATCGGCTTTTTGCATCAACCGTAAAGCACGGAAAGTCAATAGATCGGGGTCACCCGGCCCGGCTCCCACCAGAAAGACTTCGCCTTTATATCCAGGATCAGCATTCGCTTCATTAATCAGTTTTTCCAGTAACTGTCGAGCATCATCATTTCGCCCGGCAAAAACATGCTCAGAAACAGGACCTTCCAGGATTGACTCCCAAAATTTTCGACGCTCTTCAACCTTAGGAAATGTTTGTTTTACATCGTTACGGTATTTATCCACCAATGTGGCCAATTTGCCATAGGCTGAAGGCGTACAACTTTCAAGATTTGTCCTGATCAGTCTGGCCAATACAGGAGAAGCTCCGCCGGTAGAAACAGCAATCTGTACAGGATCACGATTTATAATGGATGGCATGATAAAGCTACACAAACCGGGATTATCAACAACATTACAAGGAATTTTAAGCGTTTCAGCTTCGGCAGCTACCTGTTCGTTAACAGATTTATCACTGGTGGCAGCGATGACTAAAAATGAATTGGCTAAATCTCCATCCTGAAAGGGTCTTTCGAGCCACTCAACCTTGCCACTGTCATTAAATCGGGTCATTTCAGCACCTAAAATGGGCGAAATAACAGTTACTTTCGCACCTGCCATAGTCAGCAGGTCAGCTTTACGTGCGGCTATGCCACCTGCTCCAATTACGGTACAGGCTTTATCTTTTAATTCATAAAATATAGGTAGGTAATTCATACTTCACCGGTTCCAGAAAGAGCATTTATCTAAATATAAGCAAATCATTATATAAAATTTTTTTCTTCACGCATAGATAAGAAATAGACTGCTTATTCCAGTAAGAGCAGAATATGTTCTCGCAAAGGGTCAGTTAATGGTTTTAGCTTTTTACGCATCACCGATCCTAAAGCATCTGTTAAACCAAAAATGGGAAACAAAGTCACCTCACCCATTTGCGCTAAAACCAGCATCACCCTGATTTGATCACGATAGTCCGGACAGGCATTCAGACAGGATTGCAGTTGTTCATCTTCATGGCTTCCTAACCAGACCTGGGCTAATTGCTCAGCTTCCTTAATCGATCTTTGTTTAATACTGGCCAGGGGTAAACTCTGATTATAAGCAGCAATAGCAAGAAAAAGAGAAACAATGGTGTCCTGACTGGCAGCCTTATCAAGTACACGAGTTAAAGTTTTAAGAAAAATTTGACCTGGCTCAGATAAATATCGCAGGAGTTGAATAGCATACACATTACCTTCTTTTTGAAGCTCGGTCAGTGTTCCCTGAGCTTCACTGAATGACTGGTGAGCTATACCTTTTTCAGGTAAAGCATCGGGTAAGGAAAGCAGAAATCCTACATACAAACTTTGTTTCCTTTTTGCTCGCTTCCACAGGTCTGCAATTTCCTCTTCAGTTAGCAGATCCGGTTGAAGGCATAAGCTGACAGAATCGATCATATCCCTGTGTTCAATTTCAAACGGTAAAAACTCAAGTAAAAATTCTGCCAGTTCACGAGCAAGATCAGATTCTGCAACTTGCTTTTTATCCAGTAAACGACGTGCATTCTCTGAAGACGGATAAGCCCACCATGCATGACGGGCAATGTCAGGTGTAAGCGTCGGGGCATGTACAACCGCTACCACCGCTTCCTGTTCCCCAAGAAGTAACAACTGGGCAAGGCTTTCTTCCTGTCGATCCTGCCCCATACGTGTCCAGCGTTTAATATAAACAGGATAACCACCAGGAGAACCCATAATTTTATTGGATAACAACTCTTTCACCAGGCGAATATATTTTTCATCCTTGCAGGTCGGATTAAGCTGAATCTTCGCATCACCTTTGCTGGATAATGCATACACAATCATTTTAGATTCATCGATGCGTACTGCTTTTAAATCCTGAGCCAGTAAAACGTTTAAGCGCAGGTTGTCTTCATTTGATAGTTGCATGTTCTAATATATTTAAAAATATTTCACCACAGAGGACACGGAGGAACACAGAGGTATGGATTGCTGGAAGCTGGTTTTTATCTGTAATATATGTTCAAAATATTTTTTCTCGCAGAAAGATCCAGGTTTTAAGAATAGCATTGTACATTAAAACCTCTGTGTTCCTCTGTGACCCCTGTGGTGAACAGGTTTTAATTCAATTGAATCCGATCCCCCCAGGGAACAGAGTTCTTACCTTTGACTAGCCAGGTTACAGGGTAGTTAGCTTCAACCGCTGGAAATTTTCCTTCTGCATCGGTGAAGTAAATTAATAAATCTGGTCTAAGGTCATTCTGTTCTACCCATTCGAATACAGGATTAAAATCAGTGCTTCCACCACCGACAATACGGTCTGGTAACTGGCAGTACTCCCAGGCTTCAAAGACCCAGGGGCTGTCATCAGTTATTTTTGAATCACAGCTTAAAAAAGTGACCCTGGCACGAACTTGAGATTTTAGCGAATCCACTTCAGCTACAAACTCACTCAGTTCATCCCGTTTAATCGACCCACTCACATCAATCGCTATCACAATATTCATTTGAGGGCTGCGTAAACTTGGATAAATTGCAGGGTCACCACGACGGCTGGAAGGCCTGGTATAGCTGTAATCATCTCGCGTAATACTGTTCATATAACGCGCTAACAATACTCGCCAGGGTAAAGTCGGCTGAAGAAAAAAATCAATCATTCTGGCCATGCCATCACCCAGTTTTCCAGCCTGTTGCGCCTGCTGAGCTGAACCTGCAAGGCGTTGCTGCCACTGAACATGCAGGTCATTTTTTTCTGCTTCGGTCAGCGGTTCTGGTTGATCAGACTGCACCGGTTCATCCGTTATTTCAGAGGATGATTGGGTAGAGTTTTGTTTATCAGTTTGTTTGGGGAAATTCGAATTTGATTTTTCTGTTTCAGACTGATCTTCCTGCTTATTATCCTGACCATCTCCCTGTTTATCAGAAGGGTTCTCACCTTCAGACTGCTCTTCATTGGGTTTGACCTGCCCTTCTCCTCCCGGTTGTGATTTCTGGTCTTTCTGATCTAAGGGATTTTGTAGTTTATCCTGACCACCTTCAGTTTCATCCTGTTTATCATAAAGGTGCTGATCCAATGTTTCAGACATGTCATCGTCTTTAATCATCGGATAAATTTCTTCGGCGGTCATGCCTCTGTATTCTCTCAAGATTAATGAACCCAGAGGCGGCTTCAAGCCTTCATCCATCAGTATCGGATTAATGGCATAATCACAGGCGATATCCCAACGATATTTTACCCGGTGCTCACGTCGAGCAAAATGCGATAGGGCACAGTGCAAAGCTTCATGAGCCAGCACAAACTGGGCTTCATCAGCTTTCAGCTCCGAGATATATTCAGGATTGTAAAAGAATTTTTTAGCATCCGTGCCAGTGGTTGCACACCACTTTGCATCTGCAGCCTGCAATGGCAGACGTAAAACCAGAGCACCCAGAAAAGGTTTATCCAGAATCAGCCGGGTTCGCGCTGCACTGAGTTTGTTTTCGATATCTTCTAACGAGGTATCTTCCACAACGTCTAATTGTACAAAATCAGGTCAGCTATGGAGTCAGCCCAGTCGGCAAACTCTTCAACTTCAAACAAATCGTTGCCTATAGCTCGATGCATATCCGAAACCAACATCACACCCATTTCGCGTTGTGGGAAACAACTTGCATATTTTAAAATATTGCCAAACACAGAACGCGCATTCTCAGTACCCTGGGCACGAATCGCACGGCCAACCAGAGCTGAAGCCACAGCATACTGTAAATCTATTTCATCAGGTGCTTTGATATCTTCACCAGATAGAATCTTATCCAGATCAGGCATTTGATCCAGACTCTCAATAAATGCATGACACTCTATGCCGGCAGCCTGACCAATACAGGCTTGCAGAGAACCCAGTAACAGATTTGGATAATCGATAAACTTTTGCAGCGCACGATGGGCAAATTCCCAGGAACGAGGAGAAGGAAAAGCCACGGGATTATGTGCAGGGTCAAAATCAAATATCAGTTCAGGTCTAAAACGCAAAAAACCAATAATGCGTTCATCAATTCCATTTTTATAAGCCCAGGCAACCCAGTCATCCAGGTTCAGGTCTATTTCATAATGTGAAAATCGATTGGCTAAAGGTGCAGGCATCGCATAAGTAACGCCACGGTCACCCTGACGGTTACCCGCTGCAAATATTGCCCAACCTTCTGGCACCTGGTAGTTGCCCAGACGACGATCCAGAATTAACTGGTAAGCTGCGGCAGAAACAGAGGGAGCAGCAGAATTAATTTCATCAAGAAATAATATGCCTGACTTCCCATGAATACTTTCATCAGGCAGCATCGAAGGCACAGCCCATTCAACCTTATCTTCATGTTTAAAGGGAATACCGCGTAAATCACTGGGTTCCATTTGAGACAGACGAATGTCGATAACCGGCAAATCATGGTTTTTACCAATTTGCATGACAATTTGCGACTTACCTATTCCCGGCGGCCCCCATAACATGACCGGGGTGTGAAATCCTTTTAATGTACCAAGAACTTCCTCTTCCAAAACTTTCGATAAATAAGCTGGACGCATTAAAATCCTGCCTTTTTATAAAGCTCTTTGGCTTTTTCAGCATCTTTTTCAACGCCATCACCGCTGTCATACATCATGGCCAGAGTGGTCAGTGATCCTACCAGTCCCTGTTCGGCTGCTTTGGTGAACCATTCAACGGCTTTCTCACCATTTTTCTCAACACAATCACCATCCATGTACATAAAGCCCAAACCATGCTGAGCCACAGCATGACCCTGCTCTGCCGCTGCTGTCATCCAGTCAAACGCTTCCTTTTCCTTTTTCACCATGCCGAGTCCATTTTGATACATGATAGCCACACGGTGTTGTGCATCAGGATCACCTTTTTCAGCGAATGGGACTAAAAACTGAACTGCACGGACAAACTCTTTTGCTTCAAAAGCAGACATGCCACTGATAAAGTTCATATCATTTTCGGTTGTCATGATTCTTACCTGTTAATAACTTGTTACGAGAATTGGTACAGGATGTACCGTTAAGGATCTTAAAGATGGAATAATAAGCATTTTTTATATGTAACCGAATATCCCTGATGGGACGTAATAGCCGTATTATCAATCTAAAAGTGACAAAAATAACCACTATTATATTGATATCAAATTATCTATCCTCCCAATAGAGATATAATATTTACTGAATTATTTAGTATAATACGCTGCATTTTTAGGCATGTGGTAATTTAAACAAGTTATCAACATGGCTTACTGATCTAATTTATTTATCTGATTTGAGGAAATTGTTATGGATCAAGCTTATCGCGACGCTACTACTAAAATGGAAGAAATGGGTGTACAGGACCAATACATAATCGGCTGGCAAGGTGGTTACCTGGGTCATCCAGAAAGAGAAGAACAGTCTCTTAATGATGCTTACTCAGCTGGTTTTGAAGACGGCACAGAAAAGAATGAAGATAACTTCGGCAACTGGAAGTAATTCCACAGAAGTTAACTGAACATAAAAGCGGGTTCAAATTGAATCTGCTTTTTTGTTTTTGCCTCAAGGCGCAATTATAATGTCTAGTTCCCCCGAACATATTTTTCTGGAATCGCCCTATCTCAGGCGAATTACCGGTCTAGCTGAATCTCAGCTATCGTCTATTGATCAGTACCTGCAAACTTTATTGCAGCAAGATGCTGATATTCTAAATAAAACTCACTTTTTCCATGACCGATATGAAAATATTTATCTGGAAAACTGTAATAATTCAGATCTGAACGATTTAATGTCAGAAAGCCTTGGTTTTTGTGCTGAGCTATTAGAAGTTAACAAAGATGAGCTGGATATTGGCTACTGGTTTAATTTAATGGCACCCGGCCATGTAACCACATTACATACCCATGATAATTTAAATGAGTTAATTTCGGGTGTTGTGTATTTAACAGTTCCTGATGATTCAGGGGATCTGGTGTTACAAACAGGTGACCAGGAAATCAGTTTAACACCGGTTACAGGCAACTATATTTTCTTCAATCCAGAAACCCCACATCTGGTCACTAAAAACAACTCACCAACTCATAGACTGTCTATCGGTATGAATATTGGTTTGAAAAAAGATCGAATCGATTGGAAGAGAGTGTAAATCAATTTAGCTTTCTTCAGGTTTCAGCTAACAATTATCAATCTTCCCCAGAAATAACTGTTATCCAAAAAGTGGAAAGAATGCAGAGTTATCAAAACCACCGGGGTTAATATCTTTTACCATAGTTGTACCCGCTTCAGTACCATCTGTTTTCCATAATTCTCTATCGATCACAAAAAACAGTTCACCATTTACCTCAGTAAATTCGAATATAGAGTCAAACTGAGGGAAAGTTTTAACAGTCACTGCAGGATTAATACCATCTGTTTTATAAAGAACTGTAGAAATACCTGGGGTAAAATTTTGTTTGAAGAAATAACTAAACCCGTTAAATATACCCACCTGGTTATTTTGGGATGAACTAACACCTGAAACAAAAGCTGACGTTAGTACGTTAGTGATAGTATCCAAAGTCAGTAATTCGGCAACTTTATTATTGCCATTAACCGAAGAAGTCACCCCTCTATAAAGCAGCTTATCGCCTAAAACACTAAATGCTAAGATCTCTGCACCAGCACTGGCACCGGTTCCTACATAGGCAGAATCATCCGCACTGGGTAGCATCTCTGTTCCCAAAACAGTACTGTCAGTACGCTATAGCTCTCTTCCATTGACACCTCATTACCTTCAAAATAAAAAAATCATATCGCGTATCAAGAACTTGGTATGGCGATCAAAAATGCAGTTATAAATAAGTGACTTTTTTCATAAAACTCTTAACTGTATTAATTGATCTATGCCAATGATGAGTGAATTACTTTTTCGATATAATTCAGAGCCTTTCTCTACAGGATGTAATCTCTACATGAAATACAAACTGAATTTAGTTCTAGCTCCAACCGTTATTATTACAACTCTGATTATTACTGGCTGCGGTAGTAGTAGCAGTGGAACCAGTACTCCTACAGGTACTGACTCTTCACTAAGTGCAGAACAGGAACTGGGTAAAAAATTATTTTTTGACGTTAGTTTATCCAGCGAAGGAAACCAGTCATGCGCTGATTGCCATTCTCCTTCCAGTGGTTTTGCTGACCCAGTTGCAACACAAGCAGCACCTGTTTCAGAAGGTTCTGTAACGGGTGAATTTGGTAACCGTAATGCCCCGACATCTTCATACGCTGCTTTTATCCCTGATTTTTCTAAAACTAGCTCCCTGACCGATGGCGGTACCACTTCTCATTACCAGGGTGGTCAATTTTTAGATGGCCGTGCTCTCGATCTTATTGAACAGGCTAAAGGACCATTTTTAAACCCGGTTGAAATGAATAATTCTGATGCTGCTGAAGTGGTCACTAAAGTGGCTTCTGCCAGTTATGCTGATGATTTTTTATCGGTCTATGGTGCTACAGCCCTGGATGATACAGATACAGCTTATACAAACATTGCCACGTCAATTGCTGCTTTCGAAGAATCTGCAGAAATGAGTCCTTTCAGTTCAAAATTTGATGCATGGCGAGCGGGGAAATATTCACTAACAGCTTCTGAAGACCGAGGTTTACAGCTTTTTATGAATGATGCTAAATGCGCAAACTGTCATACTCTTGCTCTCCCACCAGAATCTGCAGCCAATGATGAAACTATTTTCAGTGATTTCAATTATTTTAATATTGGAGTTCCCGTTAACCCGTCTAACCCATCTTCGGATATAGATATCGGTCTCGCTGCTAATTCAAATATTGATGCGGCCGATGTAGCAATTTAAACAGGTAAATTCAGAACACCTACCTTGCGTAACATTGCTCTAACTGCACCTTATATGCATAACGGTGTATATCAGACTTTGGAGGAAGTTATCAGGCACTATGATATTACGGTGGCTGACTATATAAGAGACCCAGCTCAATCATTATTTTTCACACCTGAAGTAGAAGAAAACATTGCTGAAGAGCTAAAAACACCTCTTGGGCTGGATAATGATAATTCCGATGGCGTTACTGATTATGAAGATCTTGTAAACTTCATGAAAACATTGTCTGACGGTTATATGTAATAACCCCATATATCTGATGAACCTTGAAAACTGAAAGGGCTAGGTGAAAATTTAGCCCGTCAGTTTAATGAAGATGGTATTTTTACGACATAAATTAGTAGTTTATCTTTATTATTTTACTTTCCTTTGCCACTAAAATATTTTTGGCTGGTTTCATTCCAAGGCGTGTGACGAAAGCAGGTGGATAACGCAAATAGTAAAGTTTTACTTCCACATCCAGATTACCCAAAGCATCAGCCGGCACGGTGAAACGAAACATCTCTCGACGTATTTCCCCAGCCTTAAGACGATTATCAAAAACTTTGGACACAGCCTGCCAGTTATTAAATGTTTGGCGACCTTTCGAGTCTACTAAAACTGCCCTGTACAGCCGACTGCCCGGTGTAATTTCATTATCCAGTGATAGCGTATTAGATACACTCATACCCGCTGTATCCCAGCTTTCATCAGAGATTCGTTCAGCCTTTAGCTGCCATACTTGTCCTGATTGCGGCAAGCTAACTCGAACATCCAACCAGGCCTGGCGTAATTCAATGGCTCCTGTCGGCATACTGTGTCCTGCCTCACTATTGTCCAGAGAAATACCAAGAAAGATTGTATCACCAGGTTCAATTTCTCTCGATAAGTTGTAAATTTTTAATTTAACAGCTCCTTCTAGTTGACTTAACACATTCGTACCGGGAAAGCGGTGGCTAAATAGTTTTTTCCTCTCAGGCGGTGATATGTACCTGGCTGCAGCTATAATGCCTCTCTCGAATATAGCTTTTCCATCAATCAAGCGACCCGTTGCACTCATGTGACAATCCTGACACTCGACTCCCTTTTTTGGCCAGGAGCTCGTCAGCCATTCACTATAAGTCGTGTGTGTCTGGACACCATGACTATTGCTTCCTTCATGACACACACCACAGATTTTACTACTGGTATGAAACGGTGAGTATTTTCGGTGCCAGTCCGACGAATATTTAAAGGGTCCATACTTAATCGGACCTGGTGAGGTCACATAATTTGCGTTTTCTGGTGACTTGCCTGAGTAGCTAATCATTGTATGACAAAAATCACAGGTAACACCAGGGGCTCCATATTCCATTCTATGGCGGGCAGGTAGCTGCTGGTTCTTTGTCATATAGATCGTGGGAGAATGACATGCCAGACACTTTCCTACTTTGTGCCTGGCATTGGGATTTTCTTTCATCTGTGGAAGCAGAACATCATAAAGTTGATTCTGAAAAACTGGATTGGTGAAAGCTTTCGCATGCATCGAATGTTCAAACTGCTGGTACAAATATAAATGACAGTTCGCACAATCCTTTGAAGGCGAATAATCATGTGGTCTGTTCAGGTTGATGGTACCAGTTTGAACAGGGTAAAAATCTGCAGATACTTCCGTAGCCAGCATCGCTAAAATAGCGATAGTAATAAATATTGCTCGAAGCAGGTTCAAACTAATAATTCCAGCCGTCATGTACTTTGCCATGGCAATCCATGTAACAGGTACCACTGTATAATCCATTGTCCACCCAGGTTGGTTCGTTATAACCACCTGCCCCGGTAATATTCAGAGTCTGACCAGCCACATTAGAAGAGGTCAGAAAATTGAGCAGATGCGGCCCCGCAGTTGAACCATGTGGATCATGACAGTTGATGCATGAAAAATCCTTTTCAAGGTGTTTTTTATGTTTAAAGGATACATCAGAATAAAGATTACCGGCATCATGGCATTTGAAACACAACGCATTGTCAAAAGTTATTGAAGTTGATTCAGGATCAAAACTGTAGCGTTGTGCCAGAATACCTTCATACTGAGAACCATGTGGCCCTGAGGACCCGACATCACCAGCAGCAGGTGAACTGTTGCTACTGTGACAATCACTGCAGTAAATCTGGCTACTGCTAGTATTTAGTGGAATATCATTACGCAGACTTGGAACCTCGCTATTATTGCTGGGGTTGTTGGCATACACGGGATGATATGACACTAATGCAGGATTACCGGTATCGAATTTGTCGCGCAAGTTATAAACACCATCTTGCCGTACCATTTGATAATTATCGGCTGTGGAACAACGTCGATTTTCACAGGCACTGTTTGCAGGCACACCATGGCATTTAAAACACACCTCATACTCGAAATCGGCTTCTGTTTTAACGCTACCATTTATATCGATTCCACTAACACCTGCCAGACTACCATTCACTAATGGCGCAACGGTTAGATTTGAATCCAGTGGATTACCTGGATTGAAGGAAATCATTGGAGATGAGCTAAAACTTGCATGGGGATTGTGGCAGTCTTCACACTCTACATGTAATTGCATGGTTCTTGGATTTTCCAGCCTGGCACTGTCATGGTCAATATTGGGGGTCACATCAACCGGGTGACGATAGAACCGTTGGAAATCTGCCTGAATATTATTAGTACCTACTGACCCATCATGACATCGATAACAGGTCTGTTCTTCCTGATCCTTCACCAGTCTGACAGCTGTAGCCGCATTGTGAGGTGTATGGCAATTCATGCAGGCATTTTGACCCACATTCAAACCTTTCCATTCAGGCTTACGTTCGGACCATGGGTCAGTACCCTGCGGGACAGCCGTTGAAGTTCCATGGGAACTATTGGTCCAGTCCCAGTTCGACCCAGTCAAGTTGTGACAGGTAATACAAAGTTCACCGTAGAGGGTAGATTTATGCAGAAACGGAGGAGTCGTATTATCATGCGCATCATGACAGGATGTACAGTGCAGCTCTCCACTGAGCAAAGGTAGATCTACATTAGCAGGATGAACCAGATCTGGATCTCTGGTGCTTAATCCCGAATCATAAATGATGGAAATCGGGTGATCATCTGATAGATCGGTACCAAGTCCCGACCGCCCATTAAGCCTTGTAGTGCTCAGATTATCGATAATACCAGCTCTGCTGTTAGCCAGATCACCCAATGCAATGGTTCCGTCATGGCAGGATAGACAGCGTACCGAAGCCGCACCCAACTGGCCCGGAGATGCATCCGTTGTACTACTTTGATAATTGATATAACCACCCGAAGAGAGTCTGTTCCACAATGGGGCTTGTGCAGAGGCAGAGTGAGGAATGTGACAGTAAATACAGATACGGTCTTCAGTCAGACTTTTGACTGGACCAGGACCACTGACAGAAAGATTATGTACGGTATCTGATACTACTCCAACGGCAAATACGCCCGAAGCAATTAGTAAGCATACTCCCAACAGGATTACTCTAACCATATCAATTCTCCACCGCTAAATAGCGAAACACCTGAACTCGTCCATTAAAAGAGTCAGCGACATATAACTTATCTTCCCAAAAGGAAAGTCCTGCAGGCAACTGGAAGCTACCGGGTGTGTTACCGAATGAACCAAAGTCTAATAAAAAGACTCCATTTTGATCGAAAATCTGCACACGACCAGACATTGCGTCAGCCACATAGACATGACCATCTGCATCTATAGCCAATCCCTTTGACTGTGCGAAAGAGCCACTAGCATCACCATGCTTTCCAAAAGTCTTCAGGTGACGACCATCAAACTCAAAAATCTGTATTCGAAAATTCATAGTATCGTTTACAAACAGACGGTCTCCACTAAAAGCCAGGTGAGTGGGGAAATTGAATTGGGCATTATTTTCACCATGCTCTCCAATAATAAATTGAAACTGGCCATTATGATCAAATACCTTAACCTGATGTGCCAGAGTATCCGCGATATAGAGGTACTGACGCACAGGATCAAATGCAAGCCCGGTGGGACGTTGAAACCCTTGAAGTACTGTCAACAGCTCCAGTTTTTCATCCAGTATAAAAACCTTGTTCAACTGTGAATCAGCAATAAATAATCTATCATCACTAATGGCAACACCAATAGGTGTTTCAAGATGCAAGTTCCCTGTGCGATTGAGTTTGCGGTATTTTTTTCGTTTCAGGTCAAATAAATGCACAGCCGAAGCATCTGGATCAGCAACAATAATTTTTTCACTGTTAGCAGCAATAGCATAGGGGCGAGTCATTCGCCGCTCTTCAGCACCTGCAAAAAACTCGATCAACTTGCTGAAGAAAGATTTTTTCATCCCAAGATCATCGGCTTTACTAAACAGATTTACAAACTCAATGCGAGCTGGCTCTGGCGCTGCAGGCCATACCAGGTGGGGCATCACCTCAGGCAATACAGGAGCAGTCGTTGCGCAAGCACTGAGTAATAACGGCAATAGCAGGAACCAGTGTAATGTCATAAGAATTTCCGTATCAGCCTGAACATATATTTATATTCATCTACCTGGTTTCCATCGACTGTCTGGTTAGTCTGAAGAGTTCGCCGGTCACGGAAATAGCTAAAGTCCACTGCTATCTGACGATACTTCCAGTGTAACTTAAACCCGGCAGTGATAAATTCATCCTCACTGGAGCTTCTGGGAACCGAATTCTCTGTATCCTGTCGTTGCCAGAACCCAACCGTAGGAACTATTGATAAAGCAGGCAAAGGCCTCCAGTCAATCGAAAGATCGAGACTGTACAGGTCAGTATCCTGATCCTCTTCTTCTGTAAAGGATTCAATGGTACTTAAATTTAAACGGAAATCCCTTGAATAGGTCCAGGAAAAGGTTTGTTTATAGGTGTAAGTAGTCGAAGAAAATCCACCTGCCAGCTGGTAATTTCGTTGTGCTCCCAGAAGAAGATCACTTTTGTTAAGCTCCCAACGAAACTCTATATCGGTAATGGTAAAACGCGTATCATTGAGGAAACTCTCATCGGCACCCGATATTAGACTGTCATTCGATTTACTATCACTGTGCGATAATCTCAACCAGCCCAGATTAATCCCCAAATTATAGCGGCTATAAGTAGTCGAAAATTTCTGTGATGGCAATGCCTGTGCCTGATAGCTGACCAATATGCTATCACCATCATTAATCTGGCCACCGGCAATAATTTGCACCTCGGTAAGATCCCCACTGCGATTATTCACCACATAGTCAAAACCTTCACTATAAACAATCGTGCCAGTGCTATCGGTGATGATAATGGTACTGGTAAAAATGAACCGAGTATTCAGTATCACCCCATTAAGTCGTGCAGTATGACTTTCGTCAACAACATCAACTAACCCAAATGTAGAATCTCTGTCGGTCTCCCCATAGGAAACGCCTAATCCGGCATTGACCGTTGCACCAAACAAGTCCTGTTTCTGGTAACGGCTAAACAGCTCTACCGTTTGAATATTTTCATCAAGGTTATCAGAACGCGCAGCATCAGCTTCCACACTGGCAATGGTTGTCAGATTTCCGTAGAGATTATGATTCAACTCAAATTTACTATTGTGCTCTTCAGTCTCCGTGTTCTGTGTGATAGAAAAATAGCGGTAAAATGTTCGACTGAAAGTATTCTCAGTGTGCTGAATACGTGCATTCTCTTCAAAGGTCAGGCGTTTGTTGGCGTTAAATCCATTTCGATCAGAATATTCAAGTATAGATCTAAGTTCACTGGCCCTGCCCCAGGAAAGCCAATGTCTTAAATAAGCTTCATCCTGCTCAAAATCATTATTTCTAGTACTGATAAGATCATCCAGGTTTTCATGCTCCAAACGCAAATCCAGCTTACTACTCCCTCCCTTTAACACCCAATTTTGTAAATTTTCATTTCGTTTTGACAGCTGATCATTAAGGCTGGTTTGAAACTCCTGATCAAGCACCTCATCTCGGTAAGTTAAACTTATTGGAAAGGCATCTAACTTCCAGTCTACAGATGCCTGCTTAGTATCGATGACATTATCATATTGACTTCCCAGAGAACCATCCAGCAGATCCGAGCTATGCTGTATCTGAATATTGAACCCTACCGGTAAAGTAGTTTCCTGCAAAATATCTGCCTGGAAAAAATAATCAAGATTCCTGCCACTGCTATCTTCGGTCAAAGTAGAAGATTTGGTGTCTTCACGCATAATTGAGGGTTCTATATCAACAATAAACCAGGCTATATCAGGGTCATAGAGATATGCTTCCTGAACTAGTCTGACACCAAATTCACTGTCGGTTTCCTGTGAGCTGAAACTGCTATTACCACTGCCATTTCGGTCATCATGATCAAAACTGAATATGGCCTCTACTTCAGCCGGGTATAGAGTCAACGAATTCTTTGATTCTGCAATACTATTAACAGTCCAAAATATAGTCATGAAGACTAATATCCGGGTGACAGAAATAAACCGCATCACTCTCGGGAAAACTTGAGAGCGGTACATACCGTTCATTTTTCCTCGGTAACATGACACCGGTTGCAGTTTTTGAAGCCAGCATCGAATGCAATCTGTCCGTTATGGCATGCACTGCACAGCTTCCCCTTATCCATCAGATCGTGGCTTATAGGAGTAACACCCAGTTTCATCTTAAACAGTGTGTCATGACAGGCATCACATCGATAACGAACTCGGTGTATCCAGTGCTGAAAAATAGACGGTGGGAAAGTTTCCAGTTTTTCAGGGTCAGCATCCTTTCGATCATATTGAAGATCTCCGGGTGCCTGTTGACAAAAACCCGGTTTAATAATTAGCAATACAGAGCATCCCAGTAATAGCATGACAATATAGTTTGGCTTTTTCATCTGACGTCACATCCAAACAAATTCATCACAATCTACTCGCTATTCAGATGACATCGGCCACATGCCTTCAATGAAAAAGCAACTTTCTTCTTACCGTGGCAAACTCCACAGGATTTGCCTTTTTTCATCTCCTTCATGGTAGCGGGGTTTCTTCTGAAAGGATAAATCGTCATGTGACAGTTTTTGCAACTTAACCACTGGGTATGAGATGAATGTGGAAAATAAGCATCATCCTCATTGGCGTCATCGTCGTCGTCTTCCTCCTCATCATCATCTTCTTCCTCATCAGCGTCATCACCTTTTCCAGCGACATTTATGTCTTCATTATTACCTTCTGTTTCATCCTCCTCATCTTCATCTTCGTCCTCATCTTCATCGACTACAGCAGGAATAATAAAATCCCATTGAAAGGTAGTCATCCACAGGGTTCTTGGGTCAGCACCGGTTCGAGGCCTTATTAAACCCTGCCTCAAAGCCTCCGACCAGTCCACATTGTCTTCTTCATCTTTAGGCAACATCTGCTCAGCCTTTTCCCATTCCAACACTTCTTCTATTGCCGGTGGGGGAAGGTCTTCATCCATACCTGGAAATGAAAACACACTGGAACTCAGTGATAAATTTTTGTCCTTTGTTTGACTTTCTTGAATTTCCGGTGATTCTGAGGGTTTTGAGGCCAATTCCTCGGCCATGGGTGGCTTGATATCAAAAAATAGTTGGCGGGTTTCGGTACTGCAAGCTATCACAGCAAGTAACAAAACAGGAATAAGGGTAAATTGCTTAACCCGAATTCCTGTTTGTTTATTAAAAGAACCCACCATACTACTCGATTCAGCCGGGAGACTTACTTAATGTGGCATGCTGTGCATATATCCTGACCACCCAGGTTGCGCTCTAATTTCCCAACGACGTCAGTCGCATGCACATCGTGGCAGGTAGCACACTCTACCTTGTTACCATATAACTTTAAGCCTGCATTCAATTGATTTAATTGCACAAAGCCACTATCTGCAGCATTGTCATAAGCAATACTGATAGGATGATCGTTTGTTAAATCTTCTCCTAAGTTCTTACCACTACCAGCTCCAACAACACCAAGTACACCGTCATGGCAACTCAGACAAGCAGCAGAAACACCATTCGGTACTGTATCTGTAACCATATTAATACTTGGACTATCATACATTGAGTAAGTACCATTCGATGCAGCCGCATTCCATAACGGGCCAGAAGTGCTAGCCAATGCATTGTGAGGAGTATGACAACCTGAGCACACATTCCCTCCGCCTCCGCTAAAATCATGAGCCGATCCTGCAATTGCTGCCAAAGCTGTTCCAGGTATAGCCAGAGCGGCCACCAGTAATCCTGTTTGTAAAATTTTATGAATCATTGTATATCCCCTAAAATTGATTTAACAAAATAAGAAAAGATATCCGTGTATTGGATTCTTCTCTGCTCAACATGCCGGGATGCTACTAAGGCTGGTTATAATCGTATCGTTATTTGTATCAGCCATTATTATTATGAGTCTCGATTTGTGATTATTATCCCAAAAAGCAGAGTTATTGTCAAATCTGGTGTTTAGGCATCTAATCAAGCGGCGACCTGCTTATCTGAAATGACCTCTATCCCATCTTTAAATTGAACACCTTTGATGACCTGTCCCAGGAAACCAAAGCCTCTTAATTTTCTCCACTTAT
>JABHSO010000026.1 GCA_018669845.1 Gammaproteobacteria bacterium | reverse complement strand
CGACTGCCGACTGCCGACTGCCGACTGCCGACTGCCGACTGCCGACTGCCGACTATTCTGTTAAATAATGGGAGCTATCTTTCTGGCCTGTTGTAGTACGTAACCCCGAAATTTTTCTGCCAAAGGTGATAATCGTTTATCCTTGCGTTGAACCAGATACCAGGATCTTCGCAATGGAAAGCCTTCTGCTTCAATTATCTTCAGACGATTTTCTTTTAATTCATGTTCCAATGTATGAATGGACGCGACTCCGAGCCCCAGTCCTGCTTCAACTGATTGCTTAATTGCGTCATTACTATTCATTTCCATGTTGGTTTTAAGCGTTTTGTTATGCTCATTGAAAAACCTTTCCATAGCCTTTCTAGTACCTGACCCAGATTCTCTGACAACAAAACCGTGTTCGAGTAGTTGATTTACAGAAGCTAAATTTTGTTGCTTTGCCAATGGGTGGTTGGGTGAGGAGATGACAACGAGGGGGTTGTCCATAAATGCAATGGTGAATAAGTTCAGGTTTTCTGGTGGTTGTCCCATCAGAACTATATCCGCTTCACTATTTTCGAGTTGTTCAATCAAACCTTCTCGATTCGTCACATCAAAGCTAATGTGCATGGCAGGATATAGTTCGTTAAAGCTTGCCAGCATTTTGGTGGCTACTGCTGAAACAGTGGAAGCAACGACAAGTTTGAGGCGGCCCTGGTGTCCTTCGGTGATTTGTTTCAGGTGCTGCTCTGTCTGGTCAATCTGTTGCAAAACATTACGGCTTAAAATCAACATTTCATGACCTGCGTCAGTTAACTGTATTTTGCGACCAGCTTTGGTAAGAAGGGAAGTACCTGTAACTTCTTCTAACTGTTTGATTTGCATAGAAACAGCGGGTTGAGTGAGATGAAGAATTTTGGCGGCCTGGGTAAAATTTTGCTGTGTTGCAACCTCTAAAAAGACCTTAAGCTGCCTAATGGTGATATTCATTCCAGGATTACCTACCTAAAGGTGATATGTATTGCCTAAGTATAAGCTTTTACTTATGAAAGTCATCAAAAACTATGAATAGTGTTTATAAAACGAAAAGATTATATTGCCCGTCCTGTTGTTGTGGTTGCCACAATAAACAACCAATTCCTATGAGCATTTTGCTCATTACAAACTGACTGAGGAGACCATATAAATGGCTTTATTAGATCAAACAGGTCGTTATTCTGACCTAAGCTTGAACGAAGATACTTTACTGGCTGATGGCAAGCACATTCTTGTTGCTTACACCATGGAGCCTGCTGAAGGTTACGGTTACCTGGAAGCTGCAGCTCACTTTGCTGCTGAATCATCTACAGGTACTAACGTAGAAGTTTCTACAACTGATGACTTCACCAAAGGTGTTGACGCGTTAGTTTATGAAATTGACGAAGCTGGTGGCATCATGAAGATTGCTTACCCGAACGAGCTGTTCGATCGTAATGTAATTGATGGTCGTGCCATGATCGTTTCTTTCTTAACACTTGCTATTGGTAACAACCAGGGCATGGGTGACATCAAGAACTCTCAAATGTATGACTTCTATATGCCTCCTGCCATGTTGAACCTGTTTGACGGTCCTTCTGTTGATATTTCTGATATGTGGCGTCTTTTAGGCCGTCCTGTTGAGAACGGTGGTTACATCGCTGGTACTATCATCAAGCCTAAGCTTGGTTTACGTCCAGAGCCATTTGCAGCTGCTGCATACTCTTTCTGGTTAGGTGGTGATTTCATCAAGAATGACGAGCCTCAAGGAAACCAGGTTTTCTGCCCAATGAAGAAGGTTATACCTTTAGTTCATGACGCGATGAAGCGTGCACAGGATGAAACTGGCGAAGCTAAAATCTTTTCTATGAACATCACAGCTGACGATCACCACGAAATGTGTGCTCGTGCTGACTTCGGTTTAGAAGTTTTCGGTGAAGATGCGCCTCGTTTAGCATTTTTGGTTGACGGTTATGTAGGTGGTCCAGGAATGGTAACGACTGCACGTCGTCAATATCCTTCACAGTACTTACATTATCATCGTGCTGGTCACGGTGCTGTTACATCTCCTTCTTCTAAGCGTGGTTACACAGCTTACATTTTAGCTAAAATGTCACGTCTGATGGGTGCTTCAGGTATCCACGTGGGCACAATGGGTTACGGTAAGATGGAAGGTGGTCAGGAAGATAAGATCATCGCATACATGATCGAGCGTGATGAGTGTCAGGGACCTGTTTATTACCAGAAATGGAATGGCATGAAACCAACGACTCCGATCATCTCTGGTGGCATGAACGCGTTACGTCTACCTGGTTTCTTCGAGAACCTGGGTCACGGTAACGTAATCAACACTTCTGGTGGTGGTTCTTACGGTCACATCGATTCTCCTGCTGATGGTGCTAAGTCACTGCATCAGGCATATGATTGCTGGAAGCAAGGTGCTGATCCAATCGAATACGCGAAAGAGCATAAAGAATTTGCTCGTGCATTCGAGTCATTCGAACATGATGCTGACGCGATCTTCCCTGGTTGGAGAGACAAGCTGGGCGTTCACAAGTAAGCAGAACGTTAAGTTAAAGAAGCCCCGCACGTCGGGGCTTTTTTTCTATGAAAATTATTAGCTAGTTTTTATAGAAAAAAGATTATTCACCACAGAGGACACGGAGGTACACTGAGATGGATAGGTATGCTGCTGACCTGGATATTCAATTTGAATTTCTAGAAAGTGCTTTCTTTAGAAGAATACTTTTTTAGTGTTTTTTCTCTGTGTACCCCTGTGACCTCTGTGGTTTAAAGGTTTTTTGAAGGTCTATATTTATATGGGTTTCTTATGGATAAGAATAAAATAACGGGTGTCATAATTGATGCTGCTATGGACGTGCATACAATACTTGGACCTGGGTTGTTAGAAAGTGCTTATGAAGCATGCCTTAAGTTTGAGCTTGTTTCACGAGGGATTAATGTTATTAGTCAGGTAGAGCTACCTGTAATGTATAAGAGCAATAAAGTTGATGCGGGTTATCGCATAGATTTACTTGTGGAAGATCAGGTAATAATTGAATTAAAAGCGGTGGATAGAATTAACTCTATACATGAAGCTCAGCTTTTATCTTATTTAAAATTAAGTCATAAAAAAGTTGGCTTACTAATTAACTTTAATGTGATGCGACTAAAGCATGGCATAAAACGAATTGCTAATTAACCTCTGTGTACCTCCGTGTCCTCTGTGGTTATAAATTTATTTAAGGTATTAGAAAATGACTGACATAGATATCGAACAATACAAAGTATCCGAAGAACCTTTCTACGGTGAGCAAGGCGATGAAATCGCTTTATATGCTGCGGCTTATGAAGCGCGGTTGCCGGTAATGATCAAAGGTCCAACAGGTTGTGGTAAATCTCGATTTATCGAACATATGGCGTGGAAATTACAAAAGCCGCTGATTACAGTTGCCTGTAATGAAGACATGACCGCTTCTGATCTGGTGGGTCGTTATCTGCTGGATGCTAACGGTACTCGTTGGTTGGACGGACCTTTAACTACTGCGGCACGTATCGGTGCGATTTGTTACCTCGATGAAATTGTTGAAGCTCGTCAGGACACGACTGTTGTTATCCACCCTTTAACGGATCACCGTCGTCAACTACCGCTAGATAAAAAAGGTGAGCTGATTGATGCACACCCTGATTTCCAACTGGTTATTTCTTATAACCCGGGTTATCAAAGTTTGATGAAAGACCTTAAACAGTCAACCAAACAGCGTTTCACCGGTCTGGATTTTGATTATCCTGATTCTAAAGTTGAAGCAGGTATCGTAGAGAAAGAGTCTGGAACCGATTCTGAAACAGCCACTAAACTGGTTAAAATTGCTCACACTGCTCGTAACCTGAAGGGTCACGGTCTGGATGAAGGTATCTCAACTCGTCTGCTGGTTTATGCAGCAAACCTGATGGCAAAAGGTATCGAGTCCAAAGCAGCTTGCCGTATGGCACTTGTTCGACCGATTACCGATGATGCGGATATCCGCAGTACTCTGGATCATGCTATAGATAGTATCTTTGGCTAAAAACATTTCACCACAGAGGTCACGGAGGTACACAGAGATTTGTATGGTAAGTGATTATTTGAAATACATAATTAATGTTTTCTCTGTGTATCCCTGTGTCCTCTGTGGTTTAAAATATTATGCATAATTCTGATTTAGAAGCATACCGGGAAAAGCTGAAATGTAATTTTCCTCAAATTCAAGAATGTTTTGAGGATTTTGTTCAAGATGCTATTCGAAATCTGTCAAACAAAGGTATCGATGATTACCTGTCCGGTGCATCGCTGATTTGTATGATTGGTCGTGGCTGGGAGCCTGTCAGTATTTACCTGGAAGAAATGCCTGAAATGGCTAATCAACTTGGGGAAGAAATCCTTGAAATTGTCTCCAAGTCTGTGTGGGATATGTCTCGCTCTCCTAATGGCAAAGCTATTCCTCCCTTTATGATGTGTCTACCTGAGGCTTCTCGTCGCTTAGGCACCTTAGAGCAAATGCAGCATTTCTTTGAAATTCTGGAAGAAATGGTCGATGAAACAACAACCTCGGTTCATGGTCATCATAAAACGCATTCCAGTCAGGGTTTTCTGGTATTGCTGGAACATGTGCCTTACCTGTTAAGCCAGTTATCGCTGGAAGGTTTTAAGAACTGGGTCGAATACGGTACCCGAAATTACAAAACACATCCGGAACGGCAGAAAGATTATTTCAGTCTGCAATCTGCTGACTCGAAAGCCATGTTGCAACGTGAGCGTCATGGCACGTTATTTATGGATAATGATCGCCAGCTAGATATGTACTTGCGTGGACTTTGGGAGGATGAATCTTACTTTGTTCCCTATTCTTTGGGCTTTGACGAACTACGCAAGCCTGTTCCTTATTATGATGCGCTGGGAATACGTGTTCCTGATGTTTATGATGAACGAAATGGTGTGAGTGGTATCGATCGTTACCGAGTCACTATTGCTCATATTGCTGGACATCGAAAGTGGACGAGCGTTTTAGTTGCCGATAACCTCAGTCCATTTCAACGTATTGCAGCAGAACATCTGGAAGATTCACGCATTGAATACCTGATGTTGAAAGAATATCCGGGTATGCGAAAATTATTACTTGCCCTGCACCCAGTGCCTGTCGAAGGCGATTGTGATAATGAAAAAGAATCCTGTATTCGTCACCGTCTGGCGATGTTATCTCGTGCCATTCTGGATGAAAACCACGGGTACAAGAACGAATATGTATTGGCCTCGGTTGAGAAGTTCTATCAGGCCATGTCAGAGAGTGACAGTAGTACCGAAGCCATGCGTGATATCGCAATTTCCTTTGTAGCTCGAACTCGATTGCAAAGTGATCAGTTGCCGAAGATGCACTTTGAGAATACCGAAGTTGATTACCGTGATGATAATCGTCACATGTGGATCTTTATCGAAGAAAATGATGAAGCAGAAGACTTCGAGCACCGGGAAAAGAAAGCGGAGCAGCTGGAAACAGATGGCTTACCACCGCGTCATTACCCAGAATGGGATTATAAAACCAACACTTTCAAACCTGACTGGGTAACCCTGTATGAATCAGTTCATCCATCGACCAACTCAGCTGATATTGATGCGATTTTAGATAAACACAAAGCGTTGGCCAAACTGCTTAAAGCAATTCTAGATAGCCTTAAACCGCAACAAAAAGTACGTGTGCGCTATCAGGAAGAAGGCAGCGAACTGGATTTAGATGTGGCGATTCGTTCATTGATAGATTACAAATGTGGTGCTCAACCTGATCCACGTATCAATATGAGCCATGAAAATGATGGTCGTGATATTGCTGTCATGTTATTGCTTGATTTATCCGCATCGCTTAATGATAAACCTGAAGGTTCGGATCAAACGATTCTGGAACTGAGTCAGGAAGCTGTTTCATTACTAGCCTGGACTATCGAACAACTAGGTGATAAGTACGCCATTGCCGGGTTCCATTCGGATACTCGTCACAACGTCCGTTACTATCATCTGAAAGGTTATAGTGAACATTTTGATGATGCTGTAAAAGGTCGTTTAGCTGCGATGGATGCCGGTTTTTCTACCCGTATGGGTGGAGCAATCCGTCATGCCTCGCATTATCTCGAAGCACAGAAAGCCGATAAAAAACTCATGTTGATATTAACCGATGGTGAACCCTCTGATATCGATGTGGATGATGAACAGTATTTAATCAGTGATACAAAAAAAGCCATCGATGAAATTAGTTCAAAAGGAATGAGCAGTTATTGCATCAGTCTTGATAAAAAAGCTGATGACTATATTGCAGAAATTTTTGGTAATCAGTATACAGTTATCGATCATGTTGACCGTTTACCTGAACAGCTGCCGAAACTCTTCATGAGTTTGACCAAGTAACATGCAAAAAAGCAGTGTTAAGGTAGAAATTCTCTTTTCATTTAAAGGAGAGAAACATACTCCATCAACAGTTATAGGGTTTGATCAATACCTGCAAAAAAATCAGCCTGTTCCAGAGTTTTTTCATCTGGTCGCCAGAGAAAATAATATTGGTGAGTACTCCTATGAATATGAAGTGATGGAGATGGGGCATTTCAAATACTCAGATGCTACCGGTTTAGCCGTTGAGTTTTGTCAACAGGATCATTTTGACCTGGCTGGATTTATCGACAAATGGAAAGAAGAATATGTATTATCCCTGTTGTCTGGTATCGCTAAAAAATATCTGGATATTGATGACCTGGATGAAAATGAAGCGATAAAAAATGCCCTGCATCATGCGCATCAACTCGGGGTTCATAGTAACAAGTAGTTTATCTAGTTCTCCACTGGCAAACTTATCGATTACTTTCGTCTAAGTTTTTGACTCTAATCAACATTATTACCTGAACTATCTGCCAAAATACCAGGTATCGTTTAATCATGTGGATGGTAGGAAAATGATTACTATAGATGAACTCATGACATCGGATCCTTTCACTTTG
>JABHSO010000129.1 GCA_018669845.1 Gammaproteobacteria bacterium | reverse complement strand
CCGCAGTGCAAGTCAGCGCTTACAAAATATAAAGCAGTTAGAGCTAATGGCTGAAGATTATGAACAATTCTGCCACTCAGAAAAACTTCCGGCTACTGTGGCAGGACTGATACTTTGGCTCAATGGTAAATCCAGTGATGATCTGGATTTAATGGATGCCGCAAATAGTCAGTATGCTGTAAAACTGTTAACCCACCATGGTGCTAAAGGACTGGAATGGCCGGTAGTGATTGCGCTTGATCTACATAAGAATGTACGCAGCCGGTTATGGGGGTTAAGAGTCACCAGTCAATCGGATGAACTGAATGTGAGTCAGCCACTAAAAGGGCGCGCACTAAGATACTGGCCCTGGGCATTTGGAATGCAAAGTACTGGTATTGCGTTAAAGGATCGTTTGGAAGAATCCCCTGTAGGATTACAGGAGCACAAAAATGCCATAGAAGAAGATAAGCGTTTAATGTACGTCAGCTTTACCCGACCCAGTGAGCTATTGATCCTGCCCATGCAAAAGCCTGAAGGTGAGTGGCTGGAATCAGTTGGGGCTACAGAGTGGATGATGCCAGATGGTGAACAACTAGAATTACCAGGAAATGCAGGTACCATTCCGTCAGAATTTACACAATATACCGATGAAAAAGTTACAGCCGATGTTCAGATAAATAAAGAACCCTTATTCTGGTTCCCGGATTCCGTCGAAAAAACTGAAAAGTTACCTGCCACTATTTCTCCTTCATCACAAATTGCCATAGAAAATGCCCGAGTTACCGAAGTAATAGAACTGGGTGATAGAGTCGCCATGACTAAGATTAAAGATATGGCTCAATTTGGTTCAGCCATTCATGCAGTTATAGCGGTGAATATGATCCATGATGAGGCCATCGATAAAGGCCTGGTGAAAAATATATTAAGCGCCCATGAAGTAAATGAGTCTATTACTGCAAATGATGCACTTGAACTAGCAGAAAGGTTTAGGAAGTTTACTAATAATCACCTTAAAGCAAAAAAAGTAATGTTGGAATACCCGATAGAATATCAAATGCCAAACGGGCAGTTTGTCACAGGCTGGATCGATGCGTTAATAGAAACTGATGAGGGATACATAATAGTTGATCATAAGTCATCTCCTAAATCACGAAAAGAGTCAGAGACGGAAGCATTAAAATATTCAGGGCAACTCAAACTTTATAAAGAGGCTGTTGAGATAGTTACAGGCAAACCGGCGTTGGCCTGCTGGATTCATTTTGCTGTGATGGGGCTGGCTGTAAATGTTGATATTCTAAAGTTAGAGGCTATTTAACATGAGCCAATTAGGATGGATAGATTTTTCCCCTGACGACCGCAACAAGGTCAGAACGGTTTTAGCTCTGTTGGCTGAAAAAGGAACGCTGGATGAGTTAGGTATTGGGCAGATTCGAGATGCCTTTTCAGATCTTTTATTCCCAGGTATCTCTACCATCCAGACACGAGCAAAATATTTTATCACCGTTCCTCGTATTTTACGGGACTATCAGAATTTAACTTCCTCAAAAAAACGAAGTTATAAAAGCTTACAAAAGTATTTATATGATCGTGAAAATGAAATAGCAAAGATATTAGTATCCGTTCATGATGAAAGTATAAAGGGTATTATTGGTCGTACACGTGTAGAAACCGGTGGAGTTTCACGGCATCCATCAGAAGCTTACTGGAATGGTTTGCGTACATTCTCTTTAGTAAAAACAAAGCTTTCACTTACAGAATTTTGTCATCAGCTAGAAAGGAGTGCTTTTCACATTGGCAGTGCGGAGTCAGACCATAATGAAGACAGCGATGACACTGATTCATTAAAAAGTAAGCAATTGATACAACTTCCAGATCAGGTGCTGAACTGGAACAGTCAAGATAATCTCAAGATCCAGTTATCACATAAAGAGGGAGAGTTCTTAAAAGCTAAAATGTCTGAAACACCAGGCATTGAACTGACTGTAGCGGCACAGTTATTTAAACATCATTTAGTGGATAAGGTATTGGTTGAAAATGCCAACACTGAACTCAGTGCGTTCGATGAATTAACCGGTATTATGCTCATCCATGAAAAAGTAGATAGTGAATGTAAACGGCGACTTCAACTGGCAAGTGAGTTTAGCCTGGCAATTGAAGGTCCCCATATTCGATATAATATTATGCTGGCTAAAAATAATGACTATGAAGATAGCGTTGATAAATATGAGCAGGAATATGAGGAATGGCTGGATGATACTCGATCAAAAAATATCTTTAAAGAAGGCTGTGAAGATGAATGGATAACGGTTTCTGATGAAGTTAATAGAACTATTAAACATTCAACCAGGTCATTTGTTAAACAGTGGTGTGAAGCACTAAGACAAAATGTAAACCACGAACAACTTAATAAAATAGTATCCACACAGGCAATACGAAATAAAGGGGAACGTAGTCTACTAAAACGGAAATTGGCAAATAATCAGTGGATGGGTATAAGGCGATTAGATTTTCGTTGGGGAACGGCAAGAACTATCATTCAGGATATTCAGGATGGGTTGAAACATGCTGACACCTGAATTAGATAGGCTGGATTATGGTGAACAACTAAATCCGCCAGAAGGCTATGAGCTTGACTCTGCTATTGCCACAACTTACAGCCTGGATTTAAACACACTCTTAGCTGTTCCCATTGCACTGTGTTTTAACGATACACTTGATGGTGATATAAAAGGAGAAAAACTAGCGCTATTGGAAGCCATTGGTCAGCTTAAGGGCAGACTTAAAGTGTTTTATCAAAAGGGCAATATTGCCTACCCGCCAAAATATAATCGTTTATATACTTTGCTTGAACCTTGTCTTCACCCTGTAGTACCTGAGGGTGGGGAGTTTTCATCATTTCATCCCAAGTTGTGGTTATTGCGTTTTGTTGAAAGTAACAAGCCCGAAAGGAAAGCTAATGTCGCTTATCGTCTTATTGTTTTATCAAGGAACCTCAGTTTTGATAGAAGTTGGGATGTTGCTCTTTCACTGGATGGTAAAAAAGATAAAGGCAAAGCGGACCCATATAACAACGACTGGATAGACTTTCTTAAACAGTTACTCAGCAGGGATAAAACTTTTATCCCTGCTCAAATAATGAAAAGAGAACTCAATCAACTAGTATGGCAGGCACCGAATAAATTTCATCAAGGTATACAACTACGGGTGGGTGGAGGCTCTTATGGTCGCCCCATAGAAATAAAACAACAGGATAATGATAAACTTTTAGTTGTTTCCCCATTTCTAAAGAGTACTGGTGGGGGAATTAATGCGCTTGACTGGTTAGCAGGTTATATCCCTCAAGGTGGAAAATATCTGTTCAGTCGTGCAGAAGAACTGAATGCGGTTGGAGAACAAAAACTATCTGGCTGGAAATGCTTTGCAATAAACGAAGGTATTGTGAATGCTGAAGAGCGCCTGGAATTAAATGAAGATGTGATTGGGCAACAGGCACAGAATTTACATGCAAAAATAATCATCAATCAGAAAGGGGATATTGCTCATTGGCATTTAGGCTCTGCCAATGCAACAACCGCAGCTTTGGGTGATGTTAACAACAAGCGACCACGAAACACAGAAATGATGGTAAGGATGAAAGGTCATAAGAGTAAAGTTGGAATTGACCTTCTTATGCAGCAGTGGTTAGGTGAAAATCCTGGTAGTAGTTTGTTTGTCGAACATGAGTTTGAAGAAATAGAGTCTGTAGAAACTGATGGTTTAGACAAAATTCTTCGGAAGACTGTACACCAGATAATCAGTGCCAGTTGGAAGCTAGCGTGTACACAGGAACAGCAAGAAAATAAATATACATTGATACTGACTACAGATTTAAAGCTTCCCTTACCTGAAGGAACAAGTGTGAAGATTGGACAGTTGGCTATAAGTGGTGTGCATGTACTAGATAAACAAATGGAATGGCTCGGTGTTGACATAACCAATATATCGGCATTGATTCCCGTGCATATATCACTCAACCGATATGGTGTCTGTGTAGAAAAGCTATTAATTATAGAAGCAGAGATCGAATTGGAAGGAGGGGATAGTCGTCACGAGTACATTCTTAAAAGTATGGTGGATAGTGAAGATAAGCTCCTCAACTATGTGCGTTTGTTGTTACAGGTACACCCTAATAAAAATGACTGGTTATCATCTGATTCTGACGATTCAGATGGTAGTGCATCTTCTCCTATCTTTACAGATTCTCCAATTTTTGAACAATTGCTAATGGCTTCATCACGCCATCCAAAGGTATTAAAACGTATTGAATTATTGTTAAAACGATTAACAGCATCGGGTGTTGCAATACCTGAGGACTTTAGGGTGTTGTGGGTACATTTTGCAAAGGAGATTAAGCGCTGATGTATGTTGAAGCTCAAATGTTACTTGATAAGACACTGGCTTCACTGAAGGATTTTCAGCTTGCTACGGTGAATGCTGTATTACATAGTTATAAAAAGTCTGGTAGCAATAGAATTCTTGTTGCTGATGAAGTAGGTTTAGGCAAGACCATTGTAGCAAAAGGAGTGATAGCAGAATTATTAAAAGAAAAGTTATTACAAGAAAATTATCAGAATAAACCATTGTTACGCGTTACCTATATTTGCTCAAACTTAACCCTTGCAAATGAAAATCGTAAAAAACTTTCTGTGTTTAATGGAGCAGCACAAGAAAAATATGTGCAAGAGCCTTCCTACAGTCGCTTGCTTGAAATTGCTGTTGTTGACCAGCAACCAGGTAAAGTTAACAAGGTACTGGAGGTCTGTTCATTAACTCCTACAACATCATTTACTCTTACCAGAGGGCATGGTAACTGGTATGAACGGTTGATTATTTACTTTGCTTTGACCCATAATATTGAGCTGAATAAACATCAGAGAAAGGTTAGTAAATTTTTCAGTAATAATGTAAATAGATGGAAGGAAGCAAAAAATAGTTTTAAAGAAAATAAAGAACTAGATGAAAATATTGTTGATGCATTTTTAAAGATGCTATCTGATGAAGTTTCTCAAGTTGATAAAGACTTTTGTCATATTGAAAGAGTAACTGGTAGTTGGTTTGACTATCTACTGATGTATTGTCAGGGCGAGCTGAATTTTAATCATGAAATCAGAGTTAGAGCCTGTATTAGAACCCTATTGGCCAGAGCATGTGCTAAACACTTAACCTCAGATTTATTTATTCTGGATGAGTTTCAGCGTTTTAAAATGCTATTAGACTCTAAAGACGGTAATGATGAGTCACTGGTTGCCCGAGAAATATTCAATCATAAAAGAAAAGCTAAGATATTACTGTTATCTGCCACACCTTTTAAGGCTATATCTCAGGTAGAAGATGATGAAAAAGGTAATGCTCATGCCGAAGAGTTAAGTTATTTACTGAGATTTATCAGTAATTCTGATCAGGATATGCTGGATGAATATGAAAAAAACCGGCATGCAGTACAACAACAGATTTTATCACTTAGGGACATGTCTATTTCGGTTTCTTCTCTTTCGGATAAGTATAAAAATGCAATAGAAAATAACTTGAAAAAATATATTTGTAGAACTGAAAGGGTACAGATTAGTGAAAATTATGAGGGTTTATTTGAGGAGTCTAATGGTGAATGTCTAAATGAATTTTCAAATAAAGATATAGACTCTTTTAGAGCAATTGACCATTTAGGGGAAGCATTACAAAAAGTTTCTCATGGTAGGCATCATGGGCAATTGATGGAATTTTATAAAGCCTCTCCATGGCCGCTATCTTTTCTGAGCGGCTATCAATTTAAAAAACAGTTAGATAATTATCGTCAGAATGGTGTTATTAAGGGGCCACTAAGCCGCTCTGATGCGGCCTGGCTTTCACGAACTGCTATTCAGAAATATCAAATTTCTTTGACGAATGCGCCACTTGCAAAAATCCGAGCATTGGTGAAAAAAATATTTGAAGGTGCAAGTGAAGAATTACTGTGGGTACCACCCTCATTTCCTCACTACCCGTTACAGGGTAGTTTTGAAAATCAGGGAGACTTTAGTAAGACGCTTTTATTTTCCTCTTGGGCAATGGTGCCACGGGCATTAAGTGGTCTAATTTCATATGAAGCTGAAAGGAGACTGTTATTAAACCGCAAGGGTGTAAAAAAAGAATATTATAAAAAAGCAACGCATAGCTCAAAAATCAAGTTTGATGGTAAGGCAAGCCTTGCTGGTTGGTCTTTGGTTTATCCTTCAAAAATAATGCTGGATATGCCTTTAAGCTGTAATACTAGTTCATTTAATGAATTACTTAAAGAACGGACTGTAAAATTCGAGCAACGTTTAGAAAATCTGAAAAAGCACCAAGGTGGATCAAATGCCGGACAGCGTTGGTATGCTCTTTCTCCTATGTTGTTAGATATGGATGCAGGATATGACAAGTATGTAAAAGATTGGCTTTATAACGTTCTCGAAAGTGCAAACAGGGATAACGAAACATACGGAAGAAAGGAGCATTTAAAACAGCTAACTGATTACATCATTTCAGATGAAATATTGTCTCTGGGGCCTATTCCACAAGATCTTGCAGAATACCTGGCTGTTTTAT
>JABHSO010000027.1 GCA_018669845.1 Gammaproteobacteria bacterium | reverse complement strand
TGTCAGTTTAGTAACTGCAATCACACCCATGAACCAAAATGTGCAGTGACAAATGCTGTTAATTCTGCAGAAATCAGAAAAAATAGATATGAAAACTACTTAAAGCTATTGCAGGAAAGTCAAAAATAAATAGCATAGTGTTTTTTACCTACCGAATTCGACTCCAGTGCTAAAAGACAGTTTAAACAATACCCACATCAGTTCCGAAAAAATTCTGGTCACACCTCAGGCCTTAAGACAGGAATTACCCGTGTCAGACCAGGCATTGAAGGTTATCAGACAGTCACGTAAACAGATAGCTGATATCATAAATCATAAAGATCATCGACTACTGGTGATTTGCGGACCCTGCTCTATTCACGATATTGAAGCCGCTAAAGAATATGCAACACGGTTGAAAAAAATATCTGAAGAACTCAGTGACAGTTTATATATTGTGATGAGGGTTTATTTTGAAAAGCCACGCACTACCATCGGTTGGAAAGGATTAATCAACGACCCATATCTGGATGGCAGTTTTAATATTGAAACTGGCCTGCGTAAAGCCCGGCAACTACTCATCGATTTTGCCGAAATGGAATTGCCAATGGGCACCGAAGCACTGGATCCCATAAGCCCTCAATATCTGGCAGAATTTTTTAGCTGGTCAGCCATCGGAGCTCGCACCACAGAATCACAAACCCATCGGGAAATGGCCAGCGGCCTGTCTATGCCTGTTGGATTTAAAAACAGCACAAATGGTGATCTGAATACCGCAATAGATGCTTTAAAAGCCGCATCGTCAGGCCATAGTTTTATGGGCATTAACCAACAGGGCCAGGTCGCTGTCATCAAAACCGAAGGTAATCCTGATGGACATATCATCATGCGCGGCGGAAAAAGCTGCAATTATGATTCTGTACATATTGCTATTGGTGAAGAAAAGCTCAGAGATGCCAATGTCAACAATGCGTTGATGGTGGATTGCAGTCACAGCAATTCCAATAAAGACTTTACTCGCCAACCTTTAGTCGCCTGTGATGTGGTAAGCCAGATACAGGAAGGTAATCAATCCATTATCGGCATCATGCTGGAAAGCCACCTGAACGAAGGAAATCAACCTTCATCCATGCCTGTAGAAGACATGAAATACGGCGTTTCAATTACCGATGCCTGCATCAACTGGGAAACCACCGAAGAATTACTGCGCAAACTGGCTGATAAGCTGGGGGACAAACTTAAGCAGCGGAAAGGATAATTTTAACCGCAGAGGACGCAGAGGTACGCAGAGTAATTTATTGAGCTGCCATTTTGTATTATTGTGCGTTTGCTGAACTAAATTGAAATACTTACCTGATATTTAGCACAACACAAAAAACCTTTGCGTACCTCTGCGCCCTCTGCGGTTAAATATCCTTTGTTTCTTTTTCCGGCAGAAAACCACCCGCCTGCATATGCCACAGATGCGCGTAGTGCCCATTTTTATTCTGCAATAACTCTTCATGGTTACCGTCTTCGATAATCTTGCCTTCATCAAATACCAGGATACGATCCATATGGGAAACCGTAGACAGCCGGTGAGCAACCACGACTACAGTTTTATGTTGCATTAATCGATCGAGACCCTGTTGAATTTTTTTCTCCGTGACAGAATCAAGGGCAGATGTCGCTTCATCCAGAATCAGAATATGCACATCTTTTAAGATTGCCCGGGCAATAGCGATTCGCTGACGTTGCCCACCTGAAAGTTTTACCCCACGCTCACCCACCAGAGAGTCATAGCCACTTTCAGTTTGCAAAATAAAATCATGAGCATTGGCTTTTTTAGCGGCCTCAATAACGTCTTCATCGCTCGCATCTAACCTTCCATAACGAATATTTTCCATTAACGAACGGTGAAATAACATCGGATCCTGTGGTATTAGTGATACATTTTCACGCAAACTATCCTGAGTCACCTTCAAGATATCCTGAGCATCAATCGAAATGACACCACTTTGCGGTTCGAAAAGGCGCAGAATCAAATTTACAAAGGTTGATTTCCCCGAGCCTGAGAACCCTACAAGCCCAACTTTTTGATGAGGCTTAATAACAACATTTAAATTCTTAAATATTTCCAGACCTTCCGGGTAGGTAAAACAAATATCTTTAAACTCTATTTCACCTTTATTTACCTGTATCTCTGTAGCAGCAGGTTTATCGACTATTTCATGCGGTTGAACAAATATAGAAACACCATCAGCTATATTTCCGATATATTCAAAAAATTCTAAAAAGCCACGACTTAAACCACGCGCAGCTTCAATCAACATAATAGCCATGCCAGCCACCATGGAAAATTCACCCACGGTCAAACCGCCTTCAGCCCAGATTTTTAGCGCATAACCCACCATTGATACCATCAAAATCAACGCTGAGATATACTGAAACCAGCTCATTTTTTCCATAAACCAGAAAGTACGTAGTGCACAATCCACTTCTTCATCCAGATAGCTGGTAAGGTATTCTTCCTCAAATTCACCGCGTGCAAACATCTTGGTATTCATCATGTTAGTCACTGAATCCACAACCTTTCCACTGACTTTCGAGCGGGCAGCAGCAAAATCTTTTGAGTAAACCTGGCATTTTCTAGCCAGATAAATAGATACAGAAGTATAAGCAACAAGCCATATTGTCAACACCAGTGCCAGTTGTGAATTTGTTAAATATAAAATAACCAGTGCGACCGTGGATTGAATAATCAACGGATAAAATGTAAACGATATCGTCCATAAAGCATGCATGCAGCTAACCGAAACTTCGGATATTCGATTAGCCAACGTCCCCGCAAAATGCGATACAAAATAACGGTGAGAATGAAACTGCAAATATCGAAACAGAGTTTTACGAATATTAACTCTCAACTTCGGCCCATAACTGACCAGTACAGCTCCACTGGAACGACTAAAAATAACAATACCCATATTCAGCATGGCAAAAAATACCATCGCATCATAACTGGCAGCAAAAACATCAGCCCCGGTTTCATTTGCCAGTGTCACCGCATCGATAATTTGTTTAACGGCATAGGGTAGCATGATAGTGCAACTTGCCTGAGCGGCTTCAAATACAAATATTGCAGCCAGAGCAAGGCGAATTTGATTGTAAAAATACAGCGAAAAGCGCCAGGGCGTAGTCGGAAGATCGGGGGCTTTTTCAGCAGTGATAAATGTCGAGTCCATTTATCCGAGTGTAAATGGGTTAAGCTCTTTTAATCAAGAAAAAGTTGTAAATTAAAACTTTTCCAGCAACTCTACTTCAAAGGAGTCGGTAGACAGGTTCATCCCTGCAGCTTCCATTCGATGATCATTGCTGGACATTTTTGTAACCAGATTATCGATAGTAATGGTATTATCATCTAACTGATAAAGCTGTTTTGAGCCTCGATACTGAAAGTTCATGATAATCATCGCATCATGGTCACTGTTTTCAGCGGCAGTTTCTATCTTGCGTTGTTTGCGGTAGATTCGGTTTAACATCTGTTTTAAATCCCACACATAAACAACTTCTAACATAAAAGGATGCTGACGTAATTTATTCAATATAAAAATGACAATAGTGGCCGCAATAGCAACCCCTGCCAGGTTATGCCATAAATGAGAGACGTCGGGTGTACTGAAGAATTGAATGATGAGCGTCGAAACACCCAGAGTAATAACCAGTAATGTAACCACGATACAGGAAAATACAATCTTAAGATGCTTGCTATATCTAGCCTTGTCTATTTCTTTTAATTTCATGTGAAAACCAAATATTAAAAAATATGTTTTTACCGCAAAGGACTCAGAGTAAAAAGAATGAATATGTATTTTAAAGAAATCGGTCTAAGGAATCATTGTAATTATCACAATATATTCAGAACAATACCTAAAAAACTTCTGCGTACCTTTGCGTCCTTTGCAGTTAATATCCCTTTTAATGCCTTACCGCATTGACATCATTGCTAGAATTCGTAACCTCTATCGACCAGTTTTTATATGTCTGAATCGAGAGCACAGCACATGAGTAATCTTGCACAAGCTAAATTTAACATGATCGAACAACAAATCCGTCCCTGGGAAGTTTTTGAT
>JABHSO010000069.1 GCA_018669845.1 Gammaproteobacteria bacterium | reverse complement strand
ATTTGAGTTAAAACATGAAAAGCATGCCTGGTTTGTGTTTTATCTCAAGGTCTATCAATCCTTCATCAACTTTCTAGAACGCTTTAAATGGTTCTTACCGTTCAGACTCTTAAAGTGGGTATTGTGAAATTTACCCGTCGCTAATTTACCCCCTGTCGGAGGTGAACCGTCTCTTCATGCTGTAGGGCTTTATGAGGGTGAACGTCCGGTTGCGATGAATATTGCTGATCGGGTAGGGCATACCCTGGTGTTAGGCACTACTCGTGTCGGTAAAACAAGATTGGCAGAACTCTTGATCACACAGGATATTTATCGTGGTGAAGTAGTCATCGTGTTTGATCCAAAAGGTGATGCCGATTTATTAATCCGCATGTATGGAGCGGCTAAAAAGGCCGGTCGACTTGATAACTTTTACTGCTTTCACCTTGGGTTTCCTGAATTCTCAGCACGTTACAACCCTGTATCTTCTTTTACCCGAATAACGGAAGTAGCCAATCGAATTGCACAATCTTTACCAGGTGAAGGCCAGTCTGCAGCATTTAAAGACTTTGTCTGGCGTTATGTGAATGTCATCGCCCAGGCCATGAGTGGTTTAGGCCGTAAAGTTGATTATGAAATGATCCGCGAATACGGCCAGAATATTGAACCTCTGGTGCGTGATTACATGAGCATGTTGGCTGAAAAACACGATCCAGAAGGCTATCAATCCAAGGTTCAGTGGATACAGGAAGCCTTCAAAGATCCCGATAATAAAAAATACCGCATAGCACGTGAAATGAGTAATCGTGATCATGCTGTTATTGCACTTTGGCATTATTGCAAGGAAGAAGAAATATTCGATTCAATCGCCTCAAGCCTGTCTCGAACTTTTGAATATGACCGGGGTTATTACGACAAGCTGGTGTCAAGCCTGTTGCCATTAATGGATAAGTTAACCTCTGGAAAAGTCAGTGAATTATTGTCTCCCGATTATCTCGATCAAACTGATGAGCGGCCCATCTTTGATTGGGCGACCGTTATTCGCACTAAATCCATAGTTTATGTGGGACTGGATGCATTAACCGATGGCGAAGTGGCGGGTGCAGTTGGTAATTCCATGTTTGCGGATTTAACTTCGTTAGCAGGTCGTAAATACAAACACGGTGTAAATTCTGGGTTACCTGACTCTGTTGATTTTGAAGATACCAAAGTCTGTATTCATGCCGATGAGTTTAATGAATTAATTGGCGATGAATTTATTCCGATGCTGAATAAAGCCGGTGGTGCCGGTTATCAGGTAACAGCCTATACACAAACCTGGTCTGACGTAGAAGCTCGCCTCAACAATAAAGCCAAAGCAGGGCAGGTAGCGGGAAACTTTAATTCCATGATTATGCTGCGCGTGCGAGAAACAGCGACCGCAGAAATGTTTACAGAACAGTTACGTGAAGTTGAAATTGATCACTTGATGACGGTTTCCGGTGCTACCGATTCGAGTGATATCGATAACGACCTGCATTTTATTTCGAAAACTGAACAACGTATCACCACGCAACAAAGCAAGTTGATTCATCCGAATGACTTTGTGTCTTTGCCCAAAGGTCAGGCTTTCGCATTGCTGGATGGAGGCAAGCCTTACAAAATAAGACTACCACTGACCGATCCAGCCGACCTGGTAGATTTACCCTCAAATCTGTCAGCTATGTCTGTCGAAATGCGTGAACGCTATAACAGCAGTGAAGACTGGTACCAGTTCGTACCCTCATTTGATGAATCCGCTATACGACATTCATTGAAAGCTCACCATTCAATGGGAGCTGAATAATGGCTGTAGAACAAACTCAACATTCAGCACCCAGCCAATATGTGCAACGTAAAAAGCACGTACCGCTTACCTTAAGAATCTTATCGGGATTTTTCGATTTACTGGGATTCCTGTTATTGGCCTGGTTAATTGCTGTGGCTATCGAATGGGGCGGCATGATGGTTATTTGGCCAGAAGAAGGTTCTACCCACAGTGAACGCATGTTAAAGCAGGAGCTGGGATATTTAAACGATGATTTTGCGACCTCGATAACCGGCAGTTCACCTGCACTGGCTGCATTTGATGCAGCCATATTTGTCAAATTTTACGTGTTTGAATGGACCCACCTGATTCATTTTTATGACTGGTTAAAAAATGCCCCTGTGGATGCGTCCAGCATACGTCTATCCATTGCGCGTGTTGCCTGGACTGTTAGTGACTATTTCCAGGCGCTAATGAATACCACACTGATCTTTGCTGTTCGAGTCACTGTAGCCACACTCTCCATGCCCGCTTTTTTACTGATTGGAACAGCTGCACTTATCGATGGCTTAGTACAACGGGAATTACGTATTTATGGTGGTGGGATAGAACGAGCCATGGTCTACCACCATGTAAAACCCTGGATTAAACCAGCCATCATGTCTACCTGGTTTTTCTATCTAGGTATTCCGTTTTCTATACACCCTAACCTGATATTTGTACCTGCCATGATAGTTTTTGGCATGGCTATCTTTTTAACGTCGGCCTTATTCAAAAAACACCTATGAGCCAATTAACGATAACTAAACTCGCTTCTGCTTTTTTATTAACTTTATGCATGAATTCGGTCAATGCCGATGCTGACCTTGAACGCAATAACCTGGCAAAACTGGTTCAGAAAATCGACTACTTAATGACACGAGTCGATGATATTCAACAGGACTCACCGGGAAATCAACGGATTACCTTTCACTATGACACGTTAAAGAATGATCTCAATATGATTCGTGTCGGTATCAATGACCACATCAACCAGTCATTAAAGGCTGGTCGTGATTTAAAGCCCTTATCGGGGCAATACCATGACCATCAATAGCTGATGTTTGATGCATTCGAGCTGGGAGCCGGTATTTCGGTTGCCGACCTGAGTATATTTTTCCGGACGATCTTTGCGTCAATTGTAACCCTGTGGTCAGCCTGGGTTGCCTACCGTCAATTTTTCCTGTTTACCGATGGCAAGATCCAGTTAGGTGAATGGGGAAAAAACATGATTGTTTTGATCATCATGTGGACTTTTTTAATGATTTTAATTGTTGTTTAACTAATGAGGAATGAACCATGAATAAACCTTTCAACGCCGTTATCGCTTTACTGTCGGCGTATATTTTATCTACTTTTAATGCTGTCCATGCTGCCTTGCCTACCGGTGCCGCAGTGACAACGGGTGCCGGAGTAACGAATACAACATCACCTTTTGTCTTTGTTTCAGAATTATTATCTTCCGGAGTAGGAGTAGCGGCACTTGCCGTATCTGCACTCACAGTACTGGGTGTTGCCTGGACATCTTATGCCGCCTTCACCGAATCGCGTCAAAAAGGCGAATGGAAGAACTTTGGTGTTACCGCTTCCATCGGTGTGGTTCTAGTGGTCGGTGTAGTACTGATGTCTATTCTTGCAGTGGATTACGCGGCATAACCATGGCTCTGTTGAAAGACACTGCCCATCGCATTGATAAAGAACCGGTACTGTTTTTAGGCTGCTCTGGCACAGAGATATTGTCTCTGGCCGTTGTAGGCGCTCTTGCGGGAATTTTGCTGAGTGTATTGCTCGGTTTAATCACGGGCTGGTGGTTTTTAATCTTGCCATGCCTTTTTATTGGCGCATTTGTGGGTGTCTACAAGGGAGGCAAAATAATGATGCACAAAAAAGAAGGAAAGCCCGAAGGCTATTACGGAAAAATCATTCTTTCCTGGCTATCCGATCAGGGCATTCTGAAGTTATTCATCAATCGAAGTGGTTATTGGAGTATCCGTAAATGAGTTTTAAAAATATTCTGGATACTGAACAACAGGCCAGTCGATTTAAAACCAGAATCATTTTTGGGCAATTCCTATTAATGTTCATCATGGCATTGGGATGGTCATCGGCACCCACACAAATATCATTGCATTATCCACCAGACCTTAGGTCTGGTGGCTCAATGAAGGTCGGAGAAATCCATGAATCGGAAGTCTATTTGTTCGCTAGTTACATCCTGCAGCAACTTAATAACTGGAAAGAAAATGGTGAAATAGATTATCTGAACAAGGTCAACATTCTACGTTCCTATTTTACCCCAACCTATCAGGCTTATTTATTGCGCGACTATGAAACACGAAAACAGCAGGGAGAACTCAGACGTCGGGTCCGTAACTGGATACCGATAGCTGATGCGGTATTCGAAGAATCCTTTGTTGAGCATGTCGGTAAAAACTGGATTGTCTGGATTGATGTTCAAATTGAAGAATACATAAACGGCGGTATTGTAAAAAGTCTAATTAATCGAATACCCATGCAGGTTGTTCGATATGACGTTGACAGAGAATCTAATCCCTGGGGGCTGGCTTTAAATGGTCCTGGTATCTATCAGCCGAAATTGATTGAGAAAAAGAAATGAAACCTTTCATCAGCATTATCTTATTCCTGCTATCACTACCCGTATTTTCACAGCCAATAGATTTACTGGAGCATAGAGTCTGGAATAAAGAACCTATTCACATTGTGTTACCGGTTGGCAAAGAACGTCGAATTGATTTCCCATTATCAATCGATCTCCAGCTGTCAGCATCAGTTCAAGCAATGTCTGAACGTATCCAGATTACGGAAAGTGGCAGTGTTTACTGGATTGCGTCTAAATCGTTTAAAAGACAACGTGTGAATGCTATTACCCACACGGGTTATTCCTACATTCTAGATATAGAAGCTCGGCCAAAAGGTCATCAGCATCCTATTGCTATTGTAGATGACCGTGTTCCGACAGAAGCATCAAACACCGGGCAATCAACAAAATCAAAATACGATTAT
>JABHSO010000028.1 GCA_018669845.1 Gammaproteobacteria bacterium | reverse complement strand
TTACCATCAGCATCCACCGAATAAAACCGTAAATCTACATTAGCCAATGCTTTATCAATTGTAACCGAGGTAGAACTTCCATTGAATGTTATAAAGTCAGCCCTGAGCGCAGCATTATCCAGAGTGTAATGAATCGAACTACATCCACTGCCTATATTTTCCAGGCAGAACAGCCCTACATCCACATCATCATTGAAATTACCTCCGGCAGGCACAGCCAGAGAAGCTGGTGCGCGAGTATCTATAATCGTAATATTAAATGCACTAAGTGAGGCGGTTTCCAACCCATCATCAACCGTTAAAACTATATTTAAAATGGTACCATAGTCATCATTAGAAGGAATTCCGGATAATTTTCCAGTTGCTGAATCAAAGCTCAGCCAGGCCGGTAAATTTACATCAGTACCTCCATCAAAGGTCAAACTTACACTTAGTGAGGGGCCATCACCTCCATCAGATAAAACAGGAGAAAAGACTAATTCCACATCAGGAGTTGCCGTTTTATTAGTGCTATCTCCAGTAATTGAAGGAGGCTTATTTAACGGGTTAGTGCCTGCAGCAATTTCATCAATATCCAATATCAAGTCTCCATCATCATCAGTATCTGCGTTATTACCGATTCCATCATTATCGGTATCTACAGATTCATCAGGATCTAATGAGAAGTCATCATCAACATCAAGTACCCCATCAGCATCGTCATCATCATCACAGGCATCACCATCACTATCACCACCGGTAAAACCACTATCTGTATTTACCTGATCTGCATTGCTGGTGCCAACGCAGTTATCGCTATCGTCAATAATCAGGTCTAGATCATGGTCATAACGTGCACTAATCAAAACCGTGTCAATAGAGGGCGTTAAACTAGGAGATAGAGAATTTAAGTGTGCTTTCCAATGCAGTTCATCTCCCGGTGAAGGAAAGATAAACTCTACACCTGGTAACACCCGGAAATACCGTTGGCCATCATCATTACTCAAATACCAGTCTATGGATGTATTCTTTGGTAAAGTTTTAGACAGGGTCATATTGAGTGTCGCAGCCAGAATATCAACATCAGTATCCACTTCACCTGATTCAACGATATTTGAATTAAGATCAAAGGGTTTAGCACGTAACAATTTATTTGGAAGAGAGAAATTTCCAAGAGCAATATCGATAGACCCATCTCCATCTATATCCCCTGCAGCGGCAGCTCCGGCAGAACCGGAAGTGGTTAAACTGGAAAGCGGAATGCCTACAGCATCTGAAAATGGTGTCGCAGTACCATTATTCAGGTAATATTTATTTGCACCATTGTTTATGGCTACTAAATCAAGATCCCCATCCTGATCCAAATCTTCCAACATAACATCATAAGTAGTATCTGTATCATTATTAACCCCTATGCTTATACCAGCAAAAGAAAAAGGAAAACTATCGCCATCATTGATATATAACTTGTTAACACCATCATTCCCAATAACAACATCATTCAAACCGTCACCATCAACATCACCAATAGCAATACCCGAGCTTCCATCTGCATCAGGAGTAGCTTCAGCACTACTGAGCAGGCGACGGGTATATGTTGTTCCAGATCCATTATTCAGGTAAACATAATTTTCTTTCGCATTGCCATCGTCATTGGCAATTACGATATCAATATCACCATCATTATCGATATCGGCTACTTCTATCGCTCGAGTGGTAAAAGTATTATCTCCATCAAGCGTGTCAATACGGGTGAATGCATTAAAATGCAGTAAGGGGTTGCCCGTGTTCAAATACACGTAATTTTCCTTGCTTGAAGAAAAGTTACCGGTGACAACGTCTAGAAGGCCATCATTATTCATGTCAGCAAGTCTTATATCCCAGACATTAGTCTCGCTACCTATATTCTGGGTTGCAATCCCATCAAATAAATCACCATTACCATCATTCAAATAAACTTTTGAAGAAACATTATAATTTCCTGAAACGACATCAAGCCAACCATCGTTATTTATATCCCCGATAGCTACGCCTCCCGCCTGATCTGTAATAACTCCAATATCTTGTTCAATCAGGGGATTAAAGGGGTCATCTGTTCCATTATTCAGCTGCACTTTGTTGGAAAATGATCCAGTATAATTCCCTAATACCGCATCCAAATCCCCATCATTATCCATATCGCCCAGTTTCACCGATAGCGTACTGAGTGCAGCGGATCCCATACTGCTAATTTTGACAGAGTTATAGGCTTCAAATGCAGCGTCATTTTTGTAAAGTCTGTTAACACCTTCCACTCCTACAACAATATCGTCATCTCCATCCCCGTCAAAATCGGCAAGTGCCAGGTTCCAGGCTGAATAACTGTCCTGGGAAATATCCTTCCCGGTCATATTCGCAGGATTTGAGCCAACGGTATATTCATACATTCGTAATCGTTCACCATAATTCTGACTGGTCAGAATATCGAGTTTCCCGTCATGATCGATATCCCCAATAACCATATCCGTTGTTGGAAGGTTGTCAGCACTTAAATCAAATACTATGGCAGTGTCAAACGGGTCTCCTATCCCGTCATTAAAAAAGACCCTGTTTAAAGCACCTGCTCCAAAGGAGTTACCATTAGCTAAAAGTACATCCAGAAAACCATCCCGATTCAAATCAACCAGCACTACCTTTTCAGTTTGATTGGACTGGCTCCCCAGCTGAATAGCCGTATTAAAAGGATTGCCTGTTCCATTATTAATATAATAACCCGTGGTGCATTTAGGAAATAACAATTTTTAAATTGTTCAGCTTATTGCCTTCACGTTGGTTCACCCATTGAATCAACGTGAGCGATGTTATTTTAGTTATCACTCTTCGTGCAATACCAGCAAATGATTTTGCATAATTTCTTCGAATCATGAATTGATCGCACAGCTGAGAAAATAAAGTTTCAATACGTTTTCTCGACTTCCTAAAATGCTCTGGAAACTCTTCATAATTTAACTGATTTTTACGCATCGGTGTTTTTAAATCAATCTCAGATTGTTGAAATAAATCACTTTGCCATTGCTGACTCAAATAGCCCTTATCTCCAACGAGTACACAGTGCTTTAACTCATCCTGTATATCATTCAAGTAATGTATATCATGCTTGGAAGCCTTTGATATATCAAACATTTTAATAACACCTTCCGGTGTGCAAACAGCATGAAGCTTGTATCCATAATAACTAAAATTTTGTGCGGCACAAAAACCATAATCAGGGCTGCTATTCTCAGCCTCACTACAAATTTTACTGCGTTTAGCCCGACTAAATTTACAAACTTCAAGGGGCATACTATCAACGATATAAAGATCACTGTTTGGACTTATTTGTTGTGCCATTTTTTGCCTTATTTCCTCAAGTTTAAAGCTTAATCGTCTAACCCTTCGGTTGTAAACAGAGCGTTCTATTCTACCTTCTATCTCCTCGGGTAACTGCTTAAATAAAAAGTGCTCTGAATCAATACCGAGACTTTCAGCAGCCAGGCTTAAAGCCATGAGCTCTTTATCAGACAACATCGGTAAACGAATCTGATTTAAAAAGTTATCTTCACGCTCTATTTCGTGCAATAAAACTAATATTTTGCTATAAACACTTTGTAAGTTACTCATTTTGTTACCATTTTTTGTCGAAAACTAATGATAATCTCTTTATGAGGATGAGTAACTTACATTTTTTACTTAATTCCTAAATGCACCACGGGTTATAATAATAATTTTTAGTGGTAGACGGGGAAACAGAGGTACCATTACCAACAACCAAATCCAGTAAACCATCATTATTCATATCTCCCAGCTGTAAACTATCCGTTCCATCTACAGTAGGTAATATCACCTGATTGGCATCACTAAAGGGGGCAGCAGTACCGTTATTCACTAATATCATGTCTCTGTGATAAGTGCCTATCACGACATCTTTATCACCATCATGATCAATATCTCCAACAGCAAAATCTGAGGTATAAACCTGGGTGTAAATATTACTATCGCCTCTATCAGCAGTCGCTACCACCGTCCCGGTGCCAGAAAAATAAGGATAAGTACCTGAGTTTGTAAACAGGGTTGCATTTGATATCGGGTATTGCCGGGTTCCAACCAGAATATCAACCAGACCATCACCATTAATATCTTCAAGCACAATACTATCAATTGTTGAACCCGCCGGATCTAAAACAGGAAAGGCTGGAGCATTAATATAGGACGAAAAAGGGTCATCACTTCCATCATTGAAATAGATAAGCATCTCGTCAGTCCAATTATCAGCAGCAACTAAATCGAGGTCACCATCATTATCAATATCCGCATAATCAAAAGTCCATGATTTGGAACTTTCCTGACCTATATCAGTAGCATTCAAATCAGAAAATAATTCACCTGTCGAGCCATTGATGTAAATTCGATTCAATCCCTGAATACTGACCACTGCATCAAAGTTACCGTCCAGATCATGATCCATAACATCAATACCGGTAGAATTTAAAGTATCATTTGATAGAAATATTGTAGGCGTTGAGCTGTCAAACGGGATATTTGTGCCCGAATTCAAATAAACAACATCCCTTGAGCCATAATTTGCAGTTAGCACATCAAGGTCACCATCAGAATCCAGATCTGCTAATCGTATACTTTGAGAGTCTTCGTCATCACTTCCTATTGATTGTGGTGTAGCAGCTGCATCAAACCCGGAGCCTGTATTTAAAACATACTTATTTATACCGTTCAGGCTATAAACAGCATCGATTAATCCATCATTATTAATATCACCCAAATCCAGATCTTCTCCAGCTGTATTACTAACTCCTATTGCAGTACCCAACGTAGCGGCACTAAAAGGCGCATTACAATCTCCAGAGTGAAGATATGTTTTACTCACACTCGAATTAAGAGCCACCAAATCCGGAAAAGCATCATCATTAATATAAGCCACACCAATAGAAGTCGTATCATCAGTATCAGTAGAAATCAGCGTACCCGTAACCAGGTTAGAAAATAATGTGGTGCCACCTTCACTCAGGTAAAAACGATTACCATAATAGGTATTATTTCTCCAGTCTCTACCATTTCCAGCTATTACATCCAGATAACCATCACAGTTAAGATCAACCAGCCTGATCGAGGTAGTTGGTTCATTCTGTGGAGAAATTTGCAGTGGTTCTACACCTGAAAAGGCTGTTTGAGATCCATCATTGAGATAGAGAAGACTAGGTCCTACCTGCTCAGAAGGAAAAGTACTACCGGGTAGCGCCTTCAGGGCAACCACAATATCAATATCACCATCCTGATCAACATCACCGACATCAATATCATTTACCAGTATATTATGGGATGAAGCTGTATAGTCCTCCAAGGGTATGCCCTGTGGGTAAAAACCAACTGAATCATTATTATGCATATGTATAGACACACCCAGATACCCCGGGGTAGCATTTGAGCGATGCGCCTGAATCACATCAGGATATCCGTCCCCATTTAAGTCAGCAGATTTTATATTCCAGGATAATTTATTTTCATCCGAAATATCGTATGATGAAACATCATTGGAATTCAGGCCAGATGAAACCGCATTTCGAGAATTGATTTGAGCAGTATTAGTTGCAATAGACCAATCTGCAGTGGTAGTGGCCTTTTTTAAATTTTCATCACTAAAGTCTTCCGTGAAAGGTAGTCCAGGTGTAGCTGCAAAGCCTGAATTAAAAGCCATCCCCCCTAATACTACAACGCTAAAAGTCGAAGTTATAAAAGCCTTCAATAGCTTAATTTCCTTAAACATGTTAAATACTCCTCTTTTAACAAATGGTATATATTCTTCGTAAACCAAATTTAAATATAGAAATTATCATAGATAGATCAGCTGAATTTGTGTTATTCACTATTTCAAAAACTGACCGTATATTTTAAAGTAAACAATCGTTCAGGTGCTATACCTGAAGTAGTAAACTCATCTGTTACCCAGTTAAATGCTTCATCAAATAAATTACTTACTTCAAACTCTACAAGCTGTGTTTTATTAGAGAAGTCATAACTTAAAGATAAATTAGTAACATTAATTGCTTCATCTCCTCGATTAGAATCAAAAGTAATATTTCTATGAACCTGCTTAATAGAAGCAACTAAACCACTAGTGTGCATATGACTGACACCCAGAACGGCATTTGTTTCTTCTCGGTCATAGCTGGGTAAAGCTTCACTCTCCACTTCAAAGTCAGATAACTTAAAGGCAAGTCCTGTAGTTAAACCAAGTAAACTATTGAAAGAAATTGAAAAACCCTCTTGCTTACTTTCTGCAACTTCCTTCACCAGTTTCCCACCCATGAACTCAGCTCCAGTAGTAAACCCTTCCACTCTATAAAAAGTAGTAGAAATCAGACCATTCCCCCATTCAAAATCCCAAACCAAATCGGACTCTGAAATTAAGCTTCCTTCAAACGTATTTCTAAAAATAGGGATACCCGCAATATCTGTAGGATCCAGTCTTGATGAAACAAATGGCAGCAAAGTTTCAAAAGATGCAAGTCTAAATATATGATTTTTGTTCATATTCCAGATAAGTCCCAAGCGACCGGTGGTCTCTTCTTGAGTCCATTCCGTGCCTGTTCTGGGGTTAGAATTTTCCATTTCCTCAAAATAAGCAGCAATATCCAGCTGTATTGTGGGAGTGATTTTCCAGCTATCCTGCACATACAGACTCGTGAAAGAAACATCTAAATCATAAGAACTTGAAAAAACTGTTTCACTGATAACATTATTAAAAGGATCCAGTAGTTTAAAGTTGTCGTCCAACTCAGAAACCATTTCTCCTTTTAAAGCCATAAGCCCATAAAATAACTGATGATTATTGTATCGGTATAAACCCTGTAACTGTAAATGAGAATAAGGGCGTTCAAAATAGAAATCATCAAAACCTTTACGAAGTAAAATATCCGTTCCAACAGGAATATCTTCCTCATAACCATCAATTTGGTCATAGGTTCTCTCCAAAATAGTAAAGTACGCCAGTAGATCGTGGTGGTTATTTACTTTATGGTGCAAACCTACCCCTAACTCTAGAATGCTATCTTCTACAATTGATTCTTCATCTGGTAGTGAATTTATTTCATAACGAGGGTAAACATCATCAAGCATTTCAGACTCAAAGGTCGAGATAGAAACAGTCACATTATTTTTTTGATCCGGTTGCCATTTACCTATCATTGAAAGGTTATCAAAAGTATCACCATTATTATCTCGCCAACCGTCATTACCTTCATGTTGAGCTACTAAACTCCATGCCATCTGTTTTGCAGGGTTTGCACCTGCAGTAATTAAACTTAAATTCTTTTGAGCATGGTTCCCTACACCCACAGCCAGATTAAATTCATTACCTGGCAGGTCATACAAACTGGTGTGTCCCAGATAACTGGCAAAAGAATTAATATTGGCAGGTTGCATGAGGCGGGATAACAAAGCTTCACTTTGAAGAGCAAAACCTCGGTCACTCATTTCTGCATAAGCCCCTGCATTAGATATATGCGCAGCCGAATTAGTAAAATCCAGTTTAATAGAATCCATGGCCTTTTTATGAGCCCACTCACCTAGACCAAGCTGTGTAAATAATCGAGATAAATCAACATTCTGAACCGCTAAATCCTTATCCAACAGCGACCGGGAGCGATAAACGCCTTTATTATCATTTAAATTCACAGCTGCCTGAATATTCTTTATAGCTTCGCCCGGACGGTTTAAATCTCGAAGAATAATAGCTTTGTATAGCAATGGTGTTGGGTCATTTTTATCCAGCCTGATAGCACTATCAAGTACGGTTAGTGCTTTATCATTTCGCCCAATCTGGTTCAGCATTTTGCCCCAGTAACTTAGATACATTGATCGCTGAGGATCTAACAACACTGCTGTGGCAATACTTTGCATGGCCTCTTCTACTTTCCCTTTACGCATATAAGCCAGACTCAGGCCAAAATATGTTTCGGCATTAGCGTTGCCTGTTGACTCAGCTTGTTGCCAGGTTTTTATAGCGGTTGATATTTCATTTTGAGATAGCTGAATAAAACCTTTTAAATTGGTCGCTGGCAGAAATCCCGGGCGAGCTCTTAATGATGTATGTACAAGATTCAGTGCCCTCTGCTCCTGTTCACTGCCAAAATATAAAGTCGCTAACTGAACACGGGCCAGTTGATTTTTGGTGTTTTTTTCCAGAGCCATTTCATAGGCTTTTTTAGCAGCTGGCAGGTCATAATTTGCCTGAGATAAATACCCGCTCACTACCCAGCCCATGTCTGAAAGGCTATCCTGCTTTTTCAATTGAGCAATAATCCTGTTTGCTTCTTCAAGTTTTCCGATCAAAAAAGCACTAAAGGCTTTCATTTCCAGTAAAGCGCTATCATTTGAACTCAGTTTTGAAAGCTGCTGATAGGCTGTCCGAGTTTCTCCCGCTTTAATATTTAACCATGCATTTACAATATTTAAATCGGTGTTATCAGGATTTTTGATCAACTCTTCGTTGACTAAATTTTGAGCACTGGATAGCTGAGTATCTTGATAGGCATCATAAATCTGTGCAGTAACACGTTTATCACTCACACTTCTCTTCAAGTACAAATGTAAGTCAATTAGTTCGGGTACCTGAACAGTCCATTGGACCGATTCACCCGTTTGAACAATTGTTGATTTTTGAGGTGCCTGCCCAGCCCTGGTTATGGCTTGTTCACCACTATTTATGGTGATTTGACCCTGTTCATTTTCAGCTAGAACAACACCTTCCATGATAGTAACGCTGCTAAATTCCTCATTAGCTTCGATGGAGTACTCAGTTCCACGAATTCCAATGGTGGCAGTAGTAGTAATAACTTTTGAATTGAGGCGCCTGTTATTGTTTCTACCCCAAAGCTTACCGGTTAACAGACGGTAAGTTGATTTAACACCTCTATTTAGCCCGGAAACCAGCGAAGTCGCTCTTCTCCAGAAAGAAGATATACGGACACCTTCAACCTTAAATTCCGAGGTCTGAGACAAGCGAATTAAGGACTCATCTTCCATCCTCATATTTACACCACTTAACCGGCCTGTTTTAACTGTAGAACCAATGTACAAATTCTGAGATTCAGATATTTTTCTCCAGGGGTTTTGGGGCCCAGTAGAAACCCAGACATCACCGTAAAGAGAAACAATTCTTCCTGCTACATCGCTGGCTAATACATACCCGGGCAGGAGAAAAATCAATACACTGAAAAATGCGGTTATATAAGAACTGATAACTCTATTTTTTACTTTCATTCTCTGCTATTCCGTTAAGAGGCAAATAAAAATGGTTTGATACTCACCTTACTTTCAATGATTTATAATTATAGATAAAGAAAGGGAGATACAGGCTATGATTTACCATAATACAACCTATTTCACAATTACTAACATATCCATACATAGACATGCATCAAGAACTTAAGAAAAACAGACAAAGTTCGCCTTTTATAACAGCCCTTTAAGATTGTTTTATATAAATATTCGATTGATTATAAGTAAAATACTCTAAACACTGGTTTTTAATATCATCTACTTTGATCTGACTTTCACGATCAAAACAGAGCTCATTCAAATCTAAAGCTATTTGCTTAGGAAAGCTTCCATGAAAATAGTCTGCCCACTCAGTTAGGTGTTTAAAAGATACATTATTCAGCAGTCCCTCTCTTAACTGGTTCCCAGTCGATGACTGCTGGAGCAGCATTCGAAATTTTCGCCAGTCACGTACATTTTGAGCAAATTTATCGATTCGATTAGCAACATAAAAAAAGATCAACATTAGTAAATAGATTAAACCATGTTGGGCATATTTAGGGATGTTCCAGAACCTGGGTAAGGTATGCTCAAGGAACTCCAAACGACCTGTGGCGGTATTAAAATAAGCCAGATTCACTTCATTAGCAGACCATAAATTCCAGTTGGGTATTTTAATTTCATAAAGCTGGACTACCTTTGAAGAACGATCATCTATCTGATGATCAATATTAACATCATCTGAAGCTATTCCCTTCTGCTCAAAAAAATCCTGTAACCCTTCAACCTGGGCTGGTATACGACCTTTATTCTCTATCCTCAAAAGCCAGCTAGCAGGCATATTTTTAGAATAAACAAGATCACTATTAACACTATGCCTCCCAACAGGAACAGTTGCTGGCAGATAAGCAGGTATTGGCTTGATAGAAAGTTTTAACTTTGGCAGATAAAAACGAAACCTGCTGCGTCCCCGCTGTTGAATTGAAGGCAGCTCAATTTCATAATGTCCCGGACTGGGGGTTAACAACATCCACTGTAAACGAATCACATCACCTGCTTCCGCGTTTATACGCTGTGGTTTTAATGATCGAACAACAAACCCATCAATTTCAAAGTCATTAACAACAACATTATTTCGTTTCTCATACAGAGAAACATCAACTTGTATCATTATTGCCTGATCAGCCCAGTAATCAGCCTGCAAAGGTCGAATAATTGGAGTCGAATCTATATCATTCCGGATTAAAGGTTTAACTATAAGCTGTTGAGATTTGGCTATTGCTCCCCCTAGCGCCAACGATGCCAATGAAAGGTTCCCACTGACACGTGGATAAAGGCGAACACGAGTTTCACTTTGCAGTTGCCCATCAGGTAGCTCAAACGATTCATTCCCCTGAACATCGACATAGAATTTTCCTTCCCAGTCCGATAAGTCGGGCAAGCCAGGATTTTTTTCTCCCTGATAACTGATCATGGCTACAATAAACTTACCCATTTCAGTTTCATTTTTATTCAGCTGCACGTTTAAGTCAGCCGAATTGACAGATTTACTTACGAATAGCAACAGGGTAATCAACATAAAATTTAATATAAAATGATAATTACCTCCTACCATTTTCGCTTACCCTCAACAATCCGTGGTTGTTTCACTGTACCATTAATACCCAGTTCCATTTCGAATAAACGATTGAGCATTTTTGCAGTACTCTGAGGTAATACCCTGTCAGTTTCAATCCATCTTCCAGCTGTCAACCCAGAATTACTTTCTTTGTTTAAGCCCAGTTTCTGCATGAGCTCAAACTGAATTCTTTCAATCGGAGGTTGATATAAAGATTGTTGAGAGTTTAATTCAGTATCCAATAATGAAAAATCATCATTATTAATTACAAATTCACTCAGGGAAGGAGCTCTTTTTCCGGTGGTCGCAGCTTTCCATAACGCTCTTTTGTAACTCTGTTTTATATGTTTGATATGCCTCTGAATAGCAGCCTGCATACTTTTAGCATAAGACATGTTGAGTGCAATTAACTCACTTTCTATTCCGAGTAATTCAGCATCTCGATAAAGCGTGACAGCCTGATCATAATCACCGTCAAAGAAATAACTGTTGGCCAGGTTAAAGACAGCTTTAGCACGGATATCGCTATTAGAAGTTGACCAGGCAGCTGAAGAGAAAGCCTGTTTCGAACAGCCATAATCTTTTAGTCGATAACAGGCAATGCCTTCTCCAAAATAGGATTCAACAGTGTCCAACTGACTGAACAATATTGAAGCCTGGCGATATTTTTTTTGATCAAGTGCCTGCTGGGCCAGTGCAAAATCTGCCTGATCATCAGCATAGGCTACAGGCTCAATTAAACAGTAACCAGTCAGCAAAAATAGAACCATGACAACAGGCAATACATTCGACTCTGGCCTAGATTTACCTGACTCACCAGTATTTAACAACATACTCAAAAATAACATGAATAGACCCGTACATAATGGTAGAGGAAACCATTCAAACCAGATAACCTGTTGCTGGGTATCCCGGCTAATCCTGAGTGGTGGAATATCTAAAATGGTTTCCAGATCCTGACGGCTTGCCTGCTGGTAGTGCAAATAGTTATTGGATGGTTTTTCAGCTAAAGTCTTTAGCCACTGAGCTTCAAGTCGGCTTAAAACAGGACGTCCCTGTAACTCAACCAGCCCATTTAAACCATTTGGAACTGTAACGGGCTTTGCTTCACCAATACCTATAAAACTTGTTTGAATTTTTAAATTAGCCCAGTCATCAGAAAAAACCCTAGACACTTTTTGCTGTTCAATCAATTCAATATCACCATCCGTTAATACCAGTAATCGACGATGACTTTTAGTTAAAGAAAGTGAAATTTCAGCCAGTTTGAGTGAGGCCGATAAATCATTTCCCGCAGTGGGCAAGCGAATATCTGACAGACTATTAATAAAGTGAGAAATGACTACTGTGTCGGTTGTCACTGGAAGAAGTTCAACAGCATGCCCGGCAAACAATACGATTCCGACAGCCAGTGTTTCAGTTTTTTTTAACAGCCATTTTTTTAATAACAACTGAGCGGCACTACGTCGATCTGGACGAGAATCACGAGCATTCATCGACGCTGATAAATCTACTATCACAATTAACGTAGAAGGTTCGGCCTGAAACTTTTCAGGTAAGTGCTTAATTGATCGAGGGCCTGCTGTAGCGACACATAAAAAAATCCAACAAATTAACAGACTCAACATGGGTAAACGTTTAGATCGATTATTCCCTGCAACTCTTAACCAGGGTGTTAGATTATCGTCAGCGAATAACATCAACTGTCGGCGCTGCCATAATCTGTTTATAGACAGTATTAACAGTGGCAGTAAAATCATTACCAACCATAACGGCTCACGCCAATATAAGTCAGACAGGCTCAAAACCTTGCCCTCCTACCGGGAAAACCTGTCAAAGACATTGGCAACAGCATTATCAACAATAATATAAGTGCCAGAGTTAATGGATATTGATACAGCGAAATGATCAGCTTTCTATTTTCAACAATTTTTTCAATAGCAGGGGATTCTAAATTTTCAATAACTCGATCTATGGCAGTAAGGTTCTTAACATGCTCCATATTTCCATGTCCAATTTCAGCCAGCCGACTCATCAGGTTCAGATCTACAGGCTGATAAATTAAATGTCCTTTTCCCAGTGAGAATTCAGGTTGTTTGACAGAGCCTATGGCTAAAGCGTGTAAATTAAAACCATTCTGTAATAACTGCTTTACAGCAGACTCCGGTGACAATGCCCCTAATTGCTCATAACCATCACTGGCTAACATCACTATTTTTTGTGAAGAAGTATTACCGGGACTTATTAGCGATTTAGGATTTTCAACCGAAAACTGTTTTTGTATCAATGTCAAAGTTTCAGCAATATCACTACTGCGCCCACCCAGTGTTGTTTTAATTCGTTCAATCATTTTTTTAACCAGCGAAAAATCGGTCGTTAAAGGCAACCAAATTGACGAAGGACGCCCTAAAATTACCATAGAAATGTGCTGCCCCTTAAACTCGCTAACAAGCTTCAGCAATGATAATCGGGTCATAGCCATTCGATCAAGCTGCTGCCCATCAAGCATATAATCTTTCAAGGTCATGCTAACACTGGTATTGACCACCAGGATAAGATCAACCGGATCGGGTTCCGCATCAGCAGGTAATGTCTGGCCATATTTTACCGGTTGCATTAGGCTCAATACTAACATCGTTAAAAATATAACCGGCGTAAAATTTGAGCGCGAAAAACTTGAAGAGTTATATTTATCATGAGTTTCAAAAGCTATCAATTCAAGTGCTGGATAGCGAACCTTTCCCTGACGTATCAACTTTGGTAGAACCAGTTGTTTCTTTTTGGCAAACAGCAACCATAACAAAGGTAATACCAAACCGATAATCCATAGGGGCTGTAAAAAGTGAAAATTTTCCAGCATGTTAAATATGAATTTTCCGCATAAAACTCAGAACCTGCTTCGAAGTGGGTTCCGCTTTGCCAAAACGAATTTTTTCAAGCTGTTCCTTTTGGCCCGGATCTAATTCAGTTAATTGAGCAATTTGATGAGCAGCTTGTCTGGCCGACAGTTGTTGAGCCAGTAACTGCCTGCAGAGTTTACGAGACGGTTGATTGTGATAACGAATCAACAAAATAATAGCTAATGCAGACAACAAACCTCCGAGAACCAATAAGGGTAAAAACAGTTCTACATGCGGCGAAACATTCAGCACCATTAAATCTACCATACCCTGTGAAGAGTTATCACTCATCAGAATTCACCTGCTATTTTTTCCAGATCATCATGGCTTTGCAAACGTAAAAAGTGAATGCCATTTGTTTTAAACCAGTCTTCCTGTTGTTGCATTTTCTGTTGTAATTCCTGGTTAAATTTTTTGGCTGCCTCTGGATTATCTAAACCCTGTACTACTTTCCCTTTGTAGTGTAAAGAAGTATTATTTCCTGAGGGCAAAGCCATTTCAGACTGGTCGATGATTTGTATAGCAGACAACTCATAATGATAGTTAAGCTGTTGCAATGATTTCCGTCCATTAAAGTCCAATTGAAAAAAATCAGAAACAATGATGACACGGCTTCCAGAGGGTAAGTGGTTGTTCAAACAATCACTGATGTTGCTGCAGTAAAAATCCGATTCATATTGTTCAGGGGGTAAATAAGCACGTGCAGCATATTCAATTGTTTTACGAAAATTTGCCAGGTTACTATGAGCAGGTTGCCAAAACCTGGAAGAATCCAGCACCAGACAGGCTAAAGTTTGCCCTCCACGCAGAATTCGGGTTCCCAGTGTAACGGCAACTCGAATGGCCTGAGTAATTTTAAGCCGCTTTTTAGTCCCAAAAGCCATGCTGGAACTTCGATCAATCACAATACAGGCAGCAGTGTTCACCTCGCTAAAATAATTTTTCAACAGAGTTTGCTGACTTCGAGCACTGGCTTTCCAGTCTATATAACGGGGATCATCACCCGAAACATAAACACGCCTGTCAGCAAAGTCCAGCCCACCGCCAATGACCGTTGAATCCTGGTCTCCAAACTTAGCCATCTGGTTACTGTTTAATTGCTGTACTTTCTTCGACTTACCTGCCGTCGCTATCAGTTGATTAATTTCATCTTTGGAAATTAAAGGTTTATTTACTTCAATGTTTTGCTTACCCAATAATTTACATAACCACTGCAATACACTTTTATAAACAGCATCAAGGTCAGAAGTCATGCTGGCGATATTCTCAAGGTGCATCTATAACATTCAGTAAATGTCGGATAATATCATCGGCAGAAACGCCTTCAGCTTCAGCAGATAAATCCAGTATCAATCTATGGCGCAAAACATCCACGGCTAACTCATTTATGTCTTCTGGTATCACGTAATCCCGCTTCATCAAAAGTGCACGAGACATGGCCGCTCGCAACAAAGCTATAGAACCCCGGGGTGAAGCACCGGTTTTTACCAGCCCTGCCCAGCTATCATGATAATTTTTCAGGTTTCTTGTGGCTGCAACCAGCCTCACCGCATAGCTTTCGATACCTGGCTCAACATGAACTTCATTAACAAGCCTTCGTAACGCTAATATATCGGCAGGTTTCATTTGAGCAATAACAGATGCCTCCAGATGCCCTTTGTCATCCTGACGAGCACGCCGTGAAATTTCTATTTCCTCTTCAAGGCCGGGGTAATCCAGCAGGCATTTGAACAGAAAGCGATCAAGCAGGGCTTCTGGTAAAGGGTAGGTTCCAAATTGTTCCAATGGATTCTGCGTAGCCAGCACCATGAAAAATTCTGGTAGAGCATGAGTATGGTTCCCCACGCTAACCTGCTGCTCAGCCATCGCTTCTAACAAGGCCGACTGAACCTTGGGAGGTGCTCGATTTAATTCATCTGCGAGCACAATCTGATTAAATACTGGCCCAGGGTTAAAACTGAAACTTCCATTTTCAGGTTGATAAATTTCACTGCCAGTCAGATCTGAAGGCATCAGATCGGGGGTAAACTGAATACGGTGGTAATCAGCATCGATGCCTGTCGCCAGTGCATGCACAGCAGTGGTCTTAGCCAGCCCCGGAGGTCCTTCCAGCAAGACATGGCCACCCGCAAGAGTCGCAATAACCATTCTTTCAAGCAATGACTTTTGCCCAACAATGATGGTTTCTAATTGTGTTTGCAGGCTGGTTAATGCCGAAGTCAGTAATTCTGTCATGTTTTATCCTCTGTGTGCCTCCGTGTCCTGTCAAATGAACAAGCTTTTCTTTATATGTCCGTCATACTCTAACAGATAGCTATCTGTTAGAATTCCCTTTTTAACAATTACAACTCTTCTAGAATGTCACGTTTAACAATTTACAGCACAGGCACTTGCCCTATGTGCGAAAAAAGTAAAAAATTACTGCAGAAGTGGACTATTCCTTACGATGAAATTCGACTGGATCTGGATTCATCCGAACATCGTCGCTTCTCTGAACTGACTAATGGAGCCCGCATGGTTCCACAATTTCTGATCGATGGAAAATGGATCGGTGGTTTTACCGAACTCACTGAAATGCACATGGAAGATGAACTGAACGATCTGGTGGAGACTGAATAGAGTGACTAAAAAAAGTAAAAGTATATTTCGAGTGTTATTCATGAACCAGAACAAGGTCTATGAACTGTATGCACGTGAAGTGGGCCAGGCTTCCATGCTGGGTTTTATTGAAATAGGCGATATCATTTTTGGTGAACGCTCTAAACTGCTGGTAGACCCGGCAGAAGAAAAACTAAAATCTGAGTTTGGCGATGTAAAAAATACTTACGTACCTCATCACTCCATTATTCGTATCGATGAAGTTGAAAAAGAAGGTAAAAACAAAATCCATGATCCGGATGGTTCCAGCATCAGTGTTTTACCCGGCTCACAGTTTAGTCAACCACCCAAAACTTAAGCTCTATTTATGCAAATCAGTGTCATCATTCCCAGCTTCAACAGGGAAAGAACCCTGATCAGGGCACTGAATTCGGTACTCAATCAAAGCTCTAAAGCAGATGAAGTCATCGTTGTGGATGATGGATCAAGCGATAACACATCAGATATAGTTCGTCAGAAATTCCCCTCCGTTAAACTTATTCAACAGACCAATCGGGGGGTCAGCCATGCCAGAAATACTGGCATTAAAAATGCGCAATTTGAATGGCTTGCCCTGCTTGATTCTGATGATGAATGGTTACCCGAAAAACTGGCTAACATCCGGCAGCAACAGTTAAATAATCCCGAAGAAATACTGTTTCATTCCGATGAAATTTGGATACGCAACGGCACCCGGGTTAACCAGATGAACAAACATGCCAAATATGGCGGTATGATTTTTGAGCAATGCCTGCCACTGTGTGTAATCTCACCTTCAGCTGTAGTTATACATCGCTCAATTTTTGAACAGATAGGTTTATTCAATGAAGATCTCCCGGCCTGTGAAGATTATGATTTTTGGTTACGCCTGTGCCATCGCTTCCCCGTTTTTTATATTGATAAACCATTGATTAAAAAATATGGAGGGCATGAAGATCAGTTATCCAGAAAATTCTGGGGTATGGATCGTTTTCGTATTCGTGCTTTACATCAATTAATGGCATTGCCTACCTTACAGACATCACAACAAGAACAGGCTTTAAAAGTTTTATTAAAAAAGCTACGCATATTAATCAAGGGTGCACACAAACATAAAAACCTGCAGTTATTACAGGAGTTTCAGCCTCTGCTTGATCACTACGAGCAACTACAATGCTAATCTGGATGTGCGCCCTGCATTGCGAAGCCAAACCAGTCATCGATTTTTATCGACTGAAAAAAAATCCAGTTAAGACAGACTTTGACCTGTACAGCAATAACAACATAAGCTGCATAGTGAGCGGCATGGGTGCAAACAAAATGATTCGGGCAATACAGTGGGGCAATAATCTATTCCAACAGCAGCACAAAATAAGCTGGATAAATCTTGGTATTGCCGGGCACAAGAGTCTACCTGTTGGAACAGCCGTATTGATCAAACAGGCTTCTTTAAGCGGTAATACAGAAATTTTAGAAACCCAGACTGAAATTAAACACCATTTCGAATCAAAATCTATTATCAGCATTCTTCGGGAAAATACAGATTATAATGATGATTATCTATTTGACATGGAAGCTCATGCTTTTTTTAAAATAACCAGCAAGCTATCACCCCCGGAACAGTGTCAAAGTATAAAAATTATCAGCGACAACAGTGAAACAGCACCAACCCGAAGCAAGGAAAAAATCAGTAATTTTATTTCAGGTAATATGAAGAATATTTCTGAATTCGCCCAAAACTTACAAGGTAGCACTGGATAACAACCAACATGAAACAGATTAAATCAGGCTCTACTCTTCTTTGTATTCGACTGGCTTTACTTAGTTTCATCATCATATTCCCTGCATTAACGTACGCAGTAGAGTCTGCTATTGAACACCAGTTATCGGTGCGACTTAATCCTGAAGAACATCGATTATATGTTGAAGATAAAATCATCCTGCCTGCAAACTCTCCAGCAGAATTATTTTTTAGCTTGCATAAAGGCCTGCATCCACAAATTCTCAATGACAGCATTAAGTTAATCACTATGGAGCCAGCAGGAGAAGATCTACAACAATACAAACTATTGCTACCCAAAAACCTCAATAGTTTTACGCTTACATACGAGGGAGAGATTCATCATCCACTAGAAGGCCATGGCAGACAAAGAGCAGGAGGTATGCAAAGCACATCTGGCCTGATATCAGCCCGGGGCGTTTACCTGTCGGGAAATTCATTCTGGTTTGCACAATTCGGAAAATATCCCTATTTACGTTTTAGCCTGACTGTTGAGTCCCCCATCGGCTGGAAAGTAATTAGTCAGGGCAAACATACACAACTAAACAATATAAAAGGTTCCTCAGTAGAAAAATGGGAGTCGTCATCTCCTCAGGAAGAAATCTATCTAGTTGCTGCCAAATTTACTGAATACAATCGTGATGCAAATAATATTAAGGCCCAGGTTTTTCTACGCCAGCCTGATAAGAAACTGGCCGGGAAATACCTGGAAGCAACTATAGATTACATCAGCATGTATGAAACCTTGCTTGGCCCCTATCTATATTCTAAATTTGCCCTGGTGGAAAATTTCTGGGAGACAGGTTATGGCATGCCTTCTTTTACCTTACTAGGCTCCCGTGTCATTCGATTACCCTTTATCCTGTACTCTTCTTATCCCCATGAAATTCTACATAACTGGTGGGGCAATGGCGTGTATGTTGATTTTCGCTCGGGCAACTGGAGTGAAGGTTTAACTGCTTACCTGGCAGACCACCTGATCAAACAGCAGCATGGCAAAGCCGCCAGTTACCGTTTACAAAGTCTACAGAAATATAACGATTACGCGGCCAAAAGCAGTGATTTTCCCTTGACCCAGTTTCGAGGAAGGCACAGCTCTGCTTCAGCAGCAGTTGGCTACGGTAAAACCTTAATGCTATTCAACATGTTAAGACAGCAGATTGGAGATGAACTATTCATTAAGTCTCTGCGACAGCTTTACCTTCAACATAAATTTAAAGTAACAACATTTGACGACCTGCAAAAAATATTTGAGCAGCAAAGTGGAGAAGATTTAACTCACTTTTTTCATCAATGGGTGAATAGAACGGGTGCTCCTGAACTCATACTAAGTCAAAGCAAGGTAATAAAAACAACAGACGGGTTTCAACTTAATTTTGAATTAAAACAAATGCAGCAAGATGATGTTTATCATTTAAAAATTCCAATGGCCGTGACACTGGATAGTGAATCTAGAACACACCAAAGCTTTGTATTCATGTCACAGAAAAAACAGCAATTTACCCTGAGCTTCAAGACTCATCCATTACGACTCGACATAGATCCTGAGTTTGACCTGTTTCGAAAACTGGCGATTGAAGAGACACCACCCGCTTTCACTCAATTATTTGGTTCTAAAGAAATGCTGGTGGTACTTCCCCGTTCTGCCGATTCTGCACTGCAAACCGCCTGGAAAACCTTTGCCTTAAATTTATCCAACATGGGGCCTGAAAAAGTAACTATTAAATGGGATGATGAACTGAACACCCTGCCAGAAGACCAGGCTGTAACAATACTGGGCTGGAAAAATATCTTTGCTGCTGAAACTGTATTGACTCTTTCAGATTACAATGTCACTCATCAGCCCGGTAATTTAAAAATTGGAGGCTCACATATTGATGAGTTTAATCATTCCGTTGCACTCACTCTTCGTCATAAGAATTATCCACGGTCTTTTATAGCGACCGGTCAACCAAATTTTCTGGAAAATTTAGCCCGAAAATTACCGCATTATCATAAATACAGTTACCTTGCTTTCTCGGGTAACGAAGCAACTAATAAACTGAAAGGTCGCTGGTCCGTTAGCCATTCACCCATGACAGCTATGTTTAAAAACAAAACACCGCGCGGCACTTTAGCTAAACGGCCAGCCCTTATTGAACCTAGATAAATCAGTTGAATTACGAAAGTATGCATAAGTTCTTGGTTCGTCTAACTATATGAAAAAGTACTCATCACCAATAAGGTGACCGCATATTTTTTCATTACGCTAGCCAAACCAATAACTTGCACATCTTTTTCATACTTAACTGATTTTTCTAGGTTGAACCGATGGTAACACCGTCCAGATCACACTAAAAAACATAAAATTCACCCACGACTTTAAATTCCAGATAAGGCATTATGCTCGTATGATTCAAACTAGATTACCCCGTTCTCTTTTTCTACTGATAAGTCTCATTCTATTATCAGCCTGTAGCACTCTTCCCATCAAGCAAGGTGTGGAAATGTCTAACCTTTATCAGCATCGATGGATAAACACCGACAAACCTCACGCCAACCAGAGTATTAAATCTGTAGCAAATTTTCTATCTAATTACGATGTTGTTTTCTTTGGGGAACTGCATTCGCACCCTGGCGTACACCTGGCTCAAATGCAAATTTTCGAAGCCATGTATAACCTAAATCCTGAACTGAGTCTTAGCCTGGAACAGTTTGAACGTGATACTCAATCTACGGTCGATGATTACCTTGCAGGAGAAATTGGTGAAAAAATCATGATCAGCAAGACAAGAGCCTGGGATAATTACCAGATGTCTTACCGACCTCTGGTAGAGTTCTCTAAACACAATAAACTTCCTGTTGTTGCTGCAAATGCTCCTAAGAGTAGCGTGGTCTGTGTCGGTCGACTGGGTCTGGATTATTTACAGACGTTAACACCAGAAGATCGTGAAAATGTGGCCGTAGATATTGATATATCCGATGGAAGCTACCGTCAGAAATTCATGTCATTCATCACAAACAATGCATCACACGGCAGCACTTCTGATAATAAAATGAGCGACATGATGAAAAAGATGTCAGAGCGAAGTTATTCTGCTCAGGTGCTGCGTGATGACACCATGGCCGAATCCATTGACAACCACCTTCAGAGAAATCCGCAACGACGTGTACTGCATTTAAATGGAGTATTTCACTCCAGTAATTTCCTGGGTGTAGTGGAACGTCTTCAAGCTAGAAACCCGGCATTAAAAATTGCGGTCATTGAAACAGTCACATTGTCTGAAAATGATGACAGCTGGAAAACTGAAGAACTGGAAAGTGCCAACCTTCTTTTACTGGTAAGACATTTACCGGTAGCATTCATAAAACATGACAATGAAGTGGAATGGTCTAAAGCTATACTAAAAAAACGTAAAGAAAGTGGCATAAACTGCAATATTCCAATTCAGGCTTCATCTGATAACCAATGAAAAACCTTTCAGGAAAAACAGCTCTCATTACCGGAGCAAGCTCCGGCATCGGACTTGCCATCACCCAGGTATTACTGGTCCAGCAGTGCAGGGTCATCGGGATAGCACGTGACTTCAGCAAGGCAGATATACAAAATGAGTTATTTGAATCCTTTAACCAGGATTTAACCGACTTGAATAAAACGTCTGAGTTAATTAAAAAACTGATCAAAGATCATAATGTAGATTTTTTCATTCATAGCGCAGGATCAGGTTTATTTGGATCAATCGAACAGTTCTCGGTAAAACAGATTGATCAGTACATTAAAAGCAACTTGAGCAGCGCTCTGGTTATCTCTCACCATATTGTGCCGGCCATGCGCAAAAATAAATCCGGGCGAATAATTTTTATAGGTTCAGAGTCAGCCATCAATGCAGGGAAAAAGGGCACACTTTACAGCAGTGCTAAATTTGGAATCAGGGGACTGGCTTTAGCCTTAAGAGAAGATTGCTCAAAAGATGGTATTAACGTCAGCCTGATCAATCCCGGCATGGTCAAAACACCTTTTTTTGATAATCAAAATTTTCAACCGGGAGGAGATACAAGCAACTATATTACACCTCAGGATATTGCCGAAACGGTTCTTCATATTTTACAAAGTAATCCCGACATTGTATTAGGTGAAATAAATATTTCCCCCAGAAATAAATCAATAACTTTCAAGGCTTAGCTAAAGTGAAAAACTTTGACGCCATAATATTCGACATGGATGGCCTGCTACTGGATAGCGAAAGAATCGGCTTAGTGACTTTTCAGCAGACCTGTCAACAATTTGATTTAGGTGATAAAACAGAATTATTTATCCAGTGCATTGGAACCAATTCTGAGTCTACAAAAAAAATTCTTTCCGGAGGACTTGGGTATGAAGTAGATTTCAATGAATTCTGGAGTATATGTCGTGAAAGATACCATGCCGAAACTAAGACTAAATCCATACCGGTAAAAGAGGGCGTTACTGATTTGTTAAAACACATCAATACACTTCAAATACCTGTCGCAGTCGCCACATCAACACATACTGAATTCGCTTTTCAGAAGCTAGAAAATGCTGGGTTAAAAAATTATTTCAACACGGTTATTGGAGGTGAACAGGTAAACAACAGCAAACCTTTACCTGATATTTACCTTAAAGCCGTAGATAAACTTCAAGTCAACGCTAGCAATTGCCTGGCTTTAGAGGATTCTGAAAATGGCGTTAAATCAGCACTAGCAGCTGGGCTAACAGTCATCCAGATACCAGACCTGGTAAAACCATCTAAAAGTTTAAATCCGATTAAACATATAATTTTAAATAGTTTAACCGAAGTTAGACATTTTAAATTCAAATAAAAGCAGGTATAAACATGGCAACTCAACATCCTGAAATATCAGCAAAACTTCAACAGTTTATATCTGAACAAAAAATATTTTTTGTTGCTACAGCAGCCAATGATGGCAGAGTTAACCTGTCGCCAAAAGGTATGGACTCATTCAGGATCATTGATAAAAACAGGATCATCTGGTTAAACATGACAGGCAGTGGTAATGAAACCTCTGCTCATGTTCAGTTGAATCCTCGCATGACTATTATGTTTACTGCTTTTGAAGGATCCCCGATGATCCTGAGACTGTATGGAAATGCCAGAGTCGTACATCAAAATGATAATGACTGGAATAAATTATTTTCCAGATTTGAGCCCATCCCTGGATATAGACAGATTTTTGATTTAAGCATTGATCTGGTGCAAACATCCTGCGGCATGTCAGTACCCTTCTATGATTATGTTGAAGAAAGAGAACAGCTGACCAATCACTCAATCAAAAAAGGAGAACAGGGTATTAAAGATTACTGGAAAGAAAAAAATCAGTTTAGCATCGACGGACAACCAACCCATATTGTTGATAAAAACCTTTAATTCACTCAGCAGCATATTTTTGGTGCGCATGGCACACCCTACTTCAATTGGGTACTTGCCAGCTTCACACAGCGTACATTGTAGGGTGCGCCGTGCGCACCATTGCTAATTAATTAAGACACAGGTCAATGCTAAAAACTCTCATCATTCAATCCCACAAAAACCCTCTTCCTTACAACTGGTTAAAACGCTGTCTACAGTCAGTAAAAACCTGGGCATTAAAAAATAACTATGAATACAAATTTTTAGGCGATGAAATATTTAACCGGGTACCCACTAAAATACTACAAAAAACACAACACCAAAAAGTAATTGCAACTGATCTGGCTCGTTTACTAGCCTTACAATATTATCTTAAGCAGGGCTATGAAACTGTTATCTGGTGTGATGCTGACTTTCTCATTTTCGACCCAGATAACTTTAAAATTCCTGACACTAATTATGCGATTGGAAGAGAAGTATGGATTCAACACAATAAAGATAACCAGCTAAAGGTTTATAAAAAAGTACACAATGCTTTTTTGATGTTTAGCCAGGGCAATTCATTTCTTGATTTTTATACTGAAACAGCAGAAAAGCTTTTAACTATGAACTCAGGAAAAATGCCTGATCAATTTATTGGCCCCAAACTTTTAACAGCACTTCATAATATTGCCATCTGCCCGGTATTAGAAACAGCAGGCATGCTATCACCTCTTGTCATTAAAGATATTATTGGCAACCAGAGCAAACCGATAAACCTGTTTATTTTAAATTCATCAGAACCTCTGTCAGCTGCCAATCTCTGCTCTTCAAGCTGTAGTAAAAATGATATTTCAGAAGTTGAAATGGAAAAAGTAATCGAAAAATTATTACACAATCCATTTATATTCCATCATTAACTCAACTAACCACAAAATCAATTCACCACGAAGGCACGAAGCCCACAGAGGTAGATAAGTCTTTTGAGCATTACATTACACGACACAATAATTTCTTTATCCTTGAATACTCTGCGTCTCCTAGAGAAAAACACCCAAAACATGTCAGTCATTTACTACAATATGGAAATAGACAATTAACCCGAATACTTTTAATGATCTTTATTTTTCTTCGTGAGCTTCGTGACTTCGTGGTGAATAGTCACTTGAATTAATCTTTAGAAACCCTTGCCTGCCGAGGTAATTTAGGCAATAAAATTGAGACCATTTTATTATTAGGCTGCAGTATTTTTTTAGCCAACTTTTTAATATCATTTTTTGTCATGCTTCTAACTAATTTATCCTGCTCTTTAACGCGAGAAATGGATTTATTATTCTTTAAAATATAGGTAAGCATACTCATCCACCATTTATTATCCTGTAGATTTGACTCTCTTTGCTTTAGCCACCGTTCTTTTTCATTTTCAAGTAACTGATCACTAAACTGTCCATCGGCTATGTTCTGCAGAACACTATCAGTTTTAGCAATCAAACTATCTACATTATCTGGGTCACAGCTAAACTTAACTTGCATGCCATACTTTATTGAGGGAACCCTTCTGGCCCATACACTTGAATACACACTGTAAGTACCTGACAGTTCCTCTCTTAAAGCTTCGCCTAACTTAACCTGTACAATCCTGGCAAGGTGGCGGGCAAATTGTTGTTCTTCTTCAGTCCACTGCTCTTCAATATTATTATATTCAACGGCAATATCGGCACGATCTTCATTTAAATAATATCGTGAAAATTCATGTTCTCCGGGTAAGGTAGTTTTATTAAGATCAACCCAGGTCAGTTTAGTTGAATTGCTCGGTAGAGAAGCAATATATTTTTCAACATCCTGCATTAACAATTTTTTATCAATGTCACCTACAAATACAAATTTAAAGTTTCTAGCATTACTAAATAACTTTTCATGTATATCCAGAATAATATTTTTATCTAACTCATCCAGGTGTTTAATTGACCAGGGTTTAGCTCTAAAATGATCACTTAAATAAAACTTTAAAAATTCATCTTTAAACTTTGATTTGGCAATATTTTTCCTGCTAACCAAATTGTCTTTTTTACTAAATCGATATCGATCGATAGCTACTTCATCAACTCTGGGTTGAACAAATGATAAATATCCCAATTGTAGAACAGTATCAATATTATCACTTGCCGACCAACCAGAAATACCATGGAACAAGCTACGAATTTCATAATTAAAACTCATATTCTTTGTGCTTAATATCTTTCTCAAATCGACAAAATCACGCTCACCAATACCTGATGTAGCTAATATTGACGTATAACCAAGTGCATTTCGATACCATTCATCACTAACAGAAGAAAAACCACCTTCTGAAAAAATATTAAAAAAGAATTTATTTTTTTTAAAATCTGTAGGCTTAAAAAATACTTCAGCACCATTTGATAGAACCCAGCGAAAAGTCTTAAGTTCTGAAATCCATTCTTCAGATATGATTTTTCCAGGTTTTGTTTCAGTCAACCAAAATTCAGATTCATTCAATGTTCCGTCATAGGGCTCTATCTGTTTTTTCTGTAAATCTTGATTCAATTCATTATAGTTTTCAGCGAGTAGTAATTCGTTTTTATCTTTAGTCGGTGACTGGCTATATAAAAATTTATAAGGAGAGTTAATAACAAAACTTGCAAACTCATTAACATCATTTAAGGTAATTTTATCCAGTAACTTTTGACTAAGATCCACTTCATCTTTAACACTTAGTGCAGGAGTTTTATACAGAAAATGATGGCTAATTTCTTTTATATTAAGAGTAGATTTCAAATTCTTTTCATTTCTTAAAGTATGTTTGAATTTTTCAAACTTACCTTTCTTAGCCCTTATCAATTCATCATTATTAAATCCATATTTATCGATCTGTTTTATCATCAGCTGAATTCTTGAATAAGCCGTTTCAAAATCAGAGTTTTTTGTACTCACAAAAAAGGCAACTCCCTCACGCCCATCAGGAAGTGCTGTTTGAATAGCACCCGCTGCAATAAACGGTGCATTTTTCGTTAAAGCAATATCACCCGCCCGCTGATTAAACATTAGACAAAACAATTCCCTGTTAAGCTTGAACCTCCAACCTGCTTTATTCCTGATTCTATTTTGCTCAGTAAAATGATAGTAAATAGACAGGCCAGTCGATATTTCAGCATCATCAAAGTTAAATACATCCTGTTTATCAACCAGGGGAATATCATACTTCACTGATGTAATTTTCCTAACAGGTTTTAGACTTGAAAATTTATTCTGAATGAGTTCTTCAAGTTGTAGAGGATCAATATCCCCCACCACAATAATGGCCATATTTTGAGGTTGATACCACTTCTTATAAAACGTGACCAAATCTTTCCGGGTAATATTTTTAATACTTTCTTCGCTACCGATGGGGATTCTCTCTATATACCTTGAATCTTTTAACAAATGTTCAAGTCTGATCTGCTGACTTCTGGCCGCCACCCCCAGGCGTCTTTTTCTCCACTCTTCAAGTACTACACCCTGTTCATCAATAACGTCCTGCTCATCAAAAGAAATGTTCTCAGACCAGTCCATCATAATTGACAATGCCTTTTCAATATTTCCCTGTTCATCAGATGGAACGGTCAATTTATACAGGGTTCGATCGAAAGCTGTTTCTGCATTTGTATGCTGCCCAAAAGCCATTCCCAAAGCTTCCATATCTTTAATAACTTTATTTTCTGGAAAGTTTTTAGTGCCATTAAAAGCCATGTGCTCCACATAATGAGCCAGACCCTGCTTACCTTCAGGATCCTGTAATGACCCTACCTTGATGGCCAGGTTGATATTCACCCTGTTTTCAGGCTTTGGGTTTTTCTTGATAAAATACTCTAACCCATTAGATAATTTCCCATGGATTATTTCTTTATCAAGAGAAAAAATTTCTTCTTTGGTGGTATTTTGAGTTGTTACAACAGGAGTATATTGAGCACAGCCCATCAATAACAAAATGATAAAATATAGAAAGTCCTTTTTCATGTTAAGCATCCATGGTTTTTTTGAGTTTTTATTCTCATAATAATTCAAAAGTTATACAAGTTTTCTATTAAACAGAAGCTTTGACCCACTTTTCTGCTTCAATAAAAATACGTTTTATTTCTGGAAACTGCTGTTTAATCTGATTATCTATTTTTGCTATGACATCTTCAATATCACCTGCAGATCGGCTATCTTCAAAATCTACACTGATATTGGCCAATATAAAATCAGGCCCCATGTGCATGGTTAACACTTCATTAACATGCTCAATACTATCATTAGCGTTCAAAATTTCACGAATACCTTTGATGGTTGGTTTATTGGCACTTTCGCCAATCAGCAGGCTTTTAGTTTCATAAGCAAGCCAGATAGATGTGCCGATAAGAATCAAACCAATAATAATGGACGCTATTGAATCAAAAATCAGAATGCCGGTATATTGACTTAATGCCACACCGGCAAAAGCCACTACAAGACCCAACATAGCAGCGGTATCTTCAAATAATACAACAAATATGGAAGGATCTTTTGCTCGCTGTATCGCTTCGATATAACCCCATTTACCTTTCGATGCTTTAAACGCCTTCAATGCAAAAAACCAGGCCGCCCCTTCAAACAACATCGCTAGACCAAGAACCACATAGTTAATGAGTGGATTATTAATCGGCTCAGGGTGTGATAAATGTTTTATACCTTCATAAATCGATATTCCACCACCCAGGGCAAAAATCAAAATAGCAACAATAAAACTCCAGAAGTAAACTTCTTTGCCATGCCCAAACGGAAAGTTTTCATCAGCAGGTTTGGCAGCCTGTTTCAAACCATGTAAGAGTAAAAATTGATTCCCCGTATCAACCAAAGAGTGAATACCTTCCGACAACATGGCCGAACTACCAGTCATGCCTGCAGCAACAAACTTGGTGATAGAAATCAGCGAATTACCAGCCAGAGCTGCATAAATTACTTTTTTAGAACCAGATGACATCTTTATCTCATACTTATTTTCAATTGGACATTCTAAGCGAATTGGTCATTTGATATAAGGGGTAAAAAGTAGGGTTCGCAATGCGCACCAACTGGAAGCAGCTGCATCAACACTCCAATAGAATTAATTTCAAAATGGTGCGCATGGCGCACCCTACAAAAGATTTTTAAGCTATTGAGGCTAACAGGTTATAAAAAGAATGGATTATAGTCGTAATTAAAAACGCAATATCTGAGCTATATTTTTCTTTATATTTCCAGTATATAAAAGCAAATAAAAATCCCAGTGAGGAGGTATACATGAACGTGAAATAACCGGTACCTTCACTTAATAAATGCAAAGCGGATAACATCGAAGCACTTAATACAATAAACACCCATTTGCTGGAAAAAAATCTAGTCAATATCGATGAAAGTATCACACAAAAAATAATTGTCTCAATCACTGGCCCATAGATTAGGAAAATATGGTAATCATTTACTTCTTCACCGAATGCACTCCAAATACGAAGATAAGACCACTGCTCAATTTCAACAATATTATGTGCAAATATATATGAGAATGCTAAAATTTTTACTATTATATAGGCGGCTACCGAATATTTCAGAACATCTAAAATAGCTTCAGATATTTTCTTATTCATTATTCTCTTCAAAGTTATATTCAAAATTGTGAGGCCAGAAACAAAATGTTACTAGCCTCAATTTTTAAAATTAAGTTAAAGTACAAATTTAACTATCTTTCGAAGATGGTTAGTAATTGCCTATACCTTTAGTCTGATCAAAATTTCTCAATTCATCTGCAGATGGAAACATGGGCATACCCATAGCACCATTAGAACCAGTCACTGATATTGATTGAGTTGTATTCTCCTGAGGAGAACTGACAGGTCCACTTAACCACTCTGAAACTTGATTAACCAATTTATCAACAGCATCTTTTATTTGGCCAGCTGTCGCCTTAATTACCTTTAAATCAAACCCAATGTTCTCCCATCGGTCGCCACCACAGTCATGACCACCAGAAACAGAACAAATTTCTTCTATCGATAATTCTCTCATTATTTTCTCCATCATCTCCAGATTAGAGATGTATAAACTTTAAAGTTTAATAATCCAGTTGAAACTGGATTACGCATTTCCATTGCTTTTTGTAGAAGCTACTACATGGACTTCAATAATAACCATAATAATTCGTTTCTGTCGAAGGCCATATCCTACAAACCTTGTAGGACATATACTTTTCTTTTGTAGGAAATGGCTTATACCTCTCAACAGTCTATAATCTAATCTATTAAATATTTATATCAGGAAATGTACGATGATCCGCTGGCTTAGCTATTTTACTCTCTTAACCTCACTGGTTGCCTGTAACGATGCAATTGAAACATTGGACCCGAGCAAAAAAAGTAACCCAGTACAAGAATCCCTCGCTCTAGATACCTCTACACCCATAGATGAAGCAGAACAAAAATCTCCTGCAACAAATAGTTCATTCAGTCTAGAAAAGGTTAAGCAGCAATATTCGGGAATAACACTAACCATCCTCGATGCCAGCATTCAAAATATAAAGGAACAACCCGCTTTAACTCTCAGTTTATCTGTTCCGCTCAACCCTGCATTAAACCATCAGGCTAATTTGCAGGTGATGGATGATGATGAACAGCTTGTCGATGGAGCCTGGCAGCTTTCTGACAATGGGCGACAACTCTATTTCACGGCCATCGAGGCAGAAACCAACTATCACATCAAGGTCCTTACTTCTCTTACAGCTGCAACAGATGTGAATCTGACTGAACCGTTTGAAGCAGAGCTAAAAACTGAAGCAGCTCTTGCAGGTGTCAGCTTTACCAGCCAAAAAACAGTACTGGTTGCAAATGAGGCTAAAGGCCTGGCTATCTCAGCCATCAACACGCCAAACGTGGACATAGATTTTTTCCGTATCGACCTGAAGCAATATCCACAATATGAAAACAGCTGGTACGAACGCTCACAAAATAAAGATAGCTGGGAACTACGTCGAGCATTGAAGTATTCTACCCCGGTTTATAGCGGTCGTTTCGAGCTTGATCTGCCAAAAAATACTCGTAAAACACTGTACATCGATACCGCATCTATTGCCGCATTACAACCCGTTGGTTTCTATCTGGCGGTGATGAAAGCTTCAGCAACTTTTCCCGATGTTTTCAGTACAGCTACATTCATTGTGTCCGATCTGGGTTTACACATACGCCAGTACGACCAGGGCATGCATGTTTACACTTCCTCATTGAAAACCGGCAAAGCAATGAATCTGGTTGACATTCAGGTAATGGATAACAAGGGCAATACTCTGATTGCCCAACAAAGTGATGACGAAGGTATAGCCCGGTTTCTGTCACTGCCTAAAGGTGCCCAATATGTTATTGGAAAACATGGGCAACAAATAGCACTGGTCAATTTACAGGATGCAGCACTGGATTTGTCAGAATTTAGCTTAGCCAAAGACCTGGCTGCCAGTCAGTCACTATTCATTTATTCTGCACGTGATTTATTTCGACCGGGTGAAACAGTCGATTTATTTGCTCTGCTACGAAACCTGGATGGCAGCATGGCGGTTCCACTGGCATTAAAAGCTCGACTGTTACAACCGGATGGTCAGGAGCTTAAAAGCTTTCAATGGCAGCCACAGAACCTATCTTCATACCATTACCAGCTTCAACTTCCACAATCAGCTAAAACCGGTTTGTGGAGCCTTGAAGTCGAGCTGGCAGATAAGTTTATCCAGCAGTTTTCATTTCATGTGGAAGATTTTCTTCCCGAACGCATGAACCTGTTATTTGTCGATAATGAATCGAATGACAGGCATCAAATTTTTCACTCTGACCCTCTCAATATAAAAGTAACCGGAGAATACCTTTACGGTGCACCTGCTGCCGGTAATACTCTGGAATCAGAACTTCACCCCAGGCTACTGACTGAACCATTTGAACAATTACCGGGGTTTCAGTTTGGAAATGTATTAGATGAAAACAACCTGGACATGCTTTATCTGGAAGATCGACAGCTGGATAATAATGGACAAGCTGTTATCCACTCAAATAATATTGCTCAAAATACTCAGTCACCTGTTCGTTTAAGGATCACAGCCAGCCTGTTAGAAAACGGTGGCCGACCAGTTACACGGCACTATAATCTGACCTCTCTGCCCGCTAACAAGCTTGTCGGTATTCGTCCAGTTTATAACGATGGCCTTGATCATTTCGAAGCCAATACCCTGGCAAGCTTTGAAGTTATTCGAGTCAATGCTCAGGCAAAAAATCTTTCCGCTAAAGATTTACAGGTAAAACTAATTCATGAGCGCCGGGATTATCACTGGGTCAATCGAGGAGCTGGGTGGTCTTATGAGTTCAATGAAAAACACTACACGTCTTTCGAAACCAGCATAGACATTACGACCGACCAAAACCGGATCAAACTGGAACTACCCATAGAATGGGGACTGTATCGTCTGGAAATCACCGATCCCGAAACAAAACTCACCACCAGCACACGAGTTACTGCTGGCTCAACCTGGTGGGGTGAACAGGATCAGACATCCCAGGGCACTCGTCCTGATCAGATAAAATTAAGCTGGGACAAAGCCAGCTATAAAGCCGGAGAGACAGCTCAACTCACCATGCTGCCCCCTTATGCCGGTGAAGGATTTGTCGTTTTAGAAAGTGACAAACCTTTATGGGGGCAACGAATAACAATTCCAAAAGAAGGTTTAAGCATCAATATTCCAGTCACAAAAGACTGGAAGCGCTCAGATATTTACGCCACCGCTGTTATTTTCAGACCATCAAATCAGGTTGACTTAATCACCCCGAAACGAGCTCTGGGATTACTGCACCTGCCACTGGACAGGTCTAAAAACTTACTAGATATTAAGATAAGCAGCCCGGATAAAATCGAACCTAATAAAAAACTAAATATTCAATTGCAAGCCCAATTTCAGGGACAGCCCTTGCAGAACCAAAAAGTTCAAATTCAACTCATGGCTGTTGACGTAGGGGTATTGAACATTACTGATTTTGCGACACCCGATCCTCACCAATGGTTATTTAAACCACGCCGTTTACGTGTTGAATCACATGATATGTATGGAGACATCGTAGAGTATCTTAAAGCTGATTTAGCCCGTCAAAAATTTGGTGGTGATGCCGATCTGGCTCAGGGTGGAGAACAGGCAAAAGCCGATGTTCAAATCATTTCCCTGTTACAACCAGTCATCAACTTTGATGAAAATGGACAGGCAAACTTTGAGCTGGATATTCCTGACTTTAACGGGCGACTGCGTTTGATGGCTGTCGCCTTCGGAGAAGACCAGTTCGGCTCAACAGATAAAGAAATCAATGTTGCAGCCCCAATCATTGCAGAAATTGCCATGCCACGATTTATAGCCCGTAATGATCAGGCTCATATTACACTGGAGCTGCAAAATTTAACCGATCACAAACAGAATATCAGCACAACTCTGCAAAGCACTGATCCTCTGGAAATATCATCTAATACTGAACACCAGGTGACTCTGGCACCCAAAGAAAGAACACTTTTACATTACCAGGTAACCGCCAGAAGCTATGGCAAAGGTCAGTTTTTATTAAAGCTTAACAATGAAGACAGTAGCATTCATCTTCAACGTGAATGGGCTTTAACCAGTCGATCACCCTATCCAGCAGAAAGTTATAAATTCAGCCAGGTTATTCAAAAAGACGAGGTTGTTATATTGCCAAATGGTTTGAGTGACACATTAATACCCAGCGGTACAGCTGCAACTCTAAGCATTTCTGACCAGGCTCCTATCGACGTAACCGAACACATCGAGAATCTTTTGCAATACCCTTACGGTTGTTTAGAGCAAACCAGCAGCCGAGTTTATCCACTGTTATTTGCGGATAAAAAAGCCATCAAAAAATGGCAGATCAACAGTGACGAATGGACTCAGAAAAAACGCTTCGCCCAGATAGACAATGGTCTAACACATATAAGCAGCATGCAACTTTACAACGGTGGCTTTGGATTATGGGATAACGATAGCAGGGAAGAATTCTGGTTAACCGCCTATGTCAGCCATATGTTACTGGATGCACAGCAACAGGGTATTGACATTCCAGTCAATCAGCAAAAGAAAGCGCTGACCCGTTTAGGCCGTTACATTAAATCACCACTGGCCATCATGAATGATAGCCGGGGCAATAATAAAAAAGCACATCGCTTTGCCTATAAAGCCTACGCTGCTTACGTACTTTCCCGCTTAAAAATGGCACCGATTTCACAGTTACGTAAACTTTTTAATTTCAACAAACACAGGACTGAAAGTATTCTACCAATGTTACACATGGCTTTAGCATTACAACAACAGGGTGATCATAAACGCGCCAATGAAGCACTACAGAAAGTGGTTAATATTAAACGTAGTGATACTTATCTGGCGGATTATGGAAGCCAGGTTCGTGATCTGGCTATGGCCAGTTATCTTATGCTGCATCACCAGTTGGCCATACCCGGACAAAACTGGTTATTTGAACTGAGTGAAGTCTTACGCGATAGAAAGTGGTTAAGCACTCAGGAACGTAACGCACTGTTTCTACTGGGTAATGCACTTGAAAATATTCAGCATAAAAAGTGGTTATTAGAAGTCAACATGGGAGACAACAGTCAGACCATCCGGGCTGAAGGCACTAAATCCCGCATATTGCCATGGCAACAATTGCAGCAACAAATTAGCCTGCTGAATAAAAGTGAGATTCCACTATATAGTTCATTTCGACTCACCGGTTACCCCCAGACAGCACCAGCCAATATGGATAATGACCTGAGCATTCAACGTCGTTACTACAATAAAATGGGGGAAGAAATTAATCTTGACCTTATCAAACAAAGCGAACTGGTTGTAGTGAGTTTGTCGGTAGAAAGTGATAACAATCACCCTGACACCTTAATTGTTGACATGTTACCTGCAGGTTTTGAAATTGAAAATCAGAACCTGGGAAATAGCATATCTTTAGAGCAGATAAAAATTAATGAAAAGTCTATCAGTGAGCTACAACAAAAAAACAATATTGTGCATCAACAGTCACTGGATGACCGCTTCATCGCAGCCGTTAAAGTGAGTAAATACCAGAGTGCAAATGTCTTTTACCTGATGCGTGCTATCACGCCAGGCAGTTACCAGATTCCAGCAGCCTTCGCAGAAGATATGTATCGCCCCGAAGTTCGCTCCATTTTTAATAATGAGTTCACCCAGGTAACAATCCATGCAAAGTAAAATAACAGTAGCAGGGTGCGCCGTGCGCACCAAATGGTAGGTGATTAACTGGATTGGTGCGCATGGCGCACCCTACAAAATATTTAAAATTTCATCAATTACGTTAATCATTGGACTTATAAGCTTCCTGATATCAGATCATTTTTTTTCTCTCCCGCTACCATCCGAAAAAAATGACTTTGCCCGTGTCGTTGTCGATGAACATGGCAGACCTTTACGCGCATTTGCCGACAGTAACGGAGTCTGGCGCTATCAAACTAAAGTGCAGGATGTTTCCACAGAGTACATCGAAGCACTATTACATTATGAGGATCGCTGGTTTTACTATCATCCCGGCATTAATCCTCTGTCCCTGTTACGAGCCAGCATTCAAAACATTTTCGCCGGTCGAATCATTTCAGGCGGCTCTACTTTAACCATGCAGGTTGCCCGCACCTTCGATCCTCATGAACGCAGTTATAGTGGAAAATTACAGCAGGCTTTTAGAGCATTACAACTTGAATGGCATTTCAGTAAAGAACAAATCCTTAACTTCTACTTAAACTATGTTCCGTTTGGCGGACCTGTTGAAGGTGTAGCGGCAGCCAGTTATATGTATCTGGATAAAGCACCCAACCAGCTCACACATGCTGAAGCTGCATTAATGGCAGTTTTACCGCAACGCCCCAGTTTTTATCGACCTGATCGTCATCCGCAAAGAGCTCAAAAGGCACGTGATAAAGTGCTAAATCGAATGCAAAATACCTGGCCAGAAGAGATTATTGCCGAGGCAAAACAGGAACCTGTCGCAGCATACTTTCACGCCCAACCGTCATCAGCTCCATTATTTGCACGTTTTGCCAAACAGCAAAAACCAGATCAGGCAGTCATAAAAACCACTCTAAACCTCGATTTACAGCAACAAATTGAAAGTTACACCAAACAGCAGGTATCACGATTTCCGAGAGGAACATCCATAGCGGCATTAATTGTTGATCATCATAGTATGCAAATCAAAGCCTATGCCGGTTCTGCTGATTTCACCGATAATTTTCGCTTCGGCCATGTAGATATGGTTCAGGCAATACGTTCTCCCGGTTCAACATTAAAACCTTTCTTATACGGTTTAGCCATTGATGAAGGATTAATCCATTCACACTCATTGTTAACTGATGCACCTCAACAATTTGGAAGTTATCAGCCTCATAATTTCAGTGGTGGATTCAACGGTCCGGTAACAGTGACAGAAGCTCTGCAACGCTCTCTTAACATTCCAGCCGTACAGGTTTTACAGGCACTGGGAACCAATAAGTTTAGTGACACATTAAGCAATGCCGGTATTACTTTATCAACACCGGATAAAGCTAACCTGTCGATAATTTTAGGTGGAACGGGTACTTCATTATGGCAACTGGTTAAAGCCTATTCAGCACTGGCTAATCAGGGACAGGTTGATGATTTACACTGGGATCTTTCAGACTTACCCAGCGGAAAAAATACTAACCGCCGATTCTTAATGAGCGAAGGTGCTAGCTGGATAATTCGAAACATACTCAATCAACAGAAACGAGCTGATCAGCTTAACTTGAATCGCTCCCGATATAGTGATCACAAACTGGCCTGGAAAACAGGCACCAGTTATGGCTTTCGTGACGCATGGGCGATTGGAATCAATGAAAAATATACGCTGGGTGTCTGGGTAGGAAGACCCGATTCAACACCCTTACCAGGTTATTTTGGTGCTAACAGTGCTGCACCTATATTAATGCAGTTACATAATTTTTTAACCGATGAACAACAAACTTCAATACCAGTAAATCCAGCTTCAGTCACACCGGCTACTATTTGCTGGCCACTTGGAAACTTACTCAAGCAACAACCAGATAAATTTTGTCATCAACAATATAACGCCTGGATACTGGATCAGAATATACCTCCCACTTTAGCGGACTTAAGTCAAACAGAGACTAAAACGAATCCCTTTAAATATTGGGTTAATCCAGATGGAAAGCGAGTTCAACCATCATGCAGTCAAATGGAATATAACAATATAAGTGTTGCGCTATGGCCCCTTAGAGTAGAACCCTGGATAGAAAAAACCAAACAGAGATCTTCATCCATATCACCCTGGTCATCAAACTGCAAAAAACAAAATACATTACAGGATTACCGAAGTCTGCATATTCTGGGCATTAATGACTCAACACAAATTGTGAAAGCAGGAAATCAGGCTCTACCCCCCTCAGTAGCTCTCAAAGCACTCGGCGGTAGCGGTTCTTTGCAGTGGTATATCAATGGCTTACCATACCCCGATAATGCCAGCCAGAATCCAGCAGCAATCAAGTTTGAAAAACCCGGTAACTATCAAATAAGCGTGGTAGATGAGGTCGGTAACGTTGACCGGGTTGAGGTTGAAGTAATACACAGATAAACCTGTTATCATATCCCCCCTTCTCCACACACCAGTAAGCTTGATTTCCCGTGACCAATTCTTCTTTTTCTTCTCTACCTTTATCCACTGAATTTATAGATAATTTAAATTCTCTGGGTTACAAAACTATGACGCCCATTCAGGCAAAAAGCCTACCTGAAATTTTAAACGGTAAAGATATTCAGGCTCAGGCCAAAACGGGCAGCGGTAAAACAGCCGCCTTTGCCATAGGTCTACTACACAATATGGTGGTGAAAAAGCATCGAACACAGGCCCTGGTGCTTTGCCCGACAAGAGAACTGGCCGATCAGGTCAGCAAGGAAATCCGCAGGCTGGCTCGTGCCATCCCTAACACTAAAGTAGTTACTCTGTGCGGTGGAACAGCGATAGGCCCTCAGTTTGCATCACTGGAACAGCATCATCCACATATCGTGGTAGGCACTCCCGGACGCATCTTGAAACACTTGCAGAAAGGATTCCTGAAGCTGATTAATATAAACACACTGGTGCTGGATGAAGGCGATAGAATGCTGGACATGGGTTTTCATGAAGACATTATGCTCATCATTGATCACACAGCATCTCAACGACAAACGCTATTGTTTTCCGCTACCCTGCCCGATGAAATTAAACATATCAGTCAGCTTATCCAGAATAATCCTGTCGATATTCAGGTCGAAAGCCTGCATGACAATAAAAAGATAAAGCAACTTTTCTACGAAATTAATAAGGGCGAAAGATTAGAAACACTGCTTAAACTATTACAACATTACAAACCAGAATCCAGTGTTTTATTTTGCAACCGTAAATATCAATGTCAGGAACTGGCAGATCAATTATGGGAACAGGGATTTCACGCACTGGCTCTGCACGGTGACCTCGATCAGAAAGAGCGCGATCAGGTACTGGTGCAGTTTTCTAATAAAAGTAGTTCGATATTAATAGCCACCGATGTTGCTGCTCGAGGCCTGGATATCAAAGATTTAACAGCCGTTATAAATTATGAATTATCACCCGACCCGGAAGTGCATATACACCGAATCGGTCGTACCGGCAGGGCCGGGAAAGAAGGTCTTGCACTCAGCCTGTTTGCTCCATCAGAAGTCAAAAAAATCAATGCCATAGAAGATTACCTGAAAAGCTCTGTTCGAATTGAAAACAGTTCCAGTCTTAAAGCTAAAGAAAACTTCAAACTAAGCCCGCCGATGGTGACTCTTGTAATTAATGGTGGTCGCAAAAGTAAAGTTCGAGCTGGAGATATTTTAGGTGCATTAACTAAAAATACTAACCTTCCCGGTAAACAGATAGGCAAGATAGATATTTTTGATTACAGCGCTTATGTGGCTATTGAACAACCTATCGCAAGACAGGCGTTAAAGATATTAACCGAAGGTAAAATCAAAGGCCGAATGTTTAAAGTTCGAAAATTAAGATAGGGTGCGCCGTGCGCACCATCTTGAGAAATAGTTAAGAAATGTGGTGGGCGCGGCGTACCCTACGCATCCAGCATTTCTTCTGATTCGGTAAATTCATTCATATCTAAAATCATCGCTTCAAACGCAGCCAGCTTTTCCTGTACAAGCTCGAAAGTCTGATCAATATCACTGGCAATACCCCCTTCCAGCACGTCAAGCCCTTCAAGTATATCTCTGGCTTCACCAAATCCCTTTTCAATTCCACTGGAAATAGTTTCAATAAAACTGGTCAGAACAGTTGCCTCATCTTCACCGGGATGCTGCTCCTTAAATGCAGCATAAAATGAGGTCGACAAACTAGCAATGCGTTCAGCCGTAGCTTCTGGACTAACATCAAGTCCGGAATCAACACCTTTTTGAATCGCATTTTCACCTAGCTCAGGTGCTAGATATTCATTTATTCGCTCTATTGCAGAATTCAAAACCAGCGATAAAGGCTCATCTTTCACACCGATGATAACGGCTGCAGACTCCAGTATGGAAACATTCATGGATGCCTTTTGCTGTTGAGCAGGCGTCATTTCAGTAACAGTTTGTGGCTTATTATCGGTTGCTCGCCTTGCGAACGATTGATCAGCCTGAATTGAATTTGCAGAAAACGATGAGAGTAAATCTGACATTAAATTTTTCCATACAATTAATTTATTACCCCATGAGTGTAGTTGTTAATTTTATCTTTTTAGGTGTATAAATCGCCTTTTAAGCACCGCCTGTCTTTTTTATTTCAACAAAGCTAAAAACCACAAAAATTAAACCGACTATGGCTACTGGAATATCGTTTATACTATTCAATACCGATATTCCCCTTCTAAGACCCCATGCCTAAAAACACCACATCTACAGACGTATTAATAATTGGCGCCAGTGCATCAGGCCTCATGTGTGCTATCGAAGCGGGTAAACGGGGGCGAAAAGTTATCGTATTAGACCATGCCAACAAAGCCGGGAAAAAAATCCTGATGTCGGGTGGGGGGCGCTGTAATTTTACCAATTACGAAATCAGTGCTGACAACTATATTTCCCATAACCCTCACTTTTGTAAATCAGCATTGAGCCGTTTCACTCAATGGGATTTCATCGCGATGGTCAATGAGTATAGAATTCCTTATCAACAAAGGGATCTGGGTAAATTATTTTGTGAAAACAGTGCAAAAGACATTCTTAACATGCTGTTGTCTGAATGCGATAAAGTGAAAATCGATATCCGGCTAAAAACTGATATCGGTGAAATCGAAAAACTAACTGATCAATCATTCTCCATCAATACAGCATCAACCATTTTTAACTGCACATCACTTGTTGTCGCCAGTGGTGGTTTATCCATCCCCAAGATGTGTGCCAGTCCGATAGGTTATAAAATTGCAGAACAGTTCGGTCACCATATATGGCCTACATCTGCAGGACTGGTCCCTTTTACATTGCACTCACATGACAAAGAAAAACTGGCTGGGCTTTCAGGCATAGCAATCAATTGTCTGGTCAGTAATGAACGTATCCAGTTTAAGGAAAATATATTATTTACTCATCGAGGATTAAGCGGGCCGGCAATTTTACAGATATCGTCCTACTGGAACCCGGGTGAAAGCATAAACATCAACTTGTTACCGGATATGGATGTAGAAGATTTTTTAATGTCCAGACAAAAGCAAAAGGATAAGAAGAAGCTAAAAACTTTACTAAGCGAATTGTTACCTAAAAGATTAATCACTATTTTTGTGCCAGAGACCATACTGGATAAACCTTTGCAGGAGCTGTCCAAAAATCAGATCAGGGGTATACATCTGCGACTTCAACAGTGGGAAGTAAAACCCAATGCTACCGAAGGATACCGCACGGCTGAAATTACTTTGGGTGGAATTGATTGCAACGAAATATCATCAAAGACACTGCAATCCAGCAAAGCCGAAGGTTTATTCTTTATCGGCGAAGTCATTGATGTGACTGGCTGGCTTGGTGGTTATAATTTCCAGTGGGCCTGGTCTTCTGGCTGGTGCGCCGGACAAGTCGTTTAATAATAATTTGTCCCGGAACAACCTCTAAAGCTTCTCGATCATTGCAGCAGTTACCAGCACAATACCCATTTCATTACGATGAAATCGTTGAGCATCTAGTTCAGCATCTTCACCAATAACAGTACCTTCAGGAATATGGCAATTTGTATCCAGAACAACTTTTGTGAGCCGACAATTTCTACCAATATCACAATTGGGCAGAACAACACATTCCTTCAAAACAGAAAATGAATTAACTCGAACATTATTGAATAATATTGATTGCTCGACTGTAGAACCAGAAACGATACAACCAGCAGAAACAACTGAATTAATCGCTGTACCTAGTCGTTCATTATGATTGTAATTAAACTTTGCTGCCGCACGCTGGTAGTGAACGGTACGAATCGGCCAACTATCATCATATAAATCCAGCCGGGGTAATAATTTAGTCAGATCCATATTGGCTTCCCAGTAAGCGGTTATCGTACCCACATCACGCCAGTATGGCTCTTCATAATTGACATTTTTAATACTGCTACGCTCGAAAGGATGAGCAACAATTTTAAGCTCTCCTATCGATGAAGGAATGATATCTTTACCAAAATCATGTGAAGACTGAGCATCAAATGCATCAGAAGATAGTTTTTCTGAAAGCATTTTCGCATTGAAAATATAGATTCCCATGCTGGCCAAACTTCGTTCTGAGTTGCCCGGTATGGTGGGAGGCTTGTCGGGCTTTTCGACAAAGGTAATAATATTCTCATCTTCATCAATGCCTAAAACCCCAAAATCTTTCGCTTCTTCAACAGGCACTTCAATGCAGGCAACAGAGATATCAGCACCTTTTTTGATGTGTTCACGTAACATCAAACTGTAATCCTGTTTGTAAACATGATCCCCTGCAAGCACCAGGATGTAATCCGGGTTTACGTCGCCAATGATCTGTAAATTTTGATATACCGCATCAGCCGTTCCCTGGTACCAGGATTCATCAGCAGTCTGTTGCTGTGCCGGCCATAGTTCTACAAATTCATTAAAGTCAGATTGCAGAAAATTCCAGCCTCGTTGAACGTGTTGATTGAGAGTATGAGATCGATATTGAGTCACCACTCCTATGCGTCGAATCCCCGAGTTAATACAGTTTGACAAAGGAAAATCGATGATTTTAAATTTTCCGGCAATGGGTATCGCCGGCTTAGAGCGTAGATCGGTTAATTGCTTTAACCTTGAACCTCTACCACCCGCTAACACTATAGCAAGAGTATTTGATAGAGCAGCATTGAGGTCAATTTTGACTGAAAAATCCTGATTGCTTTGCGGCATTATTTTCTCTTCAATAAAGATAGATAATTAATTGATCTGAGGTTCCTGAGGTTAACTGCCGAACTCTTCGGCAAGTGCTTCAACAACACTCCTGATGATAATGATGAACTGGTCAACCCCCGCCTGATCATCAGCTCGTCGACAGGCATTCATACCAGACAGTGCAATATTATAGGCAGCATGATAATTACCTTTATCTACAAAACTCTGGATATTTTCAGCTTCAGCATCGGTATACATAACTTCTGGCCTCAATAAAAACCAATTTATTGTCACTCAGTCTACATTTAATTTATCACTGCGCATTGACTTAAGTTTGATGTTTCACAAAAAAATCATATCTGGAGGTTAAGGCATGATCGTAACTTGCCTGGTATTAGTAGGGTGCGCCATACGCACCATTAGTGTTGCTGCTAAAATTTTATGGTGCGCACGGCGCACCCTACCAGCATATACCTGAGCCACATTTCGGGAGAGTAACTAAATCAGGAGGCTCATTTACGCAGCTTCAATATAATTTTGTGAGTCCCACATTGAATACAACATTATCATAATTATATCTATCCACTGTTGATACATTATTTACAAACTGAAGTTTTGACACCCATTTAAAAGTTTTATTAATACGGTAATCAGCAGATACTGCTAATTTCCATCGATCATCCTGACGATCTAGCGTATCCGAGACTGGAAAAGAGCTAAACCTGTATGATAAATCACCATTTAATCGCCACTTTTTATTCAGTAATTTAGTATATTTTCCACGAAGAGTATGGCGGGTTGCTGAATAGTCGTAGGCATCATCAGTCGATTCTAAATATCCCCTGCTATTCAATTCCAGTTCATAATAAATTTGTTTAATATTTTCAGTATTGTAGGCTCTATACTCCACTCTGCCACGTTGGCGTGAACCCTCAAGATAATCATAGATTAGGTCTTCACTTCCAATATCTTCATAACGATAACGAAAATATAGTTTTGTGCTTTTAGATAAAGACTTCCTTGCTTTAAACTCAAGCTTTAACGTTGATAAATAATCTTCACTAGCCAGTGTATTTTTCTCAAGATTAACAATTACTGCTGAATCCCAGCCAGATAACTTCTGCTCTTTTTTTACGCCAAATGACAACTGGCTTTCATCATAATTATCATTATCAGTGTAATCCAGACTAAATAGTGATGCTCCCACTAACCATCCATCTTTTCTTTGCCCAGAAATTGACGACTCAACCGATAAGAATACATCATAGTAAGTGTCTGAAATACCGGCCGCTACATCATCCGGCGTGGAATCCACATTATCACTATAGCCCACATTAGCAGATAGATAGACCTGCAATGGTTTACTCTTCTTACCTAAACTGGATAATTTTTTGGTTGCTAGCTTGACCAGTTTTTGATCGGTTCCTGATTGGCTAACAGAACTAAAATATAACCTGGCTTGATCTTTATTGTTTTGTTTGAGTGCAATAAGCCCCAGATTATAATCGGCCAGGTCTTTCAAGTTTTCAAACAGTGAAACCTTTTTAAAATATTTTTTTGAGGCCTCAAATCTATTCAGTTTGTAATAACTACTGGCCAGATTATAGTAAAGAGAAACGTTGTTTAAACCTTGCTCACTGGCTGATTTAAATTTTACAACTGCCGCAGCATAATCTCCTGACCTGAAAAATTTAACTCCCTGATTAAAATCAGTTTCCGCAGATGCAATAACATTGGGGGTAAACAGTAAAAGCAGTACCAGCAAAGAATATATTTTTACGCGTGGTATATTCATCGGTTTATTAAAAATTTTTAATCATAACACAGCCCCCAGTTGTCGAGGGTTGTGTTTATTATGAAGGCATTAAGATTAATTGCTCAAGCTACCCCTTTCCATGACCAGGTCCACCGGGGGTTTCATTTCCAGGGCCATCTTCGCGTTCATTTTCTAATTCATAACGCTCCAGCTCCATCTCATGTTCCATCTCGCTATCCATTTCATGCTCCTGATCTCTTTCCCTGTCCTGTTGCTGCTCCATCTCATGAGTCTGATCCTGATCCCTTAAACGATCACGATCCATATCACCCGCACCTTCACCGTCTCCGACGACTTCACTACTGCCATCACCTGTCAAATTTTCATCCATGTCTTCTCGAACGCTATCTCTGTTTTTAATAACATTTCTAACCTGCTGCCGGGCTTCATCATTGGCTACTTCAGGTAATTCAATCTGGTTCATAACAGCCTGAGACGAATGTTCATGCATCTCCATGACACGAATGGTAACTTCTTCATCAGATGCTCCCATCGCAGCAAAAGGCAGTAATAAGCCTATTGAGAACGCTATTGCTGTATTTATTTTTTTCATCACTATATTCTCCGTATTTAACTAATCGTTTTAATTTCATTCAGCTGATATTGCTGAGTCTCGTTAATGCTCGTTTTTAAAACAAGGCGAAATATTTTCACCTTTTCACCATAACTCAAGCGGGCTAATAACTCTCCTTGACCATGGCTTACTGCCATTATTGGTAAAGCCAGAACATTCTGACCTTTTTGCAAACTGGTTTGCCAGGACAATGTTTTATGTCCCGGATAACCATTCAGATCCATATTTTCAGGTAAATCGATACTCAAATTAACTTGCTGAATATCTTCAAATGAATCAAACATTAACCTGACAGTTTGAGCCTGGTTTAACATGACTGACACCACTGGCAGTTGCTCTACCTGCCTGACAGGTTCATACAGGGTTGATACAAACCAAATTGCTAAACTTGCTACCACTGCGGTTGCAAAACCACTGGCAAATGAAAATGGATGGTTATATTGACGACTTTCTTTATGCTGTATCCGAACTTCGGCAAATACACGCTTTTCGAAGTTTGCAGAAGGTTCAGGCACAGTCAGATTTTTCAGCCCCGTTAATAAAGATTCAGCTAGTTCAAGCTTAGTTTCGCAATCACTACAATTTGAAAAATGCTGCTGGTAGGCGAGTTGCCCAGCAGGCAACAATTGCTTATCCAGATAGCCATCAATATTTATGTCTTTACATTTCATTTTCATTACCTTGTTACCTGTTACACGCTGTACATAAAATTTGGTTCCAGGTTTCGTACCAATTTACGTAATTTAAGTCGAGCCCGGCTTAGCCCTGACTTTATGGTTCCTTCTGGAACATCAATTATATTGCTGATTTCGGCTATGCTATAACCCTCAACATCATGTAATAAAATTAATAGCCTGTAGTTCTCGCTTAACTTATCAAGAGCAGTATTTATAAGTTCCCGGGTTAATGTGGTATTAACCTGCTCTTCCGGTTCTGGCGTGTTACTGGCATGTGTTTCATAAACCGAATTTTCTTCATCCATCATGTCAATAGGCGATCTTTGATGCCGACGAAACTGGTCTATAAACTGCCGATACAACACTCGTGCTAACCAGGGAGCCAGTTTCTCAATTTTTTTCATTTCCTGGAGTCTGGGGTAAATTTTCAATACCAGATCCTGAACAAGATCTTCTGAATCTTCTTTGTTTCCTGTATATCGAAAGGCAAGATTATATAGTTGCCTCAGGTGCGGACTGATAAGCTGCTCAAATTGAGCATGAGAGTCTTGTTTGAATGGCCAGTAGTTTGTAATTCCCATCTTCTTTACACGCTACAGTTTTTAAAAGGTTGCAGCTATTGTCACTTCCTTTTTAAGAAATCTCTATGTTCTTCATCATGTAGTACTAAATTATTTCTCAACCAATGACCTTTCACCAGTAAAACTGTTTAAAGATGAAATATTCTATCTGCTGTATTGATGGTTTCCTGACGATGGGCAATGATTATTCTGGTTGCTTTTAGATGATGTATATTGCTATTAATTCTCTTTTCAGTATCCACATCCAGGTGACTGGTTGCTTCATCCATGAAAAGAATTCGTGGATTACTATAAAGTGCACGAGCCAGAAGTGTTCGTTGTTTTTGCCCGCCGGAAAGTGTCGTGCCAAGATCCCCGACCAGGGTATTGTAATTCATTGGCATGTTCATAATATCATCATGCAGGCAAGCTATTTTAGCACATGCATGCACCCTGCTATCTTCAGTATTAGTATCAAAAAAAGTGATGTTGTCCTGTATGGAACCACTTAACAGAGAATCCTCCTGCATGACTGCTGCAATCTGTTGTCTATAGTTTTCCATGCCCAATACTTTTAAAGAAACATCATCAATTACTATCTTACCTTCCGTTAAAGGTAGCAGCCCAAGCATCGTTTTTAGCAATGTTGTTTTGCCACAACCGGATGCGCCAACCAGTGCAATTGATTCACCGGCTTCAATGGTCAAATTTATATTCCTGAATATCCAGGGTTCATTTTCTGAATAACGAAAACCAACATTTTCCAGTTCTACTTTTCCTCTAACGATAAATTCTCCGGTTACCTGCTCTTTACTATTTTCTGTTTCAGTTAAAGCAATATCTGCAACTCGTTCAGAATGAAGGGACAGCATTTTAAGAGCAAAAAAGATATTAATAAGCCCGGAGGCTTTACCCGAAAACTGATCCTTGTAAGCCAGGAAAGCAAATAACATACCGATTGAAAAACCACCTTCGATAATATGAATTGCAGCCATCCAGTAAATAATAATATTTCCGGATCCCATTAGCAGCGAGTTAACCGCACCTAATCCAAAGGTAAACTTGGCATCCTTGATATCTGCATTGATATTATCGGTCACCAGGTTATGCCATAAGCTATGACGCATATCTTCTTTGGCAAAGAGTTTAATACCTTGCATAGAACGGATGGTCTCAAGAAAATGAGACTGTAACTTTGCAGATCGAATTATTCTTTCTTCATTGATATTTCTAATTCTTCGAAAAGTAACTAACTTGATGAAAAAATAGATG
>JABHSO010000029.1 GCA_018669845.1 Gammaproteobacteria bacterium | reverse complement strand
TCGACAAATACATTTAATTTGCCGGGTATAGCTTTAGATTCATCTGTTATCAATGCTGCAAATGCTAAAGCACTTTCAACCATTCCTCTTTTAATGGGTCGTAATGGAATAGGAAATATTTGTACATCCGTTTTAGGATTCAATTTAAAGTAACCAGCTATGACCCCTATATATTTTGCAGTTTGCGCCCGGTTAATAGAAACTTTTTTCTGCTCACCCGGACGAATAGTAATTTGTTGAAAGTTAACAATACTTTCATCGAACTGACCCTTCTGTAAAAGCTCAACAGCACCGGTTTGCGACACTGATAATCCTCTGAATGTATTTGGGTCATTCATTTGAAAAATACCCAGTGCTAAAGAATGTGGTCGTCCACGCACCGAATTAAGATCTGAAGACGCTCTCGCTACCAGATTAATAGCCCGAATTTCATACACCCACTCGTCTTCTTCTATCAGTAGTTCAGGAGGTTCTGAAGTAGCACAAGATAGAAGCCCTGTAGACAGTGTTAATAAAATTATTATTTTTAACCAGTTCATTTTAATTTTTATATATTGACGAAATGCTGGAATTGATTCACCCAGCATTTCGTATTTTTTTAGATAATTATTTAACCGCTATTGCTTACACGCCAGTCATCATTACCTTCTGTTCCAGCTATTTCATGAGTCCATGTAATAGTACTGTAACTGAACGAAACTTCTTCGAGGTGAGTAAAATGGCCATTTTTTGGATCCTGACAATTCGGCATCCATGAACGAATATCAACCACTGAAGCACCTTCAATTTCCTGAGTGAAATAATGCTCATGTGTTCCTTCAGAAGATGTTCGGTACCACTCAATGGTACAGGTCAAACTCTCACCCGTGACCAGAGCCTGATATAACAGGGGTGATGATTTATCAAAAACTTTAGTTACTTTAAGCGGCATGTGGATTCTGGTGCCGGACGGCTGACCACTCTGGGCATCACGAGGAATGACGATATTATGTTCAAAGGCTTGCACCATGAACGCATCATCATGGCCTTCCTGATAAAGGTTACCGACACTATCCTCTGACAATGCTCCCTCGGTAATAACTCCCTGAGTTACACCTTCTACGGTCATATATGCTGGTATTGGCATTTCTATCTCCTGGTTGTTTAACTTAATTTAAGCTTTGAGAGCACCTTAATTTATCAACCTCAAGGTTATTCTGTTCGGCCCTATTACACTCACGACAGTTCAACTTCAAACTCACCATCCTGACTAATTCTTAAAATCAGATTTGAGTATTCTGTTTCATCACCAATCTTATTTAAAATCTTAGTTGAAATAAGAGGCAGTAATGTTTTGTTAACGATATGATCAATGTTTCGTGCACCCGACTCTATATCGGTGCAGCGTGATGCTATTTGCTCTATAACCTTTTCATCAAAATCAAATTCAAGAGCCTGATTCTGTTTCAAACGTTTACCAACTTTATCAAGTTTGATTTTAACAATTGAGTTCAGCACTTCACCCTGTAATGGGAAGAAAGGAATAACGGTCATGCGAGCCAGTAAAGCCGGTTTAAAATGGTTTTGTAACTGAACTCGAATCGCTTCATTAAGTTCATCCATGGACGGCATTTCATCACCTTCACACATTTCCATGATGGTGGCTGAAGCCAGGTTTGAAGTGAGAAAAATTATGGTATTTTTAAAATCTATTAAACGCCCTTCTCCGTCAGACAACATGCCTTTATCAAAAACCTGATAGAAAAGATTCATTACTTCAAGATCAGCTTTTTCCACTTCATCCAGCAGCACTACAGAATAAGGCCGTTGTCGAACCGCTTCGGTCAATACACCGCCTTCTCCATAACCCACATAACCAGCCGGAGAGCCTACCAGTCGGGAAACGGTATGTTTTTCCTGGTATTCAGACATATTGATAGTGGTCACAAACTGCTCACCACCAAACATTAAATTCGCTACACCCAGTGCCATTTCAGTTTTTCCCACACCACTTGGTCCAACGAACAGGAAAACACCATGCGGTTGATCAGGATTTTGCAGGCCTGCCTTGGCAGTACGAATAATAGAGTCAATAATTTCGATGGCATGATCCTGCCCCTTCACCCAGTTTTTCAATTTTGCATTGAAACTGAGTAAATTCTCGGCTTCATCCTTGACAATATTGCCGACCGGAACACCGGTCCAGTCAGACACAACATCAGCAACCACTTCAGTTGTTACTTCATAGGCGATCTGAGGTTTATCTTGCTGAAACTCTTCCAGCTCTTGAATGGCTGTGCTCAGCTCACCCTGCTTTTCATCAGTTGGCTCTGTTTCACTACCGGCCCTTAACTCAATGACTTTATCGACCAGTTTTTTCTGCTTTTTCCACTCTTCAATTTTTAGCTCTATTTCTTCGTTATTACTTTCAATATCTTTAATCAGTTCTTCCAGTCGTTCATTCTTACTCGATCTACCTGACTCAACATCTCGCTGCAAAGCTTTCATTTCACGAGTTTTTATCTGAGTTTCACGTTCAAGATCTTCAATTTCGGCGGGTTTTGTAGTCAGACTAATATTCACCCTTGAACAGGCTGTATCCAGCACATCAACCGCTTTATCGGGTAACTGGCGTCCGGTTATGTAACGCGCAGACAAAGCTGATGCCGTTTCTATCGCGTCATCACGAATGTAAACTTTATGAGCATTTTCATACACAGGACGTAATCCCCGTAAAATTACCGAGGTATTTTCAACCGAAGGCTCATCCAGTTTAACCAGTTGAAAGCGTCTAGCCAGCGCAGGATCCTTTTCAAAATATTTTTTATATTCACTCCATGTGGTGGCAGCAATAGTTTTTAATTCTCCACGAGCAAGCGCCGGTTTTAATAGATTTGCAGCATCACCAGTTCCTGCTGAGCCTCCTGCACCAATCAGGGTATGCGCTTCATCAATAAACAGAATGATAGGTTTTTCAGAGGACTTTATTTCATTAATTACGGCCGTTAAACGATTTTCAAATTCACCCTTAACACTGGCCCCAGCCTGTAACAGGCCTAAATCCAGCTCAACGATATCAACATTTTTAATAATGTCAGGCACATCACCTTCAACTACTTTGAGAGCAAGACCCTCAATAACAGCTGTTTTACCGACTCCAGCATCACCCACGGCAATCGGATTATTTTTACGTCTGCGACCCAGAATATCAATCATTTGACGGATTTCACGATCACGACCAAACACAGGATCAACTTCATTATTCCGTGCTTTTTCGGTGAAATTTGTGGTGTATTGCGATAGTGCAGAAGCACCCGAAGGAGCAGCAGAACCCGCCATCGTTTTTCCAGCAACCGCCTTCTCGCGGGAAACTTCCTGCAAACTATCAAACTGTTTTATTATTTCATCCAGAGTAATACGTTCGATATCCTTTAGATAACTCACACCGTAACGCAATGGGTTATCTGCCAGAGCAGCAATTAACGCAGCAGAGCGAACGTCACTTTGTGATAACTGTACTGAAGAAATAATCCATGACTCCTCCAGCCAGTTCAGCAGATTTTCAGCAAATACAGGTTTCCCCGGATTGGCATTTTTAAAAGTCTCCAGCTCCTGCTGAATCTGTTGCGCCCACTGAACGGGATCAATCTCAAAGTGACGCAATAGCAGTTGTGCATCCGCTTCACTTTCATCCAGTAACTGCAACAGCATATGCTCTACGGCTACTTCATAATGTGATCGAGTAACGCATAATCCAGACGCAGCTTCTAAACTTTTGGTACAAAACGGATTAAGCCTTGATACCAGCCCTTTTAAGTTAACTCTCATTTCCGTGAACCCGCTAATATATTGCTGTTAAGATTTATCCAGTTTTCCTGCTAAAGATAAAGTAAAGCTGGAACCCATGTATTTGAAATGAGGACGAACCGACATATCAACACGGAACCAGCCAGGGTTACCCGGATCTTCAGATACCGTTATTTTTGCTTCACGCAAAGGCCTCTTACTACGTACAGATGCAGGTGGATTATCCTGATCAGCAACATATTGACGTATCCAGGTCTGTAATTCAGTTTCCAGCTCACTGCGTGTTTTCCAGCTACCAATATTTTCCCGCTGCAACACTTTGATGTAATGTGCCAGGCGATTAATAACAAAAAGATAAGGTAATTCTGTTCCAAGTCTAAAATTTGTTTCTGCCTGTTTGGCTTCTGCATCATTACCAAAAAACTTTGGCTTTTGAGGAGAGTTGGCAGAGAAGAAGGTCGCGTTATCAGTACCTTTACGAACCGTCAAACCCATAAAACCCTGTTCTGATAATTCAAATTCCCGGCGATCTGATAACGTTACTTCTACCGGAGCCATCGCTTTCAACTCACCATTTTCTGTAAATTTATGCACGGGAAGATCTTCAATCATTCCACCACTTTGCGGACCTATGATATTTGGTGTCCAACGATACTTTGCAAAACTCCGCGTCATATTGGTTGCAAACGCATAAGATGAATTGCCCCACAGAAATTTTTCATTGGAACCTTCAACATTTTCCTCATAGGAAAATGTTTTAGCCGCATTTTCTTCACCATATGGCTGACGCAATAAAAAGCGTGGTAAGGCAAGACCCACATTACGAGAATCATCAGACTCACGAAATGACTGCCATTTTGCATATTGAGGTCCTTCAAAAATTGATTCCAGATCTTTCAGGTTTGGCATACCATCAAAGCTATCCAGTCCAAAAAATTCAGAACCTGCACCGGCTATAAATGGAGCATGAGACATGGCACTGACACTGGCAAATTTGCTCAACAAATTTACATCCTGAGCCTTGGGGCTAAACTGGTAATCCGAAATAATTGCTTCATAAGGTTTACCACCAAACTGGCCATACTCAGCAGAATAAACATGCTTGTAAATGCCCGATTTGGTAATATCCGGCGCATCTTCAAAATCTTCCATCATTTCATTTTTACTGACGCTGAGCATTTCGATTTTGATGTTTTCACGAAAATCAGAGCGATCTACCACCATCTTAAGGCCACGCCAGGATGATTCCAGCTTTTGAAAGTCTTCATGATGCATGACTTCATCAACCTGCTTGCTAATACGCTTGTCAATTTCCTGAATCATATTATCAACAACTTTTTGCTCAACTTTTTCACCTTTACGTGAAGGAGCTAGCAAGTCTCCTATAAATGCTTCGACCCCTTTTCTTGCCGTATCATATCCTTCATCGGCCGGTCTAAGTCGAGTTTCCTGCATAATCTGATCGAGTAGAGAGGCGCCTTCAGCTTCGGCCTGGCCCTGCGATTTTTGTAGTTCTTCTTGCATGATCTTTATCCCCTATGATTCCTGATTATCATCAATACCCAGTTCCTGCATGATGACCGATCGGGTCTCATCATCATTGAGTATTTTCTGTATAGTTTTTCTAAAGGCAGGTACATTACCCAGAGGACCTTTGAGCGCCAGCAATGCTTTGCGCATCTCCAGCATGTCATTTAATTCGGGCACCTGCTTGGCAATACTATCCGGCCCCAGATCATTAATTGATTTAATATCAAGATGCACCGACATTTCATCATCATCCTGATCAGACAATGTGTCATGAATATTTAAATCCATGCTCAGGTTCATTCCGGACATCACATCATTGAAATTATCCTTATTGATATTTACCGGGTCACGATCCTCTACTGGAACTTCACTTTCCTTGCCAGTATAATCACCTAACATCATGAGTTTTAATGGTAATTCAACATCTTCTGTCTGATCACCAGTGCTTGATTTATAAACTATATTTACACGCTCTTTCGGCGCAACGGAACCATCAGCCATCTTTTCATCCTCCTTTTACGGATAACGCTGTTACAGGATCAAACCAGCAAAGTTTTTCGTAGGCCTTATCTATATTTTCCTTCAGACCTTTGTCATCCTTGTTTTTCTTTGACTGTTTTTGATACGATTGAAATAATAAATTGTATGTATGCGCCAGTAATTTAGGCTCCCAGATGGATAATTGCTCTTCATCCAGTTGCATACAAATCTGTTCAAGAATATTTGCAGCAGGCACTGCATCTCCTAACTGCATTAATAATTGCGCCAGAGCACAGCGCCAATACATTTGATCACGCTGTTGTCCAGCTTGTTGAAGCCCCTGCTGCATGATCGACACTGCCTGCTCGGTTTCTCCAGAAGCCGCTTTTTTCCCAGCCTCAACCAATGCCACATCCCAGCTATTTGCAGCATCACCAGTTGATGCTCCAGCCGAATCACCAGCAGCCGACGAGGTCAGCACCTCTGCATCTAACCACATACGAGTTTGGTCTGAAGCAAAGGGTGTCTGGTCTGAAAATGATAACTCCATCACTTCAGGAAGACGGTTTAAAAAATTAGCTGTTTCCCGAATAACCGTCTTTACGGCCTTATCATATTCTGCACCTAAAGCACGTAACGCCTTCACTACCAGAAAATGACCATCCAGCCAGAACGGAGAACGTGCCAGAGTTTTTTCCAGCTCAACAACCAATGTACTGTATTCAGCTTTTTGCAAAGTAGTTTCAAAGAATTTTAAGCGCTCGGCAGCAGGAGGTAAAATTTGTGTAACACCTTCATTAGCAGGCGGAGCATTCTCTACCACCATCCATGCCGCGACCCTGGTCAAACGATAAGAGCGTGGATCAGATAATTTTTGATTAACCCAGAATGCAGCAATATCCCGACTTGCAGCCTGGAGCTGGCGCAGTGATTTTTTACTATCCCCTTCTGATTCAATAGCGCCACTGGGTATAGCTGGAGCAGCAGCTGGTTTTCTCGCAACAGGTTTTTGCTCAACCGGCTGAATGTTGTTAGTGGGTTCTTGTGGCGGCACGGGGGCAGCCTCAGGCGAGGGTGTTGCTACAGGCTGATTACCAGCTTCAGGCTGTTGTGGCGGAGGAGTCTGAACTTCAGGTTGTGCAGATCTTTCCTGTTCTGCTTTAGCACTTTGCTGGTAATTTTTTAGCGGTCTGGATAAATCGGTTAGCAGAGGAGCCTGATCACCCATTTTATCGACCAAGGTATTATCAAGTTTTTTTAGCAGCTCGGCAGCTTCTATCACCACAGCAGATTCATTCGCTGCCGGTACTTTTTCTGCCAGAATCAAGCCCGCCTTTTCAGCAAGCCAGACATACGCTGTCTGTCGAGCTCGCATTCGTTTGGCAGGAGGGAACATACAGTCCCAATGAACTTCTGCCATATCATTTAAAATTTTAAGCCCTACTGCCAGGCCGGCATATCCTTCCTGTAATAACAAGGCATAGCACAGGTAAGCAGCAATTCTCGCTTAAACCACAAAATTCATCAAATTCAGTTGTAAATCCAATTCTAGTTTAAAATTACCGTAAATTTCATTTAAAACCATACAGGTGCATAACGTCACCCTTTTGTTACGGGCAGAGGTCATCCTACATT
>JABHSO010000100.1 GCA_018669845.1 Gammaproteobacteria bacterium | reverse complement strand
CCCTTGATGGGTAATAAATAAAAGATGGTGCGCACGGCGCACCATTATCTCTAATTACCCCAGCAACAAAGCATCATCCGACAATTGCTCACCCTGAGTCCGACTGAACAGATCCAGTAAATCCTTTACCGTTAAACCTTTGCGTTCTTCACCTTCAATATCAAAAATAACCTTACCCTGATGCAGCATAATGGTCCGGGTTCCAACATCCAGAGCTTGCTTCATACTGTGCGTGACCATCAGTGCTGTCTGTTTTTTCTCTTCAATAATTTGACAGGTTAAATCCAGAACGAATTGACTGGTTTTAGGATCCAGAGCCGCAGTATGCTCATCCAGCAGGAGAATATTAGAAGGTTGAAGTGTTGCCATTAACAAACTGATAGCCTGTCTTTGACCTCCCGATAACAAACCCATTTTATCTCCCAGGCGATGCTCCAGTCCCAGGTTTAATCGACTTAGATAATCCCGGTAAGGTTGTTTACGGCTTTCATTCAATGCACTTTTGAAGCCCCTTTTATGCCCACGCACATCGGCCAACGCCAGGTTTTCTTCAATCGATAAAAATTCACAACTTCCACCCAGTGGATCCTGAAAGACACGAGCTACCATACCCGCTCGGCGTGAAGTATCCAGTTTTGTGACATCTTTATTGGCAATTTCTACTTTACCGCTAGTGATAACTATTTCACCACTTAAAGCATTTAATAATGAAGATTTCCCAGCCCCGTTACTGCCAATAACAGTAACAAATTCACCTTCTTTGATATTCAGGTTAATGCCTCTTAGGGCATGCGTTTCCAGAGGCGTGTTAATGCCAAACTTAACATGTACGTCCGTCAGGCTAATCATGAGCGGGCTTTCCTGAATTTATATCGTGGAATCACTATTGCTATCATGACTAAAACTGAAGTGACCAGATTTAAATCCTGAGCTTTAAGCCCAATGAAATCCATGTTAAGTGCAAATGCAATCGCCAGTCGATATAAAATTGCCCCGACAATACAGGCAAGGGCTGCCTTTAACACGGTACTAGGCGAGATAATAGCTTCACCACCAATAACCGAAGCCAGGCCCACAACAATCACACCAACACCCATGGTGACATCAGCACTGCCCTGACTCTGTGCAAACAAACTGCCAGCAAGAGCAACGAGTGCATTTGATAACGCCATGCCAATCAATATCATCCAGCTGGTTTTCACGCCCTGGGCACGTGCCATTCTCGCATTTGCTCCTGTCGCTCTTAACGCTAACCCGGTTTCTGAATTTAAAAACTTTAATAGCGCTAAAGTGCAGATAACTACAATAATGACAAATACAATCGGGGTGGATACGTAAAAAGGAATATCGAAGCCATTACCAAAATTTTCTATTGGGGTCAGAATGGTTTCTTCACCTAATAATGCAACATTGGGTCTACCCATAATTCGGAGATTAATAGAATACAGGGCTATCATGGTTAAAATTGAAGCTAATAGATTTAGAATTTTGAGCTGAACATTCAACCAGCCTGTTAATATTCCGGCCATTGCTCCAGCCAAAATGGCAACGCCGGTTGCCAGCCATGGGTTCCACCCACTCACAATCAGAGTAGCACTCACTGCAGCGCCCAGAGGAAAACTACCATCCACCGTCAGGTCTGGAAATTCCAGCACCCTGAAAGAAAGGTAGATACCAAGTGCAACCAGAGCAAAAATCAATCCACTCTCGATAGCTCCTAAAAATGCAATCAGACTCATATTTTAAAGTTCATTCATCATTAAAGAAATTTACCACGAAGGACACGAAGGACACGAAGTTAAAAGAAAACTTTTTAATGCATTAAAATTAATCATTATTTTAATTAAATAATTTAGCTTAGTCTTTAGCTACTCAAATTTAAAATTTTTTCTTCGTGTCCTTCGTGTTCTTCGTGGTGAAAAAGATCTATTTAATAACTTCTTTAGCCTCTGCAATCAAACTTGCATCCAGAGTAATACCCATTTTTTTGGCCGCCCCCGGATTTACGAAAAGCTCCATTTTATCAACACCCTGCACCGCAATATCACCCGGTTTTGTGTCATTTAGAACTTGCAACACAATCTTGCCTGTTTGACGCCCTACATCGTAATAATTAAAACCCAGTGCAGCAATTGCACCCTGTTTTACTGAATCGGTATCACCCGCTACAACTGGTAATTTAGCAGCGTGTCCTACTTTAATAACCGCTGAAAAAGCTGAAACGACGGTATTATCAGTTGGCACATAAATGACATCTGCTTTACCCACCAGAGAACGAGCTGCAGATAATACTTCTGATGACTTGGTTGCACCGGCTTCAACAACATTCATTCCTTCTAGAGGAGCATATTTTTTGACCAGTTCAACCAGGGTAACTGAGTTCGCTTCGCCCGGATTAAAAATCACACCAACCGTTTTAGCCGTAGGAACAACACGTTTTACCAAAGCCATGTGTTTATCTATCGGAGTCAAATCAGTGACACCAGTAATATTTCCACCCGGTTTTTTCATATTTTTGACTAACTTGGCCCCAACAGGATCTGTAACGGCAGAAAAAACAATTTTCGAATTTCTAGCAGCTGCAGCCACTGTTTGAGCAGAAGGTGTCGCGATGGCTACAATCACATCGGGAGATTTACCTGCAAATTTCTTGGCTATTTGTGCAGCGGTCGCACTATTTCCCTGCGCTGACTCAAAAGTCCACTTGAGGTTTTCACCTGCTTTATAACCTGAAGATGCTAACTCATCTTTAACGCCTTTACGCACAGCATCCAGAGCAGGATGTTCAACAATTTGTGTTATTGCCAGAGACTTGTCAGCCATAGATGTTAATGGATTGACTAATACCAGAGTTGTAAGTAAACCTGCGATTGATTGCTTGATCATATTGATACCTTATTAGTGATTTATTTTTGCAGTATAAAACAAGATTAAATTTTCTATAACCTATAATATTGAATTAAACCTGAACAACAGGAAAAGAGGTCCCCAAAAAAACCATGAATAAATTATTTATTTCACTGCTATTGGTAATATCAATGAATGGATGCGTTACAGACTCATCAGCAACTAATGAAGCGAGCCAAAGCGGCAACTGGATAGACAATGCTGACCCTAAAGCAGACGCTTTGGCGGCACTTGAAAGAAGAGATTTTCGTTTTATGGCTTTGTCATTACGAGGCACCGTTATTCCCGGGGTGGAAAGCACCAAGAGCCTTCAATTTGAATTAAGGTG
>JABHSO010000031.1 GCA_018669845.1 Gammaproteobacteria bacterium | reverse complement strand
GCGGGTCAGACTACAGAACTAACAGAAGCTGCCAAACAAATTTTATTAAAACACCAGTGGCCGGGTAATGTACGTGAACTGGATAATGTCATTCAACGGGCCATGATTCTTAAACGGGGCAATGAAATTCAGGCTGATGACATCATGCTGGAAGTAGTAACAGGTTTTCAACAGTCTGAAAGTGAGAGTGATGATGATAGTGGTCAGCTGCAAAATGATTTAAGAGATAGAGAAACAGAAGTTATCCTGGATACCTTGAAAGCTTTTAATGGAAGCCGAAAACAAACAGCTGAAAAGCTTGGTATCAGCCCACGAACCCTACGTTATAAACTGGCTCGTCTGCGTGATACTGGGGCTGCTATTCCTGATTAACCTTTTATGAACTTATTCACCACAGAGGACACAGAGGAACACAGAGAATTATTATAGGGGTGCTATGCCAGCCTTTTATTATTATCAGATTTGAATATTGTAATAATTTGAGTGATGATCAGTCACTAGAAAATTGTACATAAAAAACAACCTCTGTGTTCCTCTGTGTCCTCTGTGGTGCAAATGTTCTTAACTGTTCTGACGAACAAGAGTAGTCTCAAATCCCTGTTCTGGTGATTTTGGCACCAGTTGTGACAGAGTGAGTGACAAGATAGCGAAAGCTGTTCCTGTTAGAAATACCAGGGAGGGGGACAATATCCATAGAAACCCCAATACAAAAGGAAGAATCACTGCTGCGATATGGTTGATTGAAAATGCGACACCTGCTGTAGATGCAAAGTCTGCTGGATTGGCAATTTTTTTGAAATAACTTTTAAGTGCAATAGCCATGGCAAAAAAGACATGGTCGAGTATGTATAAAAGGGATGCAAAAAGTACATTGTCTACAAATGCGTAGGAGGTGAAGATAATTATCAGTCCGATGTATTCAAATGTTAAAGCTTTTTTCTCACCCCAAAATTTCACCAGGTGCCCAATTTTGGGAGCCAGAAACATGGTGAGTGATCCATTGATTAAAAATAATATGGATATCTCTGCTGCGCTAAAATTGAATTTCTCTACCATCAGAAACCCTGCGAATACGACAAAAATTTGCCGTCTGGCACCGGCCAGAAATGTCAGTAAATAGTACAGCCAGTAATTTTTTCGCAGGATTAATTTTTTGTGCTGTTCAGACTCACCTTTAAAATGAGGAAAAGCTTTGTAGATAAAAAGAGCTATGAAAATTGTTCCGAGGCCACCTAGCAGGTAAATAGTTTGATAGGAAAAATTCAAGTATTCGATAAAAATATATACAGCTGCAAAAACAAATAAACCGACAAATGAACCGACAGCCATCTGTTTCCCCATCACAATGGGCAAGTTATCTTTGTGGATTAACTGTAATGACAGGGATTGCTGAACAGTCTCTGCATAATGGAAACCGACTGACATTAGCACTGTCGTAAAATATAGCCCCATTACACTAGGCATATAACCTGTGATTGCTGTTCCCAGCCCAAGCAGAATTAATGATAATGTTGCCAGTGTCTGTTCACGAAATAGCAATAGTAAAAAGACAACGGCAAAGGCCAGGAAGCCTGGAACTTCACGCAAACTTTGAAGTATGCCCATTTCAATGCCACTGAATGAAGCCTGTTCAATTGCAAAATTATTGATCAGTGCACGCCAGCTGGCAAAAGATAAAGGTACTGCAGCAGCCATGACATACAGCAGCATTTCAGGTTGCTGTAATCTCTGCTGCAAGCTCATCCGGAATTTCTCATACAGGATGCTATGGCATTGATGGTATTGATCAAAGCATCTTTCCATGAACCGAATGAAGAATCACTTTGGGTGTTGGAAATCATTACAGAATAGAGTGGCTTAAGAAAATATACGGGTTCAGTTAAATAGCATAACTGAACCCGTATACAGAGTTAGATATTAATGGGTTTTATTTTGTATTGTTTGCAGCGTTACGTTTGCGAAAATTTTCTAGAACACGTTGCTCGCGTTTATCGATTCTATTTAGCATTGCTTCACGTTGTTTTTCTGCCCTGGCCATAATTTTTGCCAGCTGATCTGCCTGGTGTTTTTGAAAACGAGCAAAGTCTTTAGCATACTTTTCGGCATGTTTACGATCGTGAGCTACAGTCTTTTCAACTTGAGCCTTACGTTTTGCAAATCTAGCCTTGATTTTATCCTCGGTCATCGGCTCTGGGGGTGTCATTCTGGCCAGTTCATCAGGAGTGGGGAACTCTGTAAACGGAGGGCGTTTAGGCATTGGTGCCGGTTTAAAAGCAGGAGCTTGTATGCCTTGATGTTGCATAGACATATTATGATGTTGCTGCATTTGCTCATGCATATTTTGATTATTTTGAGCAAAGGCTGTGATTGTTAAGCTATATGCCGCTAACAAGGCAGTAGTATAAAGGGTCGTTTTGATCATACTTTTCTCCTGATTATGCAATGTAATTAATGATTATGACATACACAGTAGAAATCGTCTCTATTTAGCTTTATCAGGAGAAGGCATGAAGTGATTAGTGATAATTTAAAAGTAGATTTTCACAAACTGTGTAAAAAGTTTTTGATCGAAGTTGTCTATCATTTTTTCTTTCATTAACCGCAGGGCATCGAAAGGTTTCATTGCCTTTTTGTAAGATCGTTCGGCGGTTAGGGCATCAAATACATCTGCTATGGCGCATATTCGACCGTAAATATGAATTTCTTTTTCTTTTAACCTTCTTGGGTAACCGCTTCCGTTATTGGCTTCATGGTGTTGCATCACGATGGTGCTGCATTCTGGAGATAAAGCATCAGCCGCTTTTAAAAGTTTATATCCTTGATAAGGGTGAGTTTTTATATGCTGCATTTCCATATCATTCAAACGAGCCGGTTTGTTTAGAACTTCCGGGTCAATGTTGATCTTACCCAGGTCGTGTAAAAAATACCCGGCTGCCAGCTCCTGTAAATCATGAGCATCCGAGTTTTTGAAAATTTCCTTGCTCAGCATAATACTAGTAATACCGACGTTGACTGAGTGAGTGTAGGTGTAGAAATCGTGTGATGTGATGAGTAGCATATTTTTTGCCGTGTCATTGTCGGCCATTACCGCATCAGATATATGATAGATAGCTTCTTTACTGGCTTGAATATTTTCAGCAGTCGGGAATTCGAGTAATTGCTCCATCATGTTAACGCTGTGTTTATAAACTGCAACTGACTTATCTTCTGGTGGCAGTTTTTGATCATCAAGTACGTTTCGTAAATCATCGGTTAACAGTTTTTCAGATGACCACTGTTTTGGAGCTTTTTCAAATTTAGGGTCTGCAACTTTACTTTGTGGTAGTTCTTCAATGAGGGGGCTAACTTTTTCTGGCTGATGTTTAATATCGCTTTTTTCACAGTCAACGGTGATCTGTTTTAATTTCATCGTCTTCACTTTCTTAAGCTGTTCTACAGAGGACATTTTGAAATTATTAGAAAGGAAATCATGGGAAAACCAGGAGTCAGGCAATTCTATATACATGCCGACCTTAAGTTCATTGAGGTTGATGTCTTTTTTACTCATGTCAAATTGAGACCATAATGCGAGTAACAGGGGATAAATATTTAAAATGTAAAGTGATTTTTAAAAAGTCCATTTTATGATGTAATCGTTAAATACATGATTATCTGAATATAGTTGAGGATAAAAAAAAGACATTGTGTTTTCTCTTTTTTGGGATAATCCAGATCAATTAAGTAGCTAGTTTAAATACCATTGATGAAAATTATTTCTGCTCTTTTAAAACAGCGTTATAATGCCTTTGCGTTTATTTTCTATACAGGATTTACGACTTTTTTATGATACGAGTTGGCCATGGTTTTGATGTGCATGCTTTCTGTGATGGTGAGAGCATTATTCTTGGAGGCGTCAAAATCCCATATGACAAGGCTTTTAAAGCACATTCGGATGGTGATGTACTGATACATGCTCTTTGTGATGCATTATTAGGCGCTGCTGGCCTGGGAGATATTGGTTTACATTTTCCTGATACGGATGTTCAGTTTAAAAATACAGATAGTCGAGTTTTTCTGCGTAAGGTCAATGAAATGGTATCTGATCAAGGGCTTATACTTGGTAATGCAGACATCACTATAATTGCACAGGCACCCAAGATGGCGCCCCATCTGTCATCTATGAAGAAGAGTTTAAGTGAAACTCTGGAATGTGATCCATTGCAGTTAAATATTAAAGCGACCACAACTGAGTACCTGGGATATTGTGGCAGACAAGAGGGTATTGCTGTGCATGCTGTCGTTTTACTGGAGGGGGAGTTATGAGTCTAGGACCTGTAATGCTGGATGTAGAAGGTCTGGTTTTAACTGATGCTGACCGAAAACGTTTAAAACATCCTCAAACTGGTGGTGTTATTCTTTTTTCACGTAACTATGAGTCTCCATTACAACTAAAAGCACTTGTCGACGAAATACACCAGATTAGAAATCCTCGTTTAATTATTGCTGTTGATCAGGAAGGAGGCCGGGTTCAACGTTTTCGTGAAGGTTTTCAACGTCTGCCTGCTATGGGTTTACTTGGTGACCTGTATGATAAAGATCAGCAAAGAGCCGTTGAACTATCACAGACAATCGGCTGGATAGTTGCTTCAGAATTACTGTTTTATGGTATTGATTTAAGTTTTTCACCGGTGCTAGACCTTGGGCATAAAATCAGTACGGTTATCGGTGACAGGGCATTTCATATGAGTCCGGATATTATTGTCAAACTGGCTAATGCATTTATTCGAGGTATGCGGCAGGCTGGCATGGAAGCCGTTGGTAAACATTTCCCCGGGCATGGATCGGTAGAAGGGGATTCGCACCATGTTATGCCATTTGATAAACGAGCTTTCAGCACCATCGAATCACATGACCTACAAACCTTTAAACGTGTGATCAATACTCACCTGACTGGAATAATGATGGCTCATGTCATCTATGATAAGGTCGATGAATTACCGGCGGGGTATTCTCCCTTCTGGATTCAGCAAGTTTTACGAGAGCAATTAAAATTTGATGGTATTGTCTTTAGTGATGATTTAAGCATGAGTGGGGCAGCTTCAGTGGGGGGATATACTGAGCGTGCCAAAGTTTCATTACAAGCTGGCTGTGATATGTTGCTTGTGTGTAATGACCATCAGGCAGCGGATGAGGTACTCGATTATCTAATCGATTATAACAATCCGGTTTCACAACTGAGACTTGTTCGTGTGCATGGTCGTCCACAGATAAAAAATAATAAACTCTTCAGTTCTGATCAGTGGTTAAAATCTGTCGAAAGTTTACAGGCTTTTATGCTGGAAACTGAATTAACCCAGAGCGATGATTTGTTTGAATGAGAAAAATAATTAACAGGAATAGTAAAGTCGGGATCAAAATATGCAAATAAAAGAAGCTCTGGATTTGGACCAGCAGTCACAGCAATTGTTTGATGCCGATCAGGTAGATCAGGCTATTTCAGAATTAGCAGATACTGTTGCCGAGCAGATTAAGGATGATTTTCCACTGGTGTTATGTGTAATGAACGGTGGTTTATTCATGACAGGGCAGTTGATGAGATTCTGGGATTTTCCACTAACCATAGATTATGTTCATGCAACACGTTATAGGTTGGCAACTTTAGGTCGTGATGTTTTGTGGAAGGCTTATCCTCAAAACAGCCTCAAGAATCGTCACGTAATCATTGTCGATGATATTTTTGATCAGGGGTATACACTGGAAGAAGTAAAATCTTACTGTATGAAGCAAGGTGCTAAAAAATGCACCAGCGTATTTCTAATTCGCAAACAACATCAACGTAAAAGAGCTGATATTGAAGCTGATTTTGTGGCTCTTGAATGCGGTGATCTGTATGTCTATGGTTCAGGAATGGATTTACACAGTCATTTTAGAAATCTGTCGGGTATACATGCTATACCTGCAGAAAAATCTGGTCGTTGATCAACCTTCAGCTAAGTAATAAACAGGTAAAATTATGAGTACGAAAATTGCTGTTATAGGTGGAACAGGCCTGTATTCCATGATGGATGATTTTGAAATGACACGTCAGGAAATCATCAATACGCCCTACGGAGAGGCATCAGGGCCACTGGTGTTTGGTTTATTACAGGGTAAAGAAGTCGCTTTTCTTGCAAGACATGGATTTACACATCGTTTACCACCTCACCGGATTAACTATCTGGCTAATATCTGGATGTTAAAAAAAGCGGGTATTGAAAAAATTCTGTCGGTGAATGCAGTGGGTTCTATCAATGATAACTGTAGCCCCGAAAACCTGGTGATACCTGATCAAATAATAGATTATAGCTGGGGCAGGGAACATACCTTCTATGCTGAGGATTTAACTCGCGTAGTGCATATTGATTTTACCCATCCTTATAGCGAAACTTTGCGAAAGACATTAATACAAGCAGGGAAAAACAGTAGCTTGAATCTGGTAGAAAGGGCTGTGTATGGCTGCACTCAGGGCCCAAGGCTGGAAACGGCTGCCGAGGTAAAACGCCTGGCTAATGATGGTTGTGACCTGATTGGTATGACCGGTATGCCAGAGGCTTCTCTTGCCCGGGAAATTTCAATTGAATATGCTTCAATTTCAGTGGTAGCAAACTGGGCTGCTGGATTTAATGGCGATGTAATCAGTATGGAACAGATAGAGTTTCACATGCAAAAAGGCATGGAGAAAGTAGAAGCGCTGATTTCGGAAGCTGTACGAATAATGGGATAAATAAAAAATTTACCACGAAGCTCACGAAGAACACGAAGAGTAGGTCATAATGTGTCATAAGTTTTCATAATAATGAAAATGACTAATATATCTGGTTATCTCTTTAACCTGTTTTTGCTTTTCTTCGTGAGCTTCGTGTTCTTCGTGGTGATAATGTTTTTTAAAAATATATTGAGGAATTATGATAAAAGCTTTTATATTTGATGTTGACGGAACTCTTGCCGATACCGAACGTGATGGACACAGAGTGGCCTTTAATCAG
>JABHSO010000222.1 GCA_018669845.1 Gammaproteobacteria bacterium | reverse complement strand
TGCGGAACTGGAAGCTAATCCTGGTGGCATGTTGTCACGAGCTTATGACATGATTTTAAATGGTGTCGAACTCGGTGGTGGTTCTATTCGTATTCACAAAGTCGATATGCAGGAAAAGGTATTGGAACTGCTTGGTATTGATGAGCAGGAAGCTGAAGATAAATTTGGCTTTTTACTGAATGCATTGAAGTTCGGTTGCCCTCCTCATGGTGGAATCGCATTTGGCCTGGATAGATTGATCATGCTGATGACTGGTACAAACTCGATCCGTGATGTGATGGCATTTCCTAAAACCCAGACAGCAGCCTGTTTGCTGACATCGGCACCTTCTGAAGTGAGTGAACGTCAGTTGAAAGAGCTTTCAATACGTTTGAGAAAACCTGTTGTTGAAAGTTAATACACTGATGAGAGTTATCGCGAGCTTTTGCTCGCGATAAAGATTAGGACTATATCCACTTCCAGAAACTAAAAACTTACAGTAATATTGAATTTTAACCCCTAAAAGATAGATCATTATGGCAGCCAATCCACTTGAACTTCAGCCGTATTCTCAATTAGATGATGAAGATTGTCGTCAGCGTATCCTGGCAGCCAAAAAAGCGCTGGGTGATCGACTGATTATTCTAGGGCACCACTATCAGCGAGATGAAGTATTTGAGCATGCAGATTTTTCGGGTGACTCATTAAAACTTTCCCGGGAAGCCGCTAATTCAAAAGCTGAATTCATCGTCTTCTGTGGTGTACATTTTATGGCAGAAGTGGCTGATATTCTGTCACGTCCTGACCAGGTGTCTATTTTACCGGATTTATCTGCAGGTTGTTCGATGGCCGATATGGCAGACCTGAATAAAGTACAAGCTGCCTGGCAGGATCTGTCCAGTGTGCTCGATCCTGATGAATGCATTACCCCGATTACTTACATAAACTCTGATGCTAATCTGAAAGCCTTTTGTGGCGACCATCAAGGAGTTGTTTGCACATCAACTAATGCACAAACTATTCTTGAATGGGCTTTTTCAAAACGCGAAAAAGTATTGTTTTTCCCTGACCAGCATCTTGGTAGAAATACTGGTGCTAAAATGGATATACCACTGGATGAAATGGTGGTGTGGGATTTTGATAAACCGATGGGTGGTTTGACCGAAGAAGAAATTCATAATGCTAAAATGATTTTATGGAAAGGTTTCTGTTCGGTGCACCAAATGTTTAAACCGGCTCAGATTGATAATTTCCGACAGCAGTTTCCAGAGGGTAAAGTGATTTCACACCCGGAAAGCAGTTATGAAGTCTGCCAGAATTCTGATTATGTAGGTTCTACCGAATATATTATCAACCAGATTGCAGATTCAGCACCGGGTACAGACTGGTTGGTGGGCACAGAATTGAACCTGGTAAATCGTTTGCATCACCAGATGAAGGATCAGAACAAAAGCGTTAAGTTTATGTCTCCTACCATTTGCATGTGTTCGACGATGTTCCGAATTGATCCACAGCATCTGGCCTGGGTACTGGAAAACTTGCTGGAAAATAATGTGGTGAACCAAATTACTGTACCTCAGCAAGTTGCAAATAGTGCCCGAGTTGCACTGAAGCGGATGCTGGAAATTTCAACCTAAATCAGCGAAGGTATATTATTCACCACGAAGCTCACGAAGGACACGAAGGTTTTTTTATTGATACTAATTTAGAGAAGCTTGGTGAATTACTTGGATTCTTAAGCTAGATAACATACCAAAAAATATATTCTTCGTAACCTTCGTGTTCTTCGTGGTAAAAAAATATATAATTTAAATCATGAACGTTAAACCTTTACATCCTTCTAGAACCCATCGAGGTGTAACCCCTGCGACAAAGTTTGCCACTTTGATAGGTGATTATGGCACCAGTGATTTTGTCTTAAAACGCGGTGGACGTTTACACGAAGTTACTATCGCCTATGAATGCTGGGGCCAGTTATCGCCTAATTATGATAATGCTATCCTGATTTTTACCGGTCTGTCTGCCAGTGCACATGCTGCATCTTCTGAAGCCAACCCAGAACCAGGCTGGTGGGAATTTATGATTGGGCCAGGCAAGGCCATTGATACTAATCGATTTTTTGTTATTTGTGTTAATGCGCTTGGTGGATGTCTGGGGTCTACAGGACCGGAGTCAATTAACCCTGCAACAGAAAAATCTTATTGCTCTGATTTTCCTGATCTGACTATTGAGGATATGGCAAAGGCAGGTCATCATTTATTGAGTGAACTCGATATTGATCATTTACACGCGGTAATTGGCCCATCTATGGGAGGCATGATTGCTCTTGCTTATGCTTTACAGTATCCGGATGAGTGTGATTACCTGGTTTCAATTTCTGCAGCGACAAGAGCTTTGCCATTTACCATTGCGATGCGTTCTCTTCAGCGTGAGATTATTCGCGGTGACCCTAAATGGAATAATGGTTTTTATGAAGCAGATCAGGAGCCGGAAACCGGCATGTTGCTGGCTCGTAAACTAGGACTGGTTTCCTATCGAGCGGCTGAAGAGTGGCATCAGCGTTTTGATCGGGCCCGGGTGAGTAAAGAGCGTCGCAAAGGCAAACCTTTTGAAATTGAATTTGAAGTCGAATCTTACCTTGATTACAACGCTCACAAATTTGTAGGCAACTTCGATGCCAACAGTTATTTGTATTTATCCCGTGCAATGGACTGGTTTGATGTGGCCGATTTTGGTGGCTCTGTGAATGCGGGTTTAGCTAAAATTCATGTTAAAAAAGCACTTATTATCGGTGTGACCACCGATATTCTATTTCCGATAGAACAACAACAGGAAATAGCCGAAGGTTTAATTAAAGCAGGAAGAAATGTTGAGTTTGTTTCTATCGACTCTATTAATGGACACGATGCCTTTCTGGTGGATAGAGATCACTTTGCTCCAGTAATTAGTGACTTCTTTTCACAGAATTAAAAACTAAATAGCGCTAATCGATTTCTGTTTCACTAAATCCTGATATTTGTGAGTGGCATTTCGCCCGTTTTCCTTGCTGAAATACAATGCCCGGTCTGCCTGATCGATTAATTGCCCGACAGTTAATTCACGATTGAAATTTGTATAACCCAGGCTGATGGTCACTTTATCTGGTTTGGGGTAATCGTAATTTTCTACTTTTAGTCTGAATCGATTGAGTACCTGTTTGCATATTTCGTCATCAATATCCATCAGTACAACCGAAAACTCTTCGCCGCCATAACGGAATAACAGGTCGTACTCTCGAAAGGAATCGTTCATCAGCTTGGCGATGATTGTTAGCACTTCATCACCATATAAATGTCCATAAGTGTCGTTTATGTCTTTGAAGTTATCAATATCCAGCATGACAAAGAAAGAGGGATTGCAAGGGTTATTACGCCTGGACATATTATGATTATGTAGCAGGGAATCCATTCTCAGATCAAATGCCTTGCGGTTATAAAGCCCGGTCTGATTATCCCTGTAAGTACCTTCCAGGCTGCATAGCTGATGACAGTAAAAACCAAAAAGTAACTGTATGTAATCTTCATCGATTATATTGTCAGGTGAATCGATGGAGATAAACATGGCATATTGCCTGCTGCTTAAAGGTTTGTAAGCACAATACCAGCCATTTTGAGAGGGCTGATAAAACCATGTTTTGGTTTTATCAGGATCTATCTTGTGTAGTAATATGAATTGCCTGTCTTCATCAAAATCAGAAGATGAGCAGCCGTTAACAATATTCTTTTGCCATTCAGCCCCTTTCCGTTCAAATATTTCAACCTGGATATTACTGCCGTATTCAGGTATTAACTGAGACAGAAAAACCTCAAGCAATAACTCAGGGTCATTGATTTTAATTAAGGTATTAAATGATTCGTATTTACAGGCTATGGATACTTCAGCACTCATCGGGTTTCCATGAAACAGCTACGGAACTTAAATGCTAATTCTTTAACAGGGTTTTGTCTACTGCATTAACCAGTCGTTCTGGATTAAAAGGTTTCTGAATCCAGCCATTTGCACCGGCAGAGCGGGCCTGATTCTTTTTATCGGTAGCATCTTCGGTTGTTAACATCAAAATAGGGGTGTTTCTATAACCCGGTAATGCTCTTAAAGATTCAACCAGAGAGATACCATCCATGATTGGCATATTAATGTCTGAAATGACAAGATCTACCCGGTTTGATTTTGCAAAATCATAAGCCGTTTGGCCATCATCATGTGTGGTCACTGAGTGCCCACGTTTTTCGAGAACTGATTTAACGAGGTCGCGCATGCTGCGCATATCGTCTACTGCTAGAATATTTGCCATTTATTTTCCCTGTAATCAATTTGAGATAACAGAGTTATAGCAAGGATTTTGAATTATTCAGCAATAAAGGAAAATAATTTCAATTTATTTTTCAAGGTATTGCAGTTTATCCGCAACTCCATCCCATTCTTCGGCATCATCGGGTGGGTTTTTACGCTGGGTGATGACAGGCCACTGCTGAGCTAGCTCTTCATTTAGTTGTAAAAAATGCTCCTGATCCGGCTGTAAATCATCTTCTGAAACGATGGCTTCTGCCGGGCATTCCGGTTCGCACAATGTGCAGTCGATACATTCATCGGGATCTATCACCAGAAAATTAGGGCCTTCGTGGAAACAGTCGACCGGGCAAACGTCTACGCAATCGGTATATTTACAACGAATACAATTTTCAAGAACTACGAATGTCATGGAGTATTTTTTTGTTTTAAAAAGATATAAACATGATCACCATGAAGACACGAAGAACATGATGGTAAATCATTATGGCAATTATTGATTTATCTGATTTTCTTTAATCTTAATAAATCAGCTTTGTTGAGTTTTATATGAATACTTTCATTTTTAGTTGGGTGTGAAAATTCGAGTTCACTGGCTTGCAGTTGCAGGTCACCATCAAAAGGAGGTTTTCCATATTGTCGGTCATTGATGACCGGGTGACCTGTTTCAGCAAGATGAACTCGTATCTGGTGTTTGCGTCCGGTTTCAGGTTTGATCTCAACTAATGATAGTTGACTGGTTTGCTGTAAATCGATGACTTTAACCTGAGTTTTAGCGGTTTTATTATCAATGTCAGAATTCAAAGTTAATGTCTGGTCTTGTATCATCAAACCGGAAACAATGGCTCGATAGGTTTTATTAATTTTCCTGTTTTCAAATAAACGATGAAATTGAGTATTGGTGGTTTTATTGTGAGCCACTACTATCAAGCCTGAAGTGAACCGGTCCAACCTGTGGGTAATGAAAGAATCACGCTCAGGCCAGTAGTTTTGCTTGATCCATCGATACAATGCCCAGTGATCACCCCATTTACTACCCTGACTCAACATGCCGGAAGGCTTGTTCCAGATACTAAAGTCATCAAAGTCAGCAACCAGCTCTGGTTTAAACGGGCAGTCAGCCAGAGTTGTTGAATTGCAGTAACAATGGATTTTATGACCGGGTTTAAGTTTGGTTTCTATATTGTAAATTCGTTGTGGCTTGCCAGCAGTTTCTAGCCATACCGAGCCATTTTCAAAACATAACAGAATCTGTTCAGGCGACAACTCGTCATGATCCTTTAGCAGGTCCAGGGCGGTCTGATTTTTGTAAATAACCTGCCTGTGAATTTCTATAGGGTTTATTTCACTCACAGCTTTTCCTTTAAAGTATATAAAATATCGAGTGCCTGGCGTGCGGATAAATTATCTATATCCAGAATATTCAGCTCATCGATGATCGGGTGTGTCTGGGGTTCAGGTTCAATGGGTTGCGGGGCTGCAAACAGGTCGAATTGCGGGTGTTGCTGCAAATTTTGTTGTTCCAGTTCTTCCAGTTTAAGGCGTGCCTGTTTGATGATTTTGTCAGGTAAGCCTGCCAACCGGGCTACCTGCAAACCATAACTCTGGCTAGCGGCTCCAGGTTTGACCTGATGCATAAAGATAATTTTCTCACCATGTTCTATGGCATCCAGATGCACATTCACCAGGCTGTCATACAGTTCGGAGAGTTGGGTTAACTCAAAATAATGGGTAGCAAATAATGTCATGGCAAAGGTTTCAGCAGCCAGGTGTTGCGCACAGGCCCAGGCCAGTGATAAACCGTCAAAGGTGCTGGTACCACGACCAATCTCATCCATCAATACCAGGCTGTTGGCAGTTGCGTTATTCAAAATATTAGCGGCTTCTGTCATTTCGACCATGAAAGTTGATCGTCCACTGGACAGGTCATCACTGGCTCCGATACGGGTAAATACCTGATCTATCGGTCCGATGGTTGCCTGTTTAGCCGGCACATAACTACCCATGCAGGCGAGAATAACGATTAAGGCAGTCTGGCGCATATAAGTTGATTTACCGCCCATGTTGGGGCCAGTGATCATCAGTACGCGTTTATCCGGATCAAAAAACACATCGTTAGCGATGAATGGATCAGATTGAACCTGTTCAACAACAGGGTGACGGCCGGCTTCGATCTGTAATAGGTTTTGTTCTGTAAGCTCGGGTTGAGTCCAGTTAAATTGCTCGGCACAGGATGCAAAGCTGACCAGCACATCGAGCTGTGCCAGAGATATGGCTATTTGCTGGAGTTGGGCGCAGTGAGTCGACAAAGTTACCAGTAACTCTTCATAGAGTTGCTTTTCTCTGGCCAGTGAACGTTCTCTTGCAGACAGTACTTTGTCTTCGAAGCTTTTAAGTTCGGGCGTTATGTATCGTTCAACAGCTTTTAAAGTCTGGCGTCTAATGTAGTGCTCGGGTACTTTCTCACTGTGCAGTTTACTGACTTCAATGTAATAACCATGCACCCGGTTGTAGGCAACTTTGAGATTAATGCCGGTACTTTCTTTTTCCCGGGTCTCAAGATCAAGCAGAAATTGATCTGCATTTTGACTAAGGCCGCGTAATTCATCCAGTTCTTCATCATAACCCGTTGCAATTACGCCACCATCTCTGATTAATAAAGGTGGCTCTGCAATGATAGATGTCTGTAACAGGGTAACCAATTTTGGCAAAGGAGAGATAGAAGCCGATAGTGTTTCCAGCAAGGCGTCATCTAGAGGACTGAGTAGCTGTTGAAACTGAGGTAAAGATAGCAGGCTGGAAAGTAATGAGGTTAGATCTCTCGGACGAGCCGTTAATAATGCGATGCGACTACTGATTCTTTCAATATCTGAAATGCTTTTAAGCTGCTCAGAGAGTGGGTCATACAGTTGTTGTTCAATGAGTGTTGCAATTGCCTGGTGTCGCTTTCGAATAGTTTGTTGCTGCTTTAACGGCTTTTGCATCCAGCGTTTGAGTTCTCGTGCTCCCATTGAGTTACTGCATAAATTCAGAATACTGTAGAGTGTATTTTGTTGCCCACCCGAAGCTGATAAAGATTCGGTTAACTCAAGGTTTCTTCGGCTTGCACTATCGATTAACAGACTGTCACTAATTTGTTCTGTTTTAATATTCTGTAAATGGGGTAGAGCTGTGCGCAGGGTATCCTGCACATATTGCAGCAGACAGCCAGCAGCGGAAATTGCCAGCGGATAGTCCTGTAAACCAAAGCCGCGTAAATCTTTGGTATGAAATTGATCGTTGAGTAAACGGCTGCAGGTTTCCTGGTCAAAATACCAGGGTGGTTGAGAATGGGCGCATTGCAGATAACGGTTTTCCAGTGGAAGGTTTTGATCTTCACAATAAATAATTTCAGCAGGATCGAGACGAGAAATTTCAGCCTGTAACTGGCTTTCAGAAGAGAGTTCTGAACAGATAAAGCGACCTGAACTGACTTCAACCGTCGCCATTCCCCAATGAGTCTCATGCTGAAATAGACAGCACAATAAGTTTTCCTGACGTTCCTCAAGAAGAGCGTCGTCGGTTAAAGTGCCTGGAGTGACGACCCTGACTACTTTGCGTTCTACCGGGCCTTTACTGGTGGCAGGGTCACCGATTTGTTCACACAAGGCTATTGTTTCACCGGCTTTCACCAGTCTAGCCAGGTAGTTATCGGCTGCATGATAGGGAATCCCGCACATAGGAATGGGTTCGCCACCAGAATGCCCGCGTTTGGTTAAAGTAATATCCAGTAATCGAGAGGCTTTTTTTGCGTCATCAAAAAACATTTCATAAAAATCGCCCATGCGATAAAACAACAGCATGTTTTTATGTTCAGCTTTGATGCGTAGAAATTGCTGCATCATGGGTGTGTGTTGCGGCTTTGATGCATTAGTGCTAGTTGATTTTTTAGTCATTAATCTCGTTTAATATATTGTCTGTAAGTTGCTAGCATTCATGAATCTTAATATTGTTTCTTTTTAGTCAGCTTTTCTTATGATAAGTAGTGAAGTTTTTTATTTGTTGTAGTTAAACAGTAAGCTGAATAAAAACTGGAGTATTGTTATGCAAAACAACAAAAATACCAAGTTAGAAAATCCCTTTAATTTATAATGTCAGAATATTAACCAGAGGATATTAACCATGTATAGTTTTTCAACTACTGTATCAGATGATTTTAATCGAGTGATCGAACGCGTCACAGAAGCGCTTAAAGCAGAAGGTTTTGGCGTGCTCACTACTATTGATGTGAAAGCCACGATGAAAGCCAAGCTCGATATTGATCATAAGCCTTATCATATTCTGGGTGCATGTAATCCTTCACTGGCGCATAAAGCCATAGAAGCGGAACCTGATATCGGCTTGTTACTGCCCTGTAATGTGCTCGTGCGAGAAAATAATGAAGGTAGTATTACCGTTGCTTTTATGGATCCTGCTGCTGTTCTGACTCTGGTTGATCGTGAGGAGATAGCAGCTTTAGCAGAGGATGTTCGTGACCGGTTGCATCGAGTGATGGATAATATCTAGTTTGATTTAACAAAATATGAATCAAGATGTTTACCAGCTGACGCGAATTCTCGCGTCATTATTAATGCAAAAAAGTATCAGGATTTGTACTGCCGAGTCCTGTACAGGTGGATTGATAGCCAAAACCTTTACCGATCTGGCTGGCAGCTCTGAGTGGTTCGACAGAGGTTTTGTCACTTACAGCAATCAGTCAAAAATTGATATGCTGGGTATTCAGTCATCCACACTGAATAAATTTGGTGCAGTGAGTGAAGATATTGCCAGAGAGATGGTGGCAGGTGCATTGAAATTTAGTGAGGCTCAACTGGCTGTATCGGTAACAGGAATAGCAGGTCCGGGTGGCGGAAGTGATGATAAACCGGTTGGAACGGTATGTTTTGGTTTTGCATTAAAAGGTAAAACCGCTAGCGAAAAAATATGGACAGAAAAGAAATGGTTTAACGGAGAAAGGGAGCAGGTTAGAGAAGCCAGCCTATTATTCGTGCTGAACCGGTTAAATGAAGTAATAATCTCAAACTAAATAAATAAAATATTTTAGTAGCTCACCCCATGAGCCACCACGTGTATATAATCTATCTATAAATTTTGAGGCAGTCAGCGTTAGAAAATAAATGTCGCTTTCTTAAAAAGTTCTCTTTATGTTCTCGTTATCCTGTGTGATAATCCGAGACCTTCATTAGCCACTAAACTCATCAGGAGCAACAATGGACGACAATAAGAAAAAAGCACTGTCAGCCGCTTTAGGTCAAATCGAAAAACAATTTGGCAAAGGGTCTGTCATGCGCATGGGCGATGGAAATGTTGACCGCAATATGGAAGCGATATCTACCGGTTCTTTATCACTGGATGTTGCACTTGGAATAGGAGGTTTGCCTAAAGGCAGAATTGTTGAGATCTATGGTCCTGAATCTTCCGGTAAAACAACATTGGCACTACAGGTGGTTGCGCAATGTCATAAAGCCGGTGGAACGGCAGCATTTGTTGATGCTGAACATGCTCTGGATCCTCTCTATGCTGAAAAGCTGGGTGTCAATATTGATGAATTGCTTGTGTCGCAACCCGATACTGGAGAACAGTCTCTGGAAATCACTGACATGCTGGTACGCTCTGGCGCAGTTGATATCATCGTGATTGACTCTGTTGCCGCTTTGACGCCAAAAGCTGAAATTGAAGGTGAAATGGGTGATCATCATGTTGGTTTGCAGGCTCGTTTGATGTCTCAGGCTCTGAGAAAACTAACAGGCAGCATCAAGCGTTCAAATGTGCTGGTTATCTTTATCAACCAGATTCGCATGAAGATTGGTGTGATGTTTGGTAACCCCGAAACAACAACGGGTGGTAATGCTCTTAAGTTCTACTCCTCAGTCAGAATTGATATTCGTCGAATCGGCGCTATCAAAAGAGGCGATGAAGTTATTGGAAATGAAACACGAGTTAAGGTTGTTAAAAACAAGGTAGCACCACCGTTTAAACAGTGTGAATTTGAAATTTTATATGGTGAAGGCACTTCACGTGAAGGTGAGTTGATAGACTTAGGCGTGAAACAGGGCATAGTCGATAAAGCCGGCGCCTGGTACAGCTATAACGAAGAACGCATTGGTCAGGGAAAAGATAATGTACGTAAGTACCTGAAAGAACACACAGAAATGGCTGATGAAATTGATCGCCGGTTGCGTGAAATGTTACTGGCCAAAGATGAGCCTAAAGCTGAAGATAAAAAAGCTGAAACGGCAAAAGTTGCAAAAGCATCAACACAAAAAACTAAAGCCTGATTTTCTGATTTTCTGATTTGAATGATATAAATTTCGGTGGTACTGCCTAGCGCAAGAAATAAGGCAATGGATTTGCTGTCAAGGCGTGAGCATAGTTATAAAGAATTGTTTGATAAACTCAGGTTGCGCAATTTTGAAGCTGATGACATCAGTAGTGCACTGGATAAATTACTATCTGAAAACTTGTTAAATGATGAACGGTTTACAGAAAGTTATGTTCATTATCGGGTGCAAAAAGGCTTTGGTCCATTGCGCATTAAAAATGAGTTATCAGAAAAAGGCATTGATGGTGAACTGGTTCAGAGCCAGATGGAGATTTATGATTCCATCTGGTCTGAATTGATGCAGAAGCAACGAATTAAGAAATTTGGCGCTGAAATACCAGAAGATTACAAAGAAAAGATGAAACAAGCCCGTTTTTTGCAAAATAGGGGTTTCTCCCCCGAGTCAGTCATGCGATTATTCCGCTAATTTTTGTATTCACTCAATTGATCAAATTTAAAAGCTTTTTCACCACGAAGAGCACGAAGTACACGAAGGTATATTTTTAAGATGTCATTGTCTTAAGATGACTTGATACATGCTTTGTGTCTCAGGAATTTTTTCTTCGTGTTCTCTGTGAGCTTCGTGGTGCATATTTACTGTTATGTTTAATTGATACATTTTTTTAATCTGAATATTGATAGATCCGTTAATGACTTCCAGCGCCGAATTACGTGAAATATTCCTGACCTTTTTTGCAAACAAAGGTCATGAGATAGTGCCTTCCAGTCCACTGGTTCCCGGCAATGATCCTACATTGTTATTTACCAATGCAGGCATGGTTCAATTTAAAGAGTTGTTTCAGGGCATTGAAACACGTTCATATTCCAGAGCTACTAGTTCGCAACGCTGTGTACGTGCAGGTGGTAAACATAATGACCTTGAGAATGTAGGTTATACCGCACGTCATCATACTTTTTTCGAGATGCTGGGTAACTTCAGTTTTGGAGATTATTTCAAACATGACGCAATTAAGTATGCCTGGGAATTTTTAACCGAAGAGATAGGGCTTCCTGCCGATAAGCTCTGGGTTACGGTATTTAATGAAGATCAGGAAGCCGAAGATATCTGGTTGAAAGAAATGAAAGTAGACCCAGCCCGGTTTAGTCGTATTGGTGCTAAGGATAATTTCTGGCAGATGGGTGACACAGGACCCTGTGGCCCCTGCAGTGAGATATTCTATGATCACGGTGAAGAGGTTGCAGGAGGCCCTCCTGGTACACCGGAAGAAGACGGTGATCGTTACATCGAAATCTGGAATTTAGTATTCATGCAATATGATCGAAGTGTAGACGGCACAATGACTCCACTACCTAAACCTTCTGTCGATACCGGTCTTGGACTGGAACGATTAGCGGCTATCCTGCAAGGTGTTCATAATAACTATGATATAGACCTGTTCAAAACTCTTATCAGTAAGGCTTCGAGCCTGACCGGGGTCACGGATCTGGAGAATAAATCTTTACGGGTTATTGCAGATCATATCCGCTCCTGTGCATTCATGATCGTTGATGGTGTGTTGCCTTCAAATGAAGGTAGAGGTTATGTGCTAAGAAGAATTATCCGCCGCGCATCCCGACACGGTCACCAACTAGGTTGTGATGAGCCATTCTTTTATCAACTTGTCGATACATTATCTGACCTCATGGGAGACGCTTATCCTGAACTGGTTAAAGCTAACGATCATGTTGCAAAAGTTTTATTGAAAGAAGAGCAACGTTTTGCCGAAACACTTGAGCATGGCATGAAGATACTGCAGGAAGCTATCCAGTCAATGCAGGGTAAAGTGATTGATGGTGATACAGTTTTCAAACTTTACGATACTTATGGTTTTCCATTTGACCTGACTGCCGATGTAGCTAGAGAGCAGAACATTGAAGTTGATCTTGAAGGTTTTGAAAAAGCGATGTCGGAGCAAAAAAACCGTGCTCGTGCATCCAGTCAATTTGCAGTGAGTGGTGACAGTTTACAGCTTGAAGATATTAAGGAGACAGCATTTCAGGGTTATGAGGATACTGTTTATAAGGCAAATATTTCTGGAATTTTGATAGATGGAACTTCTGTAGATGAAATAAAAGTAGGTGATGAAGGTGTAATTATTCTCGATAACACTCCTTTTTATGGTGAGTCGGGTGGACAGGTTGGAGACACCGGAGAGCTTACAACTGATGATGCTTTTTTTGAAGTTTCTGATACTCAAAAGCAAAAGGGTGTGTTTTTACATGTTGGACAACTGAAAAGCGGTAGTCTTAAACTGGGTTCCAGTGTCAATGCTCAAATTGATGAGCAACGCAGACAGGCTATTAAGCTAAATCATTCTGCAACTCATTTAATGCATGAAGAGTTGCGTGTTATTTTGGGTGATCACGTTCAACAAAAAGGTTCGTTGGTCGATCCTGAAAAACTGCGTTTTGATTTTTCTCACTTTCAGCCGTTATCAGGTGATGAAATTCGCCAGATAGAAGATCGGGTGAATGCCCAGATTCGTCTAAATAGAGCAACATCTGCTGAGGTTATGTCAATTGAAGATGCTAAACAAACCGGTGCCATGATGTTGTTTGGTGAAAAATATGGAGAAACAGTTCGAGTGCTGAGTATAGGTTCAGAATCAGTTGAACTTTGTGGTGGTATTCATGTAGATCGGGCTGGCGATATTGGCCTTTTTAAAATTGTCATGGAAACGGGCGTTGCTTCTGGAGTTAGACGGATTGAAGCGGTGACCGGTGAGCTGGCTCTGGATCGTTTTTATCAAGATGAGCAGCAACTGGATGCATTATCTAAAATAGTAAAATCTTCAAGAGAAGCTGTTTTACAAAAAGTAGAGAGTTTGCAGCAAAACCAGCGCAAACTGGAAAAGGAGCTTGAGCAATTAAAAGCTAAACTAGCATCCCAGGCAGGTGGTGATCTGGCTTCTGAAGCAGTTGAAATTAACGGTATTAAAGTACTCGCTGCAAAGATTGACGGGGCTGATGTGAAAACTCTGCGTGATACAGTCGATCAACTTAAGAATAAACTGGGGCAGGCTGCTATTGTTCTGGCTAGTACTCAGGGTGAAAAAATTACCATGATTGCCGGTGTTACCAAACAGGAAACTAGTCGCATTCGAGCAGGTGACCTGGTGAATGTTGTTGCTCAACAGTGTGGTGGTAAAGGTGGTGGACGTCCGGATATGGCTCAGGCGGGTGGAAATCAGCCTGATAATTTGCCTGCAGCACTAAAATCGGTCGCTGAATGGGTAGAAAATCACTTATCTTGATAATTGAGCCTGTATAAGTAGTGACTTATACAGGCTTTATCTCCTATAATCTCAACATTTATAATACATCAGTCTTTTAGAAAGACTTCTTTCCTTTTTTCACGTTGTCATGGCACTTTTAGTTCAAAAATACGGCGGTACATCTGTCGGCACTATCGATCGAATCAAGGCTGTTGCTGAAAAAATAGCCGGTTATAAAGATCAGGGAAATGACATGGTTATTGTTGTTTCCGCGATGAGTGGAGAAACCAACCGACTAACTGATCTGGCAAAACAAATTGACCCGTCAATACGCGGCCGTGAACTGGATGTTTTACTAACAACTGGTGAGCAGGTGACAATAGCGTTATTAACCACTGCACTCCATAAACTGGGTTATGCCGCGGTTTCCTATACCGGTGGTCAGGTTAAGATATTAACAGATAATTCACATAACAAAGCTCGTATACTTTCCATTGATTCTGTAAATATCAAGAAAGACCTATCTGAAGGCAATATTGTCGTAGTTGCCGGGTTTCAGGGTGTTGATGAAAATGGAAATATTACTACGCTCGGTCGTGGTGGTTCGGATACAACAGGTGTAGCTCTGGCAGCGGCTTTGAAAGCTGATGAATGTCAGATTTTTACCGATGTTGATGGTGTTTATACGACTGATCCGCGTGTTGTAGCAGAAGCTCGACGACTGGAGAGAATAACATTTGAAGAAATGCTGGAAATGGCAAGCCTGGGTTCAAAAGTACTGCAAATTAGAGCGGTAGAGTTTGCCGGTAAATATGAAGTGCCATTACGTGTTCTATCTTCCTTTGAAGAAGGGGAAGGTACTTTAATAACATCTGATATAAATGAGGACGATAGCGTGGAGCAAGCAGTAATTTCTGGTATTGCATTCAATCGTGACGAAGCACAATTAACCATCAATGGAGTGCCGGATACACCGGGTATCGCATTTCAGATATTAGGGCCGATCTCGGAGTCTAATATTGAAGTTGATATGATCCTGCAGAATGTTGGCGCTGACGGAACCACCGATTTTACTTTTACCGTGCATCGTAATGATTATGACGTTGCACTTTCAGTATTGCAGCAGACCGCCGAAAAACTGGGTGCAAGAGAAGCATCAGGTAATAGCAAAATAAATAAACTTTCGATAGTGGGTGTAGGGATGCGCTCTCATGCAGGAATTGCCAGTAGAATGTTTGAAATTCTAGCGCAGGAAGGCATTAATATTCTGATGATCTCCACATCGGAAATTAAAATATCTGTAGTGGTTGAAGAAAAGTACCTTGAATTAGGTGTTAGAGCTTTGCATGATGGTTTTGACCTGGCCGAAAATAGTGATGATTAAGGAAAAAAGCTCCACAGTAATAAAATATAAAGAAATATGCTTTTATACTACTTAACAGGTCACATATTTAAGTCATTCGGGCTAGCTCTGTGAATCAATGTCGGGTAAAATCGCGTCATTCGACATCGGATATGCCGAATAGTAGTTTAAAGCGGGTATAAATTTGGAAAACCTGCTTTTTGATTGACTTAATTGGAGAAGTAATATGCTTATATTAACAAGGCGAGTAGGTGAGACGCTAATGATCGGTGATGAAGTCACTGTGACTGTTTTAGGTGTTAAGGGTAACCAGGTAAGAATTGGTGTGAATGCCCCGCGCGAAATAGCAGTACATCGTGAAGAGATTTATGACCGAATCAAAGCTGAGCAAAATCAGCAAGGTCAGGGAGACGAGGAAAATCTCGGTAATAGTTACTAGGAAGTAAATAAAAAAATCTGGAGAGATGGCCGAGTGGCTGAAGGCGCTCCCCTGCTAAGGGAGTATACGTTAATAGCGTATCGAGGGTTCGAATCCCTCTCTCTCCGCCATGATTAAACCCTAAGTAGTTGATACTTAGGGTTTTTTTATGTCTGGGTGAAAATATATCCCCCAATCCATCCCCCAGAGTTATTTTTAATTTCTTATTTAATAATTTCGATCAGCTGGGATCAATTGTAATCGTGTGACTGTTCTATTAACGATACCAGCCGTTACTATGGGTCATAGTGAATAGGAGCTAAGTGCCATAACCGGTCATACCCTATAGACTGTAGGGAACTGGAGGTTTATGGACAGAGCGGTCATAGAGGTCCGATCAGATAAATTGCTGGTAATACAAAAAAACTGTGTATTTCCAGCTACAAGGTTCCAACGCACCATAGCCCCGAATCAACAAGAGCTGGCCAATCTGGTTCACACGATCAGTCACCTTGTAGCACGGTTTGTTGAACGCCAGGGTGTACTCGAACGCGACGAAGAAAACAGCTACCTGCAACTGGATGGTATCGATGAAGATCCCATGCAACAGCTTATTGGATGCTCGGTCAGCTATCGGATTGCAGTGGGGCAGCAGCAAGGACGCAAGGTGTTCACTCTACAAACTTTGCCAGCGGTTGAAAAGGATGATCGATTTGCACAGGTGGTGAAAGAGGCAGGTTTTAGCCTTCATGCCGGGGTAGCTGCACAGGCCTGGGAGCGTGACAAGTTGGAAAGGTTGTGCCGTTACATATCAAGACCGGCCCTATCGGAAAAACGCCTTTCAGTGACATCGGCTGGCTATATCCGCTACAAGCTCAAAACACCCTACAGCGATGGTACGACCCATGTGATATTTGAACCGCTGGATTTTATATCGAAACTGGCCTCACTGGTACCAAAACCGCGAGTCAATCTGACACGATTCCACGGTGTATTTGCTCCAAACAGTAAACATAGAACCCTGGTCACACCTGCCCGGCGAGGGAAAAGCCTGCAAGAAGAAAACAAAACGCCAGAAGAAAAGCACAGGGCCATGACCTGGGCTCAAAGGTTGAAAAGGGTGTTCAACATTGATGTAGAAACCTGTGTGCAATGTGGAGGGTCTGTCAAGGTGATTGCCTGTATTGAGGATCAACCAGTCATTGATAAAATTTTGGCCCACCTTGAGATAAAAGGCTGTCTGCCATCACTTCCTAATGTTCTGCCAGAAACCAGAGCACCTCCACAAACAAGCTTATTCAGTTGACAATATCAGAATAGTTTACCATTTTTGACTGCTGCCAATAGGCAGCGGCTGGTGAGCTTTTGGCTTATGATGTTCTTTACCTGAAACTAAACGTGTGAATTCGTGATAAGCGGGTGGAGTCAGGTGGAGTTGTTGGGAATTACAGTTGTTAATAGGAAAAGAGGAGGGCGTTGAAGGGGACTTTGAGTATTGATATCTGTGGATAGGGTCTTTATATTTCCTATACTTCCCGCAGTATTTGATCCGTTGCATAAAATTGATAAACCGAAAACTTTCGATCTGCAATTTAATGCAATAAATTTTTGCTATAAATCCTCAGAGCCTGCGGTGTTAACGGATTTTAGTTTACAGCTGAAAAGTGGAAAGAAAGTCGCCGTGATTGGCCCCACAGGTTCCGGTATAAGTAGTTTAATCCAGTTAATGTTGCGCTATCGTCAGCCTGAATCAGGAACTATTACACTGAGTGGTCAGGACCTCTCCCGTTATAGAAGTGAGCAATGTCATGACATGATTGCTGTCGTGCCACAACATACTTATTTATTTAATAGTAGTATTCGTGAAAACCTGTTAATTGCTAATCCGTCTGCCACTCAACAGCAACTTGAACAGGCCTGTAAAAAGGCACAAATACATGATTTCATCCTCAGTCAACCTGAAGGTTATGACACCTGGGTAGGTGAAACTGGTGTGAAAATATCCGGCGGTCAGGCGAGAAGGCTATCTGTCGCCCGAGCCTTACTAAGAGATTTTGAACTACTCATACTGGATGAACCGGGTGAAGGACTGGATGCAAAAACAGAACAGGAATTGATCCAAACTCTGGTAGAAAATATTGGCACTAAAGCCCTGTTATTAATTACTCATAGCCAGACAGGTTTAGCCCTGATGGATGAAGTTATTATACTGGAGCAGGGTATCTGTACAGCCAGGGGAAAGTATCAGTCGTTGATAGCGGATCATGGATATTTTAAGCAATTATTTAGTTGCGATAACGTTCAGTAGATTTAGCCCGAACTCTTGCAGAGTTAGCGTTTTCCTGTTCAGGCTGAGTTCAATGCAGTATCAGGTAATACGCTAAATACATCGACAAAGCTGCTAATTTCTGACCATTGTAGAGGCTTACTGAAAAAGTAATCCTGAAATGAGTCGACTCCTGTCTGTTTAAGAAATTTATAATTAGAAGCAATCTCAACTCCTTCGGTAATAATATCCACTGAAAGGTTTGATCTCAGTGTGATAATGGCATTTATAATTGCTATGTCCCTTGTACTTTCAGGGATCCCATGGATATATGATTTATCAATTTTGAATGCAGAAATGGGAAAATTCTTTAAATGAGATAAGGATGAATACCCGGTACCAAAATCATCTATTAACAGCTTAATCCCCTGGCTTCTTGTTTTATTCAGAATATCTTTTAGCTCATCACCCAGACCAAGCGCCCCTTCTGAGATCACGATTTCAGTAACATTTGGGTCTATCTTATATTTAGACAATAGAGGTTACGCAAAACAATCCAGCAAGAACATATTGATATAGGTTAGGAAGTTGTCTAACTGACCGTCACTATCATGTGAGTAAGGTTGTCATGTGAGTAAGGTTGTAGTGATATACTAGCAGCTGAACCCTATTTCTTTCATTCTTTCAATTCGGCAGGTTTACCAAATAAATAGCCCTGGTAGAAATCACAATTAACTGAGTTTAGAAAATCAACTTCCTGCGGTTGTTCAACCCCTTCGGCGATAACTTCAAGATCTAAATTATGAGCCATAGACACTATCGCACGAATTATGGCCTGATTTTGTGTATTCTTATGACAGTCTGATACAAACGAACGATCTATTTTTAAAACATCAAAGGGTAAATTTTTAAGGTAGGACAGAGAGGAAAACCCTGTTCCAAAATCATCCATGGCCCAACCAACCTGTAATGATTTTATGGTATTCATCTTTTCAACAGCATCCATATTATTCAACATCGCCAGGCTTTCAGTAATCTCAAGTTTTAACCAGGCTGGATCGATCCCCGACTTGTGAATAATGGATTGAACTGTCTCAATAAAATTATCCTGGCTGAATTGCAATGAACTTACGTTGACTGCCAGAGTTATTGGTGGAGTCATAGTTTGCTGCAGTGATTTAATTTTCTCACATGCCGTTTTGAGTACCCAGTTGCCTATTTCTATAATCTGTCCGGTTGCCTCTGCCACCTCAATAAAAGCACCGGGAGGAAGCAGTCCATGTTGGGGGTGATTCCATCTAATAAGTGCTTCATAACCCATTATGCAGTGTTCTTTATTAACCTGAGGCTGGTAATACAGGACAAATTGATTTTCCTTTATAGCCTGATTTAACTCTGATTGTAATGTAATTTCATGTTTGCTCTTCTGCAGCATATCATTATGATAAAAAACGATATCGTGAGTCGGTGATCTTTTAGCGAATTGTGCTGCTATTTCTGATCGTTGATAAACATCATTCACAGTTTCATTTTTGTCTTGAGGATATAAGTATATACCAGCGCTGGATGTTAGATTTATGACTTCTCCATTTACCAGTAATGGGGCTTTTATAGCATCCAGTAGCCGATTTGAGAAATCAATAATATTTTGCTTGAGATCATCTTTAGCGATAGTACTGGTGGAAATCATAATGCCAAATTTACTACCTGAAGAGCGGGATAATATAGCTTCTGAATGGAGTAGATTCTGTATTCGTTTAGCCGACTCCAGGATTAATTCATTACCAAATAAATGTCCAAAAGACTGATTGAACATTTTAAAATTATTGATACTAACCACAATCAATGCACCGCATCTATTGCTTGAATATAAAGCTTTAAGGCTTTCCTTTAGATTTTCGAGCAACAGATTTTTATTGGGCAATTGGGTTAATGGGTCATAAAAAGAAAGTGAATATGCCTTTTGCTCAGCCTGTTTTTGACGTGTGATATCAGAGAAAGAGGCAACATAATTGACAACCTGACCCAAACCATCGAGAACAGCATGTATTCGACAGAACTCTGGATAGATATGCCCGTTTTTCCTGCGATTCCAGAGTTCACCTTCCCATCCTCCCTTTTCTGCAATGTTTTTCCACATCTCTCGGTAAAAATCGGCATCATGACGACCTGATTGTAAAATTCTTGGATTCTTACCAACAACTTCTTGCAGGGTATAACCGGTTATTTCGGTAAAGGCACTGTTTACCCTCTGAATATTACCTTTTGCATCAGTAATGGTAATGGCATCTGCTGCCTGAAATGCCGATGCAGCCAGATTAAGTTCACGTTGAATTTGTTTAAAATCTGTAATATTGGTATGAGAGATAAGTGCACCGCCTCCTTTTATTTTTAGCGGTACGGCCCTGAGCATGAACCAGCGTTCTTCGGTTTGGGAATGACAGGGATATTCATACTCAAAAATATTACTTTCGTCACTTAAAACCGATACCAGACCATTGTAAGCTTCCATTGCACCTTCATTTGAGGGAGGTTTAGCGGTGGAACAAATAGATAGATAATCCATTCCAATCCAGTCTTCCATTTCTAAAACAGAGTTATTTTCAAAGGCAAAATTGATCCATGCGTTATTGATCATTAAAATAGTGCCCTGCTGATCGATTAATGCAATTTGATCTGAAGTCGATTCTAATAGCGCATAAAGTAACTCTGTAGTATTGGAAGAGTTACTTTTTATCGGTACAATTTCCTTAACATTCATTAAATTAAATACACAGAGAACAACAAAATGACAAACAAGTCATTATTGATCCTAAGCAGGTTCAAGGTTGAGTTGGTGATTTTTTTTTACAACTAGTCTTGTTATAGCCTAAAATCTGATAAAAGCTTAATTTATTTCAGCATCAGTAAAAAGCGTTTATCTTTACCCTCCGTGTCTATTTCCAGTATTGATTGAAGTTCTGATTGTTAGAATATCCCTGAATGCATCGCAAGTATTAAAATAATACCTGACCTTTTCAGGGGGAGTTTTCAAGCTATAATTCGGGGTTTAATCGAACGGCTGCAATCGCCACTTTGTACGCATTCACCTTTGGTCAGACAAATGGCCGGTGTTTCGAATAAAGCTGGTTGATGCTGTAAATAAATATGAGCAAATAAATCTTTTAAAAAAATAACCTGGGAGTGTCAGGTTTAAACTTTCTGATTTCCACATACCGGACATTGATGTCTGTTGATCCTTCGGATTAAAGTTCAACTAGCGACAAAGACAATAATAACCATCAGGCTTAATCATGGACTTACCGGCCATTCGATTACTCGAAGTTTATGAGGACAAATTAGCAATCTGAAAGATTATAATGGGTAATTACGACATGTGTCTGCCTGGATCCATATGCTGATGCAATACTCGTAAAATTAGAATTTAGTTTTTTTCCTGAAGATAGTAAATTGCGTGACTCTCATAATTACTGCGAAATATATTTTCTTTAACAAAGCTAAAATTGCTACCCGTATCCGGGTTAAGTAGAAATTCGCGCAGTTTAAGGGCCAGGTCAATAAAGTGAGGCAAAAAGATGATAACAATCAACGTGATAAAAAACAGTATGAATGATCAGTTACCCCCTGTGTCAGGATACCTTTCGCCTCTAAAATTATTTATTAATCGTAAAGCGGGCGCCTAAAGGTGAAGAAATGCAACACAGATATTCAACAGAATTTAAAGAATCTATCATCAAAAAGATGATGCCTCCGAATCCC
>JABHSO010000051.1 GCA_018669845.1 Gammaproteobacteria bacterium | reverse complement strand
TTAGTTATCAGCGGATTTGATAGTGGAAAGCTGGTGGCATTCAACCGTGAAAATGGTTCCACTGTGTGGGAACACACCGTAACAAGTCCACGTGGTCGAACAGAGATAGAGCGACTTGTTGATCTGGATGGTCAATTTATTCTGCTTGATAATATTATCTATATTAGCTCTTTTCAGGGTGATTTGGTTGCCTTAACACTGAATAGCGGTCAGGTTTTATGGTCACGTAAATTTTCAAGTTTTCAGGCGATGGACGCCGATAATGAAGCACTTTATTTAACTGATGATAAAAGTCATATCTGGTCTATTGATCGTCGTACGGGTAGTGCATTCTGGAAGCAGGATGTATTCAATGCTCGAAAACTAACCGCACCACGTCTGTTAGGTGACAAGATAGTGGTGGCCGATTTAGAAGGTTATATTCACTGGCTCAGTAAAGCTGATGGTAGTTTGTTAACACGTATACAACCGTTTGATATTCGTTATATTTCCCAGCCTCTTGCCATTGATTCTAGTATTGTTGTGATAGATGTTAGTGGTCAGTTAACAGTGCTTACTCAAGATAAAACACTTGAATCTCCTTCCTATTCCAATATTAGATTTAATAGATAAAAAGATTAATCATGATACCTGTTATCGCACTTATAGGACGCCCCAATGTAGGTAAGTCCACTCTGTTTAATGCGTTGACTCGTACTCGTGATGCCATTGTTGCTGATGAACCCGGATTAACGCGTGACCGTCAATATGGCGTTGGGAAAGTTGGGCATAAAAAATTTATCATTGTTGATACCGGTGGGTTAAGCGGAGAGCATCAAGATCTTGATGATTTGATGGCAAGGCAAACTCTGCTTGCATTACAGGAAGCAGATGTCGTTTTGTTCATGGTGGATGCGAGATCTGGCATTAACAGCGGTGATGAAGTCATCGCTTCAATGGTGCGAAAAGCAGGCAAACAGACCACCGTTGTATTAAATAAAATTGATGGTGTGAATCCTGAATTTGCAGAAGCTGATTTTTTTGCACTTGGTTTTTCCGACATGGCTATGGTAGCTGCATCTCAGCGTAAAGGTATCAACCCACTGGTTGAACAGGTGATGCGTGATTTTCCTGATGAAGTTGAGTCGGATGAAGAACCTGAAGGACCTTCTATAGCCATTATTGGACGACCTAATGTAGGAAAATCTACATTAATAAATCGGCTAGTTGGAGAAGAACGTGTAGTTGCCTTCGACCAACCCGGTACCACTCGAGATTCGATTCCGGTACCTTTTGAACGACATGGAAAAAATTATACCCTGATAGATACTGCGGGTGTCAGACGCCGGGGTAAAGTTCATGAAACGGTCGAAAAATTTAGTGTTATCAAAACCCTGAATGCTATCGAAAATGCTAATGTGGTCGTTGTGGTTGTGGATGCACGTGATGGTATTACCGATCAGGATTTGACCCTGTTGGGTTATGTTTTAAACAGTGGTCGTTCACTGGCTTTAGCTATTAATAAGTGGGATGGCCTGGAACCTGAACAACGGGAATACAATAAAACAGAATTGCACCGTCGCCTGTCTTTTGTAGATTTTGCTAACCAGCATTTCATCTCTGCGTTGCATGGCACTGGTGTCGGCGATTTGATGAAGTCGATCGACCAGGCTTATGCTTCAGCTTTCATGCAGTTTAACACCAAAGATTTGACCGATCTGCTGGAAGAGGCCATTTTTAAACATAATCCTCCGATGCATAATGGGCGTAGAGCTAAACTACGTTATGCACATCAGGGTGGAAAAAATCCTCCTATCATTATTATCCACGGTAGCAGAACCGATTCTCTGGCCGATTCCTATAAACGTTACCTGTCGAAATTTTACATTAAAAAACTCAAATTGATGGGTACACCTGTTCGTATTGAGTTTAAGGTAGGGGATAATCCGTTTGCAGGTAAACGCAATAAACTCACCAAACGCCAACAAACTAAAAAGAAGCGTATGATGAAGTTTGTTAAAAAGAAAAAATAATTTTTTAGCTGGTTCTTATACAAAATTAAGTTATTAAAACTATTAATGAAACTTCCTACTGCTATGATGTTCTTTTAACCGGTCGGTCACGAATACACCAGAAAATACTTACCTGTTATTCCTGACAGACTGTAGGGACCGGCAAGCCTGTGGTGAGATGAGCCGTAGCATTTAATGTGGAAATTACATTCAATAATAATTCTAAAAATCTGGTTATAATGAAAATATTGCTCCTACCAAAAATCATCACATTAATGGAACAGATACCTAAAACTTGCATAACTGAGTAATAACTTTAACTCTATCACGTGAACTATGTGATGCTGTTTGACTGAAACATCTTTATAATCAGGATATATAATGACAGCATCATCAATGAATCACTCTATGTCCTTTTGATCGAATGGATTTCTGCTTCAAAGAATCAAAATGCCTGTGCTCATTACCCACTACCTGTTTGATCAAACTTGGAATATCTAGTACCAGTGCAACCATTCCACTGCCTAATATAGTAAAGCCGGCAAATCCTGATAATCCTTTAAACACCAGTCCAAGAGGTTTTATAACGGCCTGAACTTCACCTAGTAACTCATCCACCATCAAACCAATTTTCTTGTTGGCAAACTGTACAACCACTATATTGTTTCTACGCCTTCTTTGTTCTGAAATAGTTTCACCGTCTAACTGCTGATGGTTGATATCAAAATGTTCTTTGAGGTGAACAATAGGTAATACTTCTTCTCTTAACGTTATGTAATCATGCATTGAAGCTTCTTCAATCTGAGGCTGAGTCAACGTCAGGCATTCGTGCACCATATCCAGAGGAAAGATATAGGATTCATCGTCTATACTGACATTAAAGCCGTCGATGATAGCCAATGTTAGAGGTAACTGAATAGTAATGGTGGTGCCTGTACCCAGCTCAGAATCGATATACACATTACCGCGTAAAGACTCTATGTTTCGCCTCACAACATCCATGCCTACACCTCGACCAGAGATATTACTGACTTCATTAGCGGTTGAAAATCCAGCTGCAAAAATCAGGTTGAAAATTTCCTGTTTAGACAGTTTTTCACTGTCTTTGACAAGGCCTTTTTCCAGTCCTTTTTTAAGCAAAATATTTGCATCAAGACCTTTTCCATCATCAATAATCTGGATAGTGATGTAACCCGCTTCATGTTGGGCCTGCAGAGTGACCGTTCCTTCGGCAGGTTTTCCCTGGCGTATACGTTCGTCCGGCATTTCAATACCATGATCCAGTGAGTTACGAATCAGGTGCATCAATGGATCACCAATTTTTTCTATGACTGTTTTATCCAGTTCAGTATCCGCAC
>JABHSO010000230.1 GCA_018669845.1 Gammaproteobacteria bacterium | reverse complement strand
TTTCCATACATCACCCTTCACAAGCGATCCCCCACAAATAAAAACATCAAGCCAGGCCGGGTGAAGGTGTCCGGCTTTTCGCTCCGTCGAGCTATGCTTGATGGTTTGATTATATCAATTTATTTATTGTGACTGTTGTTCATGCGGTACAGAATAATCTTTCATGACTCGCTTAGCTGTATCAGATAATAGCCTGGCCTCTTCACCGGAATAGCCACGAAGTTTAAACAGGCGTATTAATTCAATTTGTACTTCTGAGATATATTTTTCATCCATTATGTAATCCTCATATCATTTATTAAAAAGGTACTTCCAGCTCGTTTCCTTACTTACGGGCTAAATACTCGCAAGCTTTTTGCAGATAACTGGCTTTTAGGTCAACTTCGTTACTGTGGGCTATGCTCTGGCTTTAGTAGTCTTAAACTTACCCGTTACCACGTTGTTTTGATCATCTGCCAGTGAATCAATATAGTTAGCCCATGTTTGCATCATTTCTGTTCTTTCAGGTATCCATTCAGCTTTATTGTAAGCGGCTCTGACTTCGTCCTTTTCTCCGTGTGCCATTTGTTTTTCTATAAGGTCAAACCTGTAACCCATTTCATTTAGGTGGGTGCTGGCTATATGGCGGAATCCGTGAGCTGTTTGTTTACCCTTATAACCCATTCTTTTTAAGGCCTGATTAACTGTATTTTCACTCATGTATTTTTTGGGATCATGAGACTGACAAAACATATAATTACTATGCCCGTTCAACTGGTGTAGTTCTTTAATCAGGTTAATAGCCTGCTTAGCTATTGGAACAATTAAAGGCTGGTTCATCTTCATAACTTCGGGAGGAAGGTTAAGAATATTCCTTTCTTCATCAATAAACTTCCATTCCAGCATCCTGATTGTTCCAGGTCTTAAGAACCAGTAAAAGGAAAGTTCCATAGCAATACGGGTAATAGGGCTTCCGCTATAGTTCCGGATATCACTGATAAGCCGGGGTAATTCATCCACTTCCTTTATATGGGCGTAGTTTTCTTTTTTGTGGGTTTTTAGTAATCCTTTAAGATCGACAACTGGATTATGCTTGATTCGCCCCTCCAATACTGCAAATGCAAAAATAGCTGAAAGTCTCTGGTGGAGTTTCTTAGATAACTCATAAGAACCTAACTCCTCCGGCTTTTTTAGAATCTCCAGAATTTCAAGCGGTTCATCCAGTGCAGTGATAGGGGTGTTTTCAATATAAGGAAAAATATGGTTTTCAAGGCTGAACCAGATATCTTCAGCATGATGTTCTTTCCATTTACTTAGCTTTGATATAAACCACCGACCGGCCACAAGAATAAATCTATTATCATCCTGGGCAATATCCCTTAATTCCTGTTTTTTCTTGTCATCAAGCGGGTGGATACCCTGCTTAATTAATTTTTTGGCTTCGGCTTTTTTTACTCTTGCTTGTGCCAGTGTGTCATCTGGATAACTGCCAATAGAGAATAAAGACTCCTTGCCCTTGATTCTATATTTGAGCCTCCAGTGCTTCCCGCCTGCTGGAGTCACCCACAAATAAAGCCCTTCACCGTCAAAAAGTTTATATCCTTTATCCTTCGGCTTGGCTTTTTTTACCGCAAAATCACTTAATGACATAGAACCCTCAAATAATGTACCCCCAAATGTACCCCCAATTTACTTTGCTTGAGGGGGTATATGGTGGTATTTCCTGAATACTGCTGAATCATATAATAAGAGGTTTTTCATTATATTTCAATAGTTTAGAAGGCTTTTGAGCCTTCTTGAAAACTACTGAAAAGGGGAATTGGCGCGCCTGGAGAGATTCGAACTCCCGACCGCTCGGTTCGTAGCCGAGTACTCTATCCAGCTGAGCTACAGGCGCTTTGGAAGGCAGGATTCTACGGATTTTATTCCATCATTACCAGCCCTTTTTAAGGTTTATTTATGAATTCTCGTTTCCCGTGGCACCCTGCATGGCAAAATAGTTCATATGAGATAGTTTCACTCAAATCAGCGACTTCATTAGCCAGTGGATTGGCTCCCCACAGCGTCACTTCATCACCTGCTTTCACGTTCATACCGGTTACATTCACCGTAATCATATCCATTGAAACACGACCGACTATGCTAACTTTTTTAGCATTGATCACAACATGGCCATTTTTTAGGTGACGTGGATATCCATCTGCATAACCAGCAGCTACAACTGCGATAGTTTGATCTTCAGGACAGGTATATAAACCGCTGTAGCCAATACTCTGTCCTTTTTTAAGATGATTAATTGCGAGTATCTGCGAGGTAAACTGCATGACAGGCTTCAGGCTCTGAGTAGATTGATGATCTCTCATCGGATCGCTCCCATATAAAGCTATTCCTGCCCTGACCCAGTTCAGGCGACTTTGCGGCCAGCCTAATATGCCAGCCGAATTGGCAATACCCCATTCGTAATCATTCAAGTCTAATGCTTTACTTTCATTGACCTGATCAATGGATTTTTCATCATCAATATCATCGGCATTAGCCAGGTGAGTCATCAGCCGAATAGCTCCAATATGAACCAGTTTATTCACCTGTTCTAAAGCTTTATTTATATCCTGAGCAGTGAAACCCAGTCGCCCCATACCCGAATTGAATTTAAGCCAGACATCTATCGAACTGGAGAACTCAGCATTTTCTAATAGATCTATTTGCCAGAACTGGTGGATAACAGGATCTAGCTGAAATTGTATGCAGTTCTGCATTTCATCTTCATCAACCACTCCACCTAGAATAATAATTTTTTGCTTGATACCAGCTTCGCGTAATGGAATAGCTTCCAGCACAGTTGCCACAGCAAATGCATCAGCATCGGGTAAAGCTTTAGCAACTTCTAAAGCTCCATGTCCATAGGCGTCAGCCTTTATTACAGCAATTACCTGGCTATCAACAGCCGTGGATTTCAGAAACTGGTAATTAAGCCTTATGGCTTCAAGATCAATAATTACCCTTGAATGGCGGGTATGTAATGTCTCAGAATTACTCTTCCTGCCCATAATCTTCATATGACAGGTTTTCGAAGCGGGTAAATTGCCCGAGAAATGCAAGGCGCACCATACCGATTGGGCCATTACGTTGCTTTCTAATAAGAATTTCAGCGGTACCTTTATCCTGACTATCTGGGTTATATACTTCATCGCGATAGATAAAGAGAATTACATCAGCATCCTGCTCGATACCGCCTGATTCACGGAGATCTGACATAACAGGGCGTTTGTCGGGTCGTTGCTCAACACCACGATTGAGCTGAGAAAGTGCAATAACTGGTACTTCAAGCTCTTTTGCCAATGCTTTTAAAGAACGACTTATTTCTGAAATTTCTGTTGCCCGGTTTTCGCTGGTCCCGGCTACCTGCATCAACTGTAGATAATCGATAATGATCATATCCAGGCCATGTTCGCGCTTTAATCGACGGCAGCGTGCTCTCAATTCTGTGGGTGATAATGCAGGCGTATCATCGATAAATAAACGTGCTTTAGATAACATACCTACAGAAGAAGTTAGCCTGGGCCAGTCGTGATCCTGTAATTTACCGGTACGCAGGTTATGCTGATCGATTCGACCCAAAGATGACATCATCCTCATGGCTAGCTGGTCACCAGGCATCTCCATACTGAAAACGGCTACAGATTTTTCTGAGGCTACCGCAGCATTTTCAGCCAGGTTCATTGCAAAACTGGTTTTACCCATTGAGGGTCGTCCTGCAACTATAATCAGGTCAGATTTTTGCAATCCCGAAGTTTTTTCATCAAATTTACTAAAACCACTACTGACCCCGGTTAAAGGTTCATCACTTTTAAATAATTCTTCAACTTTTTCAACGGCTTTTGCAAGCAGTGATTTAATATCTTCAAATCCTTTTTTATCACCTGCACCTTGTTCTGCGATATGAAAAACCAGTCGTTCCGCCTCATCCAGCAACTCTTTACTGGTGCGACCATCTGCATTGTAAGCTGTATCGGCAATTTCATGACCTACCTGGATTAAATTACGCAACACTGAGTATTCACGTACTATTTCGGAATAAGCCTTTATATTGACCGCTGTCGGAGTATCGTTAGCAAGAATACCCAGATAAGCCAGACCACCGATATTTTCCAGTTCATTTCGTTGCTCTAACCAGTCAGATATAGTCACCACATCATAGGGTTTATCATCATTTGTTAGCGCTGCAATTGCTCTAAAAATCAGTGCATGGTCATGTCGGTAAAAATCATTTTCATTCACCAGGTCTGCAACCAGTTCCCAGGCTTCATTATCCAGCATTAATCCACCCAATACCGATTGCTCGGCTTCCATGGAATGTGGTGGAACCTTTAGGTCTTCAACACGTTGGCTTAAATCGGCAACTCGATTGGCTAATTCTGACACAATAAATAAATATAATTATTTTATAGAGTTTGTTGATAATACTGCTCGTTGCCATCCCTGGCCTCTCAGCATAAGTACATCCCTGTACAAATTCTGCTCGTTGCCATCCCTGGCCTCTCAGCATAAGTACATCCCTGTACAAATTCTGCTCGTTGCCATTCATGGCTTCTGCACCGTCTTTTGGCTATCCATGCCCTATTGGATATAGGCACTTCTCTGAACACAAAAAAAGGGCTGTCAATGACAGCCCCTTAATAGTAACAAATCTAGATCGAAATATATTCGAAATAGTAGCGCGCTTATCTAAAATTTAGAAAAGCGACGCTGGCTAAAAATTACTCTTCGCCAACAATATTTATGCTTACAGTTACATCAACGTCAGTATACAAATGTATATCAATATTCTGTTCGCCAGTTTCACGTATTGCCCCTTCAGGTAAACGTACTTCACGCTTTTCTACTGCACAACCAGCTGCAGTGATTGCGTCAGCAATATCAGCAGTACCAATTGAACCAAACAACTTACCTTCACTACCGACTTTAGCAGTGATACTGATTGACTCTAAAGCATCAATCGCATCTTTACGGGTTGTTGCAGCCGTTAAAGCTTCAGCAGCTATTTTTTCAAGTTCAGCTCTTTGCTTTTCAAAAGCTTCCAGATTTGCAGCTGTCGCTGGTTTGGCTTTTCCGCCAGGTACCAGAAAGTTACGTGCAAAACCCGCTTTTACCGTGACCTTGTCACCCAGCGAACCTAAATTTTCGATGTTTTCCATCAGAATAACTTCCACAGGACTATCCTCTCTTAATCTTCAAAATTCATTCAGACTGATTTCCGTTCTTAGCTCTTAAGCGAGCACGAAAATCTGTCCAGTTATCTATAACCCCCAGAAAAGCAGTCGCAGCCACTACCTGAGGAAAAATTACCATCATCACATACAACAAAACTAACCAGCCTTTACGCTTACTGCGTTTAGACCAGTTGTGCACTATCGCCAGACCCTGATATAAAAAGGTCGCCAGCATAACCATTAACATCGCAATTAACATATCCTGATTTAGCATAAAACTAATTACCGCTAACAGAATGGTTGCAATCGCAGCTCCCCGACCCAGTTTTATAGTATAAAACTCATCGCGGAACCCTTCAGATCCTGCAAGTCTGGCCTGAAACCAGCGTGATGCCATCAATGTACCGATAAAAGTACTGTACATAACGGCAACCAGAACCATCACCATCCAGTGAACCAGATCCTGCATACCTGCCTGAATTTGATCCATTTCAAGCCCTTGTTGCCCCATATCTACACCTTGAAACATCAGCTGTAAATATTCGGCCCACAACTTGTCAATATCCGGCCAGAAAATATACTGAGCCAATACCACAAACATGGCTATCACCATACCACTCACCAGGGTGAAAGACATGGAGCGAGTCCTGCGTAAAATTTCCGCAAGAACCACTATAGGAATCCACTGTACCAGACCAATGGTTATGCCCAGTTCTGGAGATTGAGTCACCAGATAACTGACTACAGTAATACCGACAACCGATATTAATAAAGCTCTGGCACCTGATAACAGGCCCTGGGTTAATATAATCAACCCGACTATGGCACCACTTAATATAGAAACAAGCGGTACAAATAGCGACAATATCGCCAGAAAACCGACGATAGTTGATGCATGAAACGGACTTTTCAGGGCATACCTTGCTATTGCTAACATAGTTCGACCCTGCTAAGCCGTTTCAATTTTCGTTTGTTTTAGTGCTGATCAGTGTAAGGCAGTAACGACAGAAAACGAGCACGTTTAATCGCAGTCGATAACTGGCGCTGGTATTTCGCCTTAGTACCTGTAACACGACTGGGTACAATTTTACCAGTTTCGGTAATGTACTCTTTCAGTGTTTCAAGGTCTTTATAATCAATTTGATCAGTGCCTTCGGCAGTGAACTTACAAAATCTTTTACGACGGAAATAACGTGACATTATTCTTCTCCCTTAGCAGCAGCTTCAACTACAGGCTCTTCAACTTTTGCTTCAACAGGAGCTGCAGCAGCTGGTCTACGTTCAGTTTTAGCCGTTTCTTCTTTTTCAGCAGCAACCAGCATAGGTGACTTTTCCGTCACAGCAGCTTTCATGTTCAGTGTCATATGACGAAGAACAGCATCATTGAAACGGAATGTAGATTCAAGCTCATCAAGAACTTCCTGTGAACATTCGATGTTCATCAGAGCATAATGGGCTTTATGAATTTTTTTGATAGGAAATTCAAGGTGACGACGACCCCAGTCTTCTTCACGATGAACTGCACCGCCAGAAGCGGTAATCATATTGCGATAACGTTCCACCATAGCAGGAACCTGTTCGCTCTGGTCGGGATGGACCAGGAATACTATTTCGTAATGTCTCATATACATCCTCATGGATTAGAGCCCTTTGCGTACGATGCGCAATAGAGCGAGAATAAAGGAGCGCGAATTCTACATGAGCCAAAGCCTGGCTGCAAGGTACATTTTAAAGTCTCGCTACCGACCTATTTCTATTAATTTCATACAGGCAAATCCCTGTAGCCACCGAAACATTCAGGCTCTCCACCTGGCCCTTCATCGGTAAATTTACAAGGTAATCACATTGCTCAGCCGTTAGGCGGCGAATACCTTCTCCTTCCGCTCCCATGACCAATGCAATCGGCCCTGAAAAATTTTCTTCATATAAAGATTTTTCTGCTTCACCCGTGGTTCCAACTAACCAGACACCGGCATCTTTCATCTCTTTAAGACTTCGTGACAGATTGGTTACGGTAATTAATGGAACTGACTCAGCACCACCTGCTGCTACTTTTTTCACCACTGCGGTCATTCCTGCTGAACGATCCTTTGGCACGATGACGGCTGAAACACCGGCAGCATCTGCAGAACGTAAACAGGCTCCCAGATTATGCGGATCCTGAACACCATCCAGTACCAGGAATAAACTTTCAGCAGTAACACTCTGCAGTAACTCTTTAAGGCTGACTACTTTTGTGTGCCCTTCTTTAACTCTAAGCACACAGCCCTGATGTTTTTCGGTTTCTGTCAGTTTACTGAGTTCATCTTTCGTTTGGTAAACAACCTCAATATTTTTCTGTTTCGCCAAACTAATAATTTGCTGAAGGCGCTGGTTTTTATTTTGCAGGCAGAGTAACTGCTCACAATCCTCTACAGAGAATTGCAGCATTTTTTTTACTGCGTGAAGACCATAAATTGTATTCAAAAACATTATTTCTTTCTTTTCGAGGTTTTCTTTTTAGGTGAGTATTTATGACTCAATTTGTCTTTTCTTTTGTTGCTACCGGTTTTCTTTGATTTCGAGTGTTTATGTTTATCTTTGACCGGCTTTTTCTTTTTAGGTTTAGCCCCTCCTTCCATGAATTTTGCTGATTCACTACTGATTAAATCAAAATCAATCTTGCGCTCATCCATATTTACTCTGGCCACTTCTACAGTCACCTGATCACCCAGTTGATAAACTCGACCAGTTTGTTCACCAACAAGGCGATGGTGAGCCGCGTCATACTGGTAGTAGTCTCGCTTTAAAGAAGTTACATGCACCAGGCCATCAATTAACAGTTCATCAAGCTGAACAAACATACCGAAATTGGTTACTGTGGTCACAATGCCGCTGTACTGTTTGCCCACATGTTTTTGCAGAAACTCACATTTTAACCAGTCACCGGCATCACGAGTGGCTAAATCGGCCCGACGTTCATATAGAGAGCAGGTTTCTCCGAGAGCAGTAACAGCATCTAAATCAAAAGCAAAACTGCCTTTCGTGCCTTTTTGTAAAACATGGCGAATGCCACGATGCACCATCAAATCAGGGTAACGTCTGATGGGGGAAGTAAAGTGAGCGTAATCAGCTAAAGCCAGCCCAAAATGACCCGCTTTTGTATCAGTTCCATAATTCGCCTGCAACAAAGAGCGCAACATGACCGTCTGGATCATATCGAATTCTGGCAATTGTTTAATCTTCATTAACGCATCGGCATATGCCTGTGGAGTCGGTTCACTTCCCGTCATGGTGACACCGTAGGCCATTAAAAATTCGATCATAGCCGGCACCTTGTCAGGATTAGGACCTTCATGAATTCGAAATAGCGCCGGGATTTTATGCTTCTTTAGAAATTTCGCAGCACAAATGTTAGCAGCAATCATGCATTCTTCTATTAGTAAATGAGCTTCGTTGCGCTCATAAGGATGAATATTTTCAATCTTGCGCTTGTCGTTGTATTCAAAGATAACTTCTTTTGTATCGAACTCAATGGCATGGCGTCTCTTGCGGGCTTTAGCCAGGGCATTATAAACAGCCTGCAGATTTTGCAGATCTGCTCTTAAAGGTTCACAGGTTTCATCATCACCGCCTTCAAATAGAAAATCAGCAACCTGGTCATAAATCAATCTGGCGTGAGAATGGATGATTGCTTCATGAAATTTATGACTTTTAATCGCTCCTGCAGGACCAACGTCCATCTCACAAACCATCACTAAACGATCTACCTTCGGGTTCAATGAACACAAACCATTGGACAAAACTTCAGGTAACATCGGGATAACTTCACCAGGGAAATAAACTGAAGTACCCCGCTTAACAGCCTCCTGATCTATTGCTGAATCTTTATTCACATAATGTGAAACATCGGCAATTGCGACATATAAGGTAAAGCCTTTATCGTTAGGTTCACAGTAAACCGCATCATCAAAATCACGAGCATCTGAACCATCAATGGTCACAAAGGGTTTATCGCGTAAATCGAGCCGGCCTTTTTTATCATTTTCTTCTACTTGCGAAGGAATTTTATGCACTTCATCAAGCAGCTCATCACTCCATTTATGCGGAATTTCATGAGAGTTTAAGGCGATAGTCACTTCGATACCCGGTGCATTTTCTTCACCCAGTACCGTTTCAATCATGCCAATAGCCTGATTATGTTGATCAGGATATTCAAGAATTCGCACTATCACGATATCACCCTGACGCGCACTGTGATCGTAATCCTGACTTAACAGAATATCTTCATTGATACGTTTATCATCAGGAATAACAAAATGAATACCCTTCTCGCGGTAATATCGACCAACAATCGACTGATGTGCTCTTTCAAGAACAGCGATGACATGCCCTTCTTTACGTTCACGTCTCTGGTCATAACTGGCAATTTTGACTGCCGCCTTATCACCATTCATCAGCTTACGCATCTCACGAGCAGGTAGAAAAATATCCTTCCCGCCAGACTCAGGAGTTAAAAACCCAAAACCATCAGGGTGAGCCTGAACCGGTCCTTTTTCCAGATCCATGTGGTCAAAGCTCAGATAACCGCCGCGTCGATTACGAAATATCTGACCATCACGAGCCATTGCATTCAAACGCCGACGAACAGCCTCTATTTGATCTTCATCCTTATATTTCAGTAACTTAACCACATGTTGATGATTAATAGGTGCAGCTTGCTGATTGACTATATCGAGTAAATATTCACGACTGGCAACAGGATTTTCATAGTTGCTAGCTTCACGTTTTTGATGGGGGTCTTTTTTCAATTTAATAAGTAATTAGGGTGGAAAGGCACGCAGTATATAGAAAGCAGCAACAAGCGACACCTCCTTATTGACATTTAGATTGGAAGCTGTATATTTCGCGCCTCACCTTGCCCAGGTGGCGGAATTGGTAGACGCGCTAGCTTCAGGTGCTAGTGGCCTTATGGTCGTGGAGGTTCAAGTCCTCTTCTGGGCACCAAAACACATTCCAGCAACGTCCTAAAAACACTTTAAACCATTGAAATAACAGCAAAATTTAGCTTCTTAGTATCCCACGCCTTCTAGTAAAGTATTGTAACATCCTGCATTTAATGTAACACTCATTGTAACACTGGGATCGATATCCAATTATTTACTTTTGGAGTGTTACAATGGCAAAAACAACCAGACCTTTAACCAACACCGAAGTAAAGCAAGCCAAGCCTAAGGAAAAGGAGTACAACCTGGCTGATGGGAATGGGCTTTACCTTAGAATTAAGCCTATAGGCAGCAAAACCTGGCTATTTAATTACTCCAGACCTTACACCAAAAAGAGGGCTAATCTTAGCTTGGGCAGTTACCCACACCTCTCACTGGCAAACGCAAGAAAAGAGGCACGGTTATTCAAAGAATTACTCAACAAAAACATCGATCCAAAAGAACACCGGCTTGAGAATGAGAAACAGCAAAAAGAAGCCCATACGTTAACTTTTGAATTCACCTCAAAAAAATGGCTCAAGCTCAAAGAGTCCAAAGTATCAGAAGTTTATTACAAGAAAATATCCAACCGCCTTGAGACCTATGTCTTCCCTAAATTGGGGAAGTTACCGCTACATAAAATCAATGCAGTCACAACCATTGAAACCATAACACCTGTAGCGGATCAGGGTAAGCTTGAGACAGTTAAGAAGTTATGCCGATGGATCAATGAAATCATGTTATTTGCAGTCAATACGGGCTTGATTCACTCCAATCCACTCTCAGGTATTGGTAAAGCATTCGATGCACCGAAAGTCGTCAACTTGCCTACTATAAAACCAGGTGAATTACCCGAGCTGATGCAACGAATTAACAATGCGAGTATCA
>JABHSO010000114.1 GCA_018669845.1 Gammaproteobacteria bacterium | reverse complement strand
TATTCCCTGAAAGTGAGGCTGATTAATGTCGATTCAAATAGATTTATAAGAAAGCAGACGTTGGATGGGCTTCCAGTTACTTTCAAAGTTCAGCGATGGTCGACGTTTAATTCAGTATCGTCAAATTACTGTTTTGTGCCATAACCAGTCGTTGATTTATGTCATATATCTTAATGTTTAGCATTTACCCCCCGTATTCAGCAGGAGTAGAATAAAATTTTAGAGAGTCTGGGGATTGGAAGATGATTGTTAATGATTTGAAAATTTCAGCGACACTAAAAACGATTCTACTTTTATTCTTCCTGATCTTATCAGCTTGTGGTGGCAGTAGTTCTGATTCATCAACGGAAACACAGTCTGATTGTGTCTTAGGTACATCTAAAATTGGGGGTTGCCAAATCTAATCGTAATCAATCAAGTAAATAAGCTGGCGGATATGTGGATATAGACTCTTTATATCTCTGGTACTTAAAGACTAATGGAACAGGATGATTAACATGGGAGCTAACATGAAAAAATATCAATTTATCTTATCATTTTTTACAGTTGCAATGATGGTGGTATCAGTAGCACAGGCCGGGGAGGTAACCAGTACATTTACTACAGGTGATACCTTAACTGCTGAAAAAATGACAGAAATCAAAGATGCTGTTACCGATAATGATACGCGTATCGAAAATCTTGAATCTGGTGGGAGTTCAGATACTCTGTCTTCATTGGCTTGCATTACTAACGAAATAGCTAAATTTGATGGAACGAACTGGGTCTGTGCGATAGATACTGATACTAACACTACTTATTCAGCTGGAACGGGATTAACTCTAACGGGTACAACGTTTAGCCTGGCATCTTCTAACCTTGTTGTATTTACTAATTCAGATATTGGATCTGGTTCTGACAATTATACCGGCAACTCATCATTTGAACTCTTGAATCTGGTTTCTACTTACAACAAAATTTCAGAAACTAGTGTACTGTTAATCTCTTACAGTGACAGTCTGCAAACTGATAATGTTAATGGAGCATGCTCTCTAGCGGTAAGAGTTAATGATAGTTTTTCAGATGGCGGATCATTTGCAGCGCCAGGATATTCTACTTATCTTACAACCCAGACATTCTTTAGTAGTACGGGTACTTTTTCTGGCATTGCTGCTGGTACCCATAATATTAATCTGTATAAAAGAGTTCTATCTGGAGCTACCTGCACTAGAAATAGCGGGAACTGGCATCCAACTATTACCATTATGGAAATAGAGCCATAGGGTATTTCTAAAGGTGAACTCGATGCTGTTATTAAGCTTTTGATTTAATTCATACGCATACTTTACATCATTCATACGGTTAGAAAGCTGTATATCTGTTCTTAGGTGTTTATCAAATATTGTGGCATAAGCCAGGACGGCCTGTATTTAGTATCTGGTTTCTTTAATAAAGTAATAAAGTAATAAAGGGGACGTTACTCTTTTATTGCCAACATCTCCTTCTCTATACTTGAGATTAGATGTTGGGTCAACCGATTGAACTCGCACCACAGACTTGCCGAAGACTACAACCTGTCAGGACTGACTATAATTGGGTCGTGAAGAGACAAATTGCTACTAGAAGGAACCTCCTTTACTCTTGATTAGATTTCCAACAGAAGCTCTTGAATGACCGGTATTCGTTTTTGTGAAAAAGGAAATGCACGATGCTAATAGAGCAACGGCCATTATATCTAGCAACTGCTACCAGAGTATGACCAAAGCGGCCAGGCTATGCTGTTAACTACATTCGACTGGCATTTCCAGAACTAGTATTGATCTGAATTATAGACTCAACAACGGGCTTAAGGCATGATTGCATAAAACTATAAGCTCTTTTATATGCATCAGCCTTTCCGGAAAATATTATTAATTCTAATTGTGGCATTTTTTCAAAGTGCCACAGGTACATTACTGGCAAATGATGAAGAAGTCAGTTTTGAAGAAGCCTTCGAACTCGGGTTTAACGATGCCCCGGTAGAGCGTGAAATAATTCACCCGGAATGGTTCAAGGATTCATTTTTAGATTTACGTGAAGACCTGGATGATGCTGTTCAGGAAGGAAAGAAGGGGATAGCTTTGTATTTCGGCCAGGAACATTGTGCGTACTGCAAAGCGCTGATGGAAATAAATTTCACAAAACCTGATATCGTCAAATATTTTCGTGAGCACTACGATATTATTTCACTGGATATCTGGGGCAGTCGCACAATAACTTTATTTGATGGTAGCGAAATTTCCGAACGCGACCTGGCTATTCAACAAAACACTAACTTTACGCCTTCACTGATCTTTTTTGATGAAACAGGCAAAATTGCCTTCAAGATGCGCGGCTATTACAAACCGTATCAGTTTCAGGCTGTAATGAAATATATTGTTGAAGATTTCTATAAAACAGAAAGCTTTCGCGATTACCTGGAACGTGCTGATCCACCCCCGCGTTTTACCGAAGAGGAAATGAATGAACATGAACAAATTTACAAAGGTCCGATAGTTCTGGACAGACGTGCTGTCGCCAGCAACAAGCCATTAGCAGTTATCTTCGAACAACAGCAGTGCCATGCCTGCGATCAACTGCATTCTGAACCGCTCAATAATGATGAAACCAAGCAGTTACTAAAAGGATTCGAATTACGACAACTGGATGCATGGTCTGACACACCGGTCATCACACCAAATGGCAATAAAATCACTGCTACTGAATGGGCCAGGCAATTAGGTATACATTACATGCCGACGACTGTTTTTTTTAATGAGCAGGGCAATGAAATTTTAAGAATCGATTCAGTAGTAAAGCTCTATCGCATGAGAAGTATATTGAGTTTTATTCTGACTGATGGATATAAGAATTTCGATACATTTCAACATTGGCGACGTTATATTTCGATAGAGCGTTAGATTCCTGTAGCTGACATTCCTGACTGGCTGTAGTCATAATCTTTGAAGTGGTGTTTGGAGTCATTAATAATTCTAGCAACTGCTGGTTTTATGAACTAACCCAAATATGAATTTATTGGTCTCAGGTCGCTAGTTAAACACTACACTTTCAGTGCAAGGCTTTAGCTGCAACACATTATCTGGAAATGAGTTGCAAGTATCGTTGAAGTTATTGGGTAGGGTGTGCCGTGCGCACCATTGGCGTTAGCACTGAAATTCAGTGGTGCGCACGGCGCACCCTACAAAGTGCTAATCAAAGGAAAATGTTTTTCAGGGGATGACTTTTAGTCCATAGGTTGAGTAGTAGTTTTATTGAAACTATATAAATATCTGATGCCATTTTTTCAACCAAATTAACTGGATACAAATTTTAACGTGTTGAATTGCTGACGAAACTCCGAAACCTCATTGGCAATATCTTCCTGAGGTCGGCGATCTAATAAACTATCTGCAATTAAACCTGAAAGTTGTTCCATGTGTTGCACTTCCATGCCCGTACGCACTATTTCAGGTGTACCAATGCGTAACCCATTCAAGTCACCTTGTACTTCATTAATGGGTAAACCAATACCACACATCAACATATTCGCTTTGCGCAGATGCCTGGACATGCTTTGTCCTCCACCAAAACTTGTTGCTTCTATGGCAAACTGGTGGGAGTCAGTAGCAAAGTTTAGATCATTTTGATTGACTGTAAAAATAGGTAAATCTTGATGTTGTAATGCTGAAGCTAGTGTCCGACTAGTTTCGACCATTGCTTTCGCATAGTCTGAACCATATTCACGCCAGTCAAGTAATGTTACGGCCAGAGCTGCTGATTTGGCCACGTCAAAATTGGCTGTTAAACCCGGGAAGGCGATGGCATCAATCTTCTCCATCAATTCGCTGCTGTTCGAAACTATTAATCCACCTGGTGGACCACCAAGACTTTTGTAAGTACTAAAAGTCATTATGTGCGCACCTTCGTCAAGTGGATTTGGCCAGTGTTTTCCGGCGATCATGCCGCATTGATGAGCAGCATCGAATAACAGGTATGCACCGACTTCATCTGCTATACCTCTAATTTCTGTGACTGGATGAGGTAGTAGATTAAGGCTGCCACCTATAGTAATAAGAGCTGGTTTTAAACGATGCGCCTGATCGCGTAATTTATTAAGATCGATCGTATAACAGTCACGGTCAACTTCAGCCTGATGAATATTCAATCCAAATAGACCTGCCGCTCCATCATTATGGTGAGTCACATGTCCTCCAATTGATGCCGGTGGAACAATAATATTATCTCCCGGCTTACAGGTCGCCATGAATGCATATAGATTGGCCAGTGCTCCTGAACCTACCCGAATTTCAGCAAATCGCGCAGAGAAAATCTCTCGTGCCAGAGTATTAGTTATGATTTCTATTTGTTCAATGGCCTCTAGACCCATTTCGTATTTATCTCCCGGATGGCCGAGCGAAGGTCGGGTACCCAGGCCGGAAGAGAGTAAAGCTTCTGCACGGGGATTCATGATATTTGTAGCAGGATTTAAGTTGATGCATTGCTGTTCATGAGTTTGACGGTTTTTTTCCGCCAGATGATCGATATGCTTTAAAAGCCAGTGAGTATCGTGCAATTGCGTCTGATCAATTATTTGATTGGCGTAGTCATTCAGCTTTGTTTGTAACCAGGGAATCTCGTATGTCATTTGCTTTTTCCAAAATGATGATTGATTCAATTTCAACAATCAGTCCTGAAGGGCTTTTGCATGGTAAGCGAGATGCTCACCAATGAACGTTGAGATGAAGTGATAGCTGTGATCATAGCCATCCTGCATCCTGAGTTCAATCGGAAAACCACGTTCGGAACAGACATCGAGCAATGCTTTAGGATGCAACTGGTCGGCAAGAAATTCATCCGCCGTTCCCTGGTCAATCAACATTGGAATTGGCTCTGCCCCGTTTTTAACCAGTTCGGTAGCGTCATATGGTTTCCAGTAATTTTGATCATTACCAAGATAAGCACCGAAGCATCCTTCCCCCCAGCCGCAGATAGTCGGATGACAGATTGGCGAAAACGCCGAGACTGATCGATAAGCCCCGCTTTCCCTTAATCCACAGATTAGCGCGCCATGCCCGCCCATCGAATGCCCGGTAATCGATTTTAGTCCGGGAATAATGGGTAATTCAGCTTCGACCAGTGCTGGTAATTCACGGGTCACATAATCGTACATCTGGTAGTGCTGTGCCCAGGGCTCAACTGTTGCATTGACGTAAAATCCCGCCCCCTGACCGAGGTCGT
>JABHSO010000233.1 GCA_018669845.1 Gammaproteobacteria bacterium | reverse complement strand
TCATCGACTCGAACCCGTGTCTCCTTCGAGAGTGGCATGAGTCAACTCGGTGGTCACGCCATGTTTCTATCTCCACGTGATATTCAACTTGGCAGAGGGGAGCCCCTGGAGGACAGCGCTAGAGTCATCTCCAGTATGGTTGATGGCATCATGATTAGAACTTTTGGTCATGACCGGTTAGAAAAACTATCGGCAGCTTCCAGCGTCCCGGTAATCAATGGTTTAACCGATACATTACACCCCTGTCAGTTACTTGCCGATATGCAAACCTGGTTTGAAATACGCGGAGATATAAAAGGAGCAACCGTGACCTGGGTAGGTGACGGCAATAACATGTGCCATTCCTATATCAATGCAGCCAAGCGATTTGAATTTAATTTAAATATTGCTTGCCCTGAAAACTATCAACCTGATGATGATATTGTGGCTAATGCAAAAGAATGTGTAAAAATATTTTCAAATACCAACGAAGCCGCTAAAGATTCAGACTTGATCGTTACTGATGTCTGGGCCAGTATGGGTCAGGAAGAAGAACAGAAAGAACGTGAAAATGCTTTTTCAACTTTCCAGGTCAATCAGGACGTAATGCAACAGGCTGACAAAGAAGCTCTTTTCATGCACTGCCTGCCTGCACACAGAGGCGAAGAAGTAGCAGCTGAAGTTATCGATGGGACACAGAGTGTGGTCTGGCAAGAGGCTGAAAATCGCCTGCATGCGCAAAAAGCATTGCTTGAATTCCTGATGGGTGATCCTGGTTTTTAAAAACACCTTTTCACCACGAAGGCACGAAGATCACGAAGGGTTGAAATGTGGGTAGGGTGCGCCGCGCGCACCATTTGTGTTGGTACTGAAATCCATTGGTGCGCACGGCGCACCCTATAAACAAAGGTTTTCTTCGCGCTCTTCGTGACTTCGTGGTGAATATTTTTTTCAAGTATTTATAATTTCAATTCTATTCCGGCCGTTCTTTTTAGCCAGACGTAAGGCATCATCGGCACGCGTGATTAAATCTCTTGAAGAAATATTTTGAGTCACAGGAATGCAACAAATCCCCACCGACAGCGTTAATAAAGCATTAATTTTAGAGCGTTCATGAGGAATAGCCTGATGCTGTAATAACTGCATATTTTTTTCCATCAGGATTCTAGCACCTTCACAGGAAACTCCGGGTAATACTATGGCAAATTCAGCACCATTCATCCGAGCGACTAATTCATCTTTCTGGACTATTTCAGCCACCAGTAAATTAGCCACGGCAGTAAGCGATTTATTACCCATATCCTGCCCGTAAAAACTATTGTACTCATGGTAATAATCGATATTAACCATAATGACGGTTAATGGTAATTTGCTGCTAATATGTTTTAAACGGTGAGCTTCAAGCCCTACTCGAAAAGCCCTGAAATTTGATGCTCCAGTCAATTCATCGGTGGTTGATAATTCATCCAGCTCTTTATTTGACTCAGCCACAGCGTTTAGCAGTCGCTGTAAATCATTCACTAGCATTTCATTATCAAAGCGGAAGTGCAAAGAGTCGTTTATCATGATATTCATTCGCCTGACCCCAAAATAATATGCACCTACCATAAAGATATGCATACACCCCAGCACAAAACTATCGGGGGAATTCAACCAGAATAAATAGACAGTAACCGGTAGTATCATCAAAATCAGGTAACTACCAAAAATCACCATTGATGTCGCAAGGTAGGCTATAGCTCCAGCACCTAAACCAAGTAAAAAAGCATGAAAAATAAACTGCAAATTATCACTGATCATTGGCATCGCTATTACCGCACCAAGTCCCTGCCACAACGCTACGATATAAATACCAACAATAAAGCGCTTTTTCCAATACCCATGACTGAGATAATCAACAGTTTTCACCTGGTCATATCTTTTTTTCAGCCGGTACCGGAAGTATTGAATTACCGATAACCCGGCAAACCATATATAACCCCGATATTCCAAGCCCTGTAGCGATAACTCAAATGTAACAAGTATTGTGGCAACCAAAGCCACCACCATAGTAAACATCATGCCAACCGTAAAACGGTCATACAGAAAGTTGACTAACTCATGCTGTTTCAGGTGATAGCTACTAATTGTATGCTTTTGTTCAAAGTCGTTATTCATAGTTCCTTCGACTGGCGAGTGCCGGTTATTCCTTCATTGACGAGTTCCTTATAATAATACATGTTACACCAGTTAAACCCTGTAGATATTACGTTTTTAATGGAAAACTAAATATTACAGTGAACACAGGTGTTTTAGCTAAATGCCGGATGCATTCTATCAAGCTTCAATATATGATAAATAAACTCTTAAAATTCAACCCATATCTGCATGACAAGTCCAGAATATATCCAATGGTTTAGAAGCGCCGCCCCGTATATAAACGCATTTAGAAAAAGAACCTTCGTTTTATTACTATCAGGTGAAATGGTTAAATCTGAATTATTCACCAACCTGATTCATGATATCGCTCTATGTCATCATCTTGGCATTAAACTTGTTTTAATCCACGGCAGCCGAAGTCAGATCGAAGACCAGCTTAAATTACATAAAATCAGCTCTCGATTTCATCACGATATCCGAATAAGTGAAGCTGAAACCATGCCTGTTATTCTGCAAGCTATTAATCAGGTTAAACATACAATTGACGCCAGGCTTTCAATGGGGTTGCCCAATACGCCTATGTCCGGTTCAGATATTTCGGTAATTAGTGGAAATTTTGTCACCGGAATGCCTCAGGGAATTATTGATGGTGTCGATATGCAATACAGCGGTAAAGTCAGGTCTATCAATGCAGACGCAATTAACCAGTTGCTTGATAAACACATCGTGCTGCTATCGAATATTGGATACTCTAAAAGTGGAGAAACATTCAACTTACCTGCAGAAGAGCTTGCAACAGAAGTGGCCATTTCACTTCAGGCAGAAAAACTTATCTTCTTTAATGATGAGTTCATTAAAAATCCATTAACAGATCAATTTTCTACCCAGGAATGTACAACCTTTCTGCAACAGGAAGATCTCTCAAGTCAATTATCTTCATTGCTAAATCATTCAATTTTGGCTGTAAAACAAAATGTAAAACGAGTTCATATAATTGATAAGTCGCTGGACGGCGGTTTATTGCAAGAGTTATTCACGCGCGATGGTGCAGGAATGATGATTACTAATTTATTTTACGAAGGTTTACGTAAAGCTACGATTGATGATATTGGCGGTATTCTGGAACTGATACAACCGCTTGAGACATCTGGAGCACTGATTAAACGTTCACGCGAACAGCTCGAACTGGAAATCAACTTTTTTCATGTCATTGAAAAAGACGGAATGGCCATCTCCTGTATTGCCAGCATACCTGACTATGAATCAGGTATGGCCGAAGTAGCCTGTGTAGCAGTTCACCCTGATTACAGAAATTGCGGTTTTGGTGACCAGATGCTATCAGCCATAGAACTGGAAGCCAAAAAAGCGAAACTTAACTATTTATTTATTTTAACAACTCGCACATCTCACTGGTTTCTTGAAAAAGGGTTCAGTGAAAGCAAAATTGATTTTTTACCTGCCAGCAAACAGAAAAATTATAATCTAGATCGACAATCCCGCATTATGATAAAGGAAATAGTATAAAACCATGGCCTACGACTTAACTAATTTCCTGGTTATTGGGATTTCTTCCAGAGCTTTATTTGATTTAAGCATGGAAAATGAAATTTATGAAAAACAAGGCTTAGAAGCTTACTGCAAGTATCAACTGGAACATGAAAATGACATTCTTCAGCCCGGTACGGGTTTCGCTCTTATCGAAGCCATGTTGAAAATAAACCAGATTGATAATGAAAATCGGCATATAGAAGTCGTGATTGTATCGCGTAATTCAGCTGATACCAGTTTACGCATTTCCAACTCAATCGATGCTTACAAACTGGATATTACCCGGGCTGCTTTTACCGGTGGAGAACCCGTGGCAAAGTATCTTAATGCTTTCGACGTAGATTTATTTCTTTCAGCCACCGAAGAAGATGTTCAGGCAGCCGTTGAATCCAATGTCGCATCCGGTTTAATTTACGGTGGAGCTCCTAAAAACCAGTCTCAAAAATTGCAACAAATTCGAATTGCCTTTGACGGTGATGCAGTTTTGTTTTCAGAGGAATCAGAGATGATTTATCAGCAACAGGGGCTGGATGCATTTATCGAACATGAAAAATTAAATGCTGGTTTACCTTTACCCGAAGGGCCATTCGC
>JABHSO010000083.1 GCA_018669845.1 Gammaproteobacteria bacterium | reverse complement strand
GTACGACAATTGAGTGCTAATCCCAGTTCAACGCTCCACCCGTTTGATATTCTGTCACACGTGTTTCAAAGAAATTTTTCTCTTTCTTCAGGTTAGCCTGCTCATCCAACCATGGCAGGGTGTTTTCTGCACCGGGGAATGGTTCAACATGATTTAACTTTTTAGCTCGACGATTAGCTACAAATCTAAACTGTCCTACGTGATCTTCTGCGTTGTATCCCAGAATTGGATCAGGTAGCAGGTATTTTGCGTAAGACATTTCTGCAGCTTCAGCTTCTTCCCACATGTGCTGGATCTTTTTTGGGTCTAGCTTGAGTTTTTCTTCCTGAATGATCTGGTTACACACACGAATTCCAAAGGAAGCATGCAATACTTCATCACGCATAATGTACTGAAACTGTTCGGCTGTGCCTTTCATTAAGCCACGACGTTGCAGGGCGAAAATAGGGGTAAAACCATTGTAAAACCACACACCTTCGAAGACGCCGGCGAAGAAGGTGTATGCCATGACGAAGTTTTCCAGTTCATCACGATCGGTCAGATCAATGTCTGCACGTAGTACGGATTCTAGCTTGCTGTTACACAGGTTGATCTTGTGATGAATTTCTGGAACCACTCTGTAACGATTGTAAATTTCACCCTGATCCAGACCCAGAGTTTCGATGCAGTGCTGGTAAGTCCAGGTGTGCATAGATTCTTCGTAAACCTGGCGTGCCTGATAAATTTGTAATTCAGGTGCAGTCATTTTTTCCATCACGGCCAGGCCAATGTTACGCATGGCGAGAATGTCGGACGTGGTCAGGTAGGAAAGCACATTATCGTAAACGTGTTTTTCTTCCAGTGTTAACTTGTGGTTGTAGTCATGGATATCCTGCGTCATGTTGACGTCTAATGGTGTCCAGTGATTTTTGTTGGCATTTAAAAAGTAGTCCCAGGCCCAGGGGTATTTGAACGGGGCTAACTGGTTGATGTCAGCCATGCCGTTTACTACACGTTTGTCCTCTGCCCGAATGGGTTTAGCGACTACTGGATCAATGGCGGGTCTGGGTATGTCAGCAATTTTTACTTTTACAGGTGTTTCTACCTGTTGAGGGCTGTCATTACTAATAGGGGCCGGAGTTGAGGGTGCAGGTGTTTGAACACTTTCTGCCTGAACGGGTTCTACGGCTTTTAATACAGGCTCTGGTTTTGCTGGTGCAGCCAGTGGATCATCCCAATTTAACATATTCTATTCTCGCTCTTTATTGTTATCAGTAGTGGCTATTATTGGCAGGCATCGCAATCAGGATCGAGAATGCTGCATGCTTTTGGCATTTCATTTTCTACTGGTGTGGTTTCACGGTCGTCTCCGCTGGTTTTTTCTACCGCGGTGGCACCCATTGAGCGTAAGTAATAAGTGGTTTTTAGACCTCTGACCCAGGCTAGTTTATACAGGTTATCGAGTGCTTTTCCTGATGGTTCAGCCATGTACAGGTTCAGTGACTGTCCCTGGTCGATCCACTTCTGGCGGCGTGATGCGGCTTCTATCAACCAGCGTGAATCAATTTCAAAGGCTGTTGCATATAATTCTTGTAGTTCTTTGGGTATGCGGTCAATTTGTTGCAGGCTACCATCATAGTATTTGAGGTCATTGATCATGACTTCATCCCATATACCATTATCTTTCAGGTCTTTAACCATGTATGGGTTAATGACGGTGAATTCACCCGACAGATTAGATTTAACAAACAAATTTTGATACATAGGTTCGATAGACTGACTAACCCCACAGATATTCGAGATAGTCGCAGTGGGTGCAATCGCCATGGTATTGGAATTACGCATACCGATAGTCATGACGCGTTCACGCAGGCTGTCCCAGTTCATGGTGCTGCTTTCATCCTGTTGCAAATAGTCACCACGTGACTCTTTTAAGTTCTGAATGGAATCTATGGGCAGCACGCCCTGGCTCCACAGTGAACATGGGAAACTTGAGTAAGTGCCACGTTCTTCAGCCAGATTAGTCGATGCCTGAATGGTGTAGTAACTGACCGCTTCCATCGATTGATCAGCAAATTCAACGGCTGATTCTGATGCATAAGCAATGTGCTGTTTATACAGTGCATCCTGAAAACCCATAATGCCTAGTCCAACAGGACGATGGCGCAGGTTAGAGATACGAGCCTGTGGCACACTGTAATAGTTATAATCGATAACGTTATCCAGCATACGCATGGCTGTGTTGATTGATTTTTCGAGTTTCTCCAGATTCAGACCGTTTTCATCAACGTGTTGAGGCAGGTTGATGGAGCCCAGGTTGCACACGGCAATTTCTGTGTCAGATGTATTGAGTGTGATTTCTGTACACAGGTTAGAGCTGTGAACTACACCGATATGCTGCTGTGGAGATCGCAGGTTGCACGGGTCTTTAAAAGTAACCCAGGGGTGACCTGTTTCAAATAACATGCCTAACATTTTGCGCCATAAATCATTGGCTTTGACACGTTTGAATAAACTTATTTCACCGCGGTCGGCTTTTTCTTCATATTTAAGATATGCGGCTTTAAAACGTGTTCCGTATAAATCATGCAGATCAGGTGCATCGTCGGGTGAGAATAATGTCCACTCACCATCATCTGCAACGCGTTCCATGAATAGATCGGGAATCCAGTTGGCTGTATTCATATCGTGGGTACGACGACGTTCGTCACCGGTGTTTTTACGCAGGTCGAGAAAATCTTCGATATCCAGGTGCCATGTTTCCAGGTAAGCACACATGGCTCCTTTACGTTTGCCGCCCTGGTTTACAGCTACCGCAGTATCGTTGGCTACTTTAAGGAAAGGCACAACACCCTGAGATTTTCCATTGGTGCCCTTGATGTGAGATCCCATGCCACGAACACGTGACCAGTCATTACCGAGGCCACCTGCAAATTTTGAAAGCAGGGCGTCATCTTTAATAGCACCGAAGATACCATCCAGATCATCCGGAATGGTTGTTAAGTAACAGCTTGAAAGCTGAGGTCTTAAGGTTCCAGAGTTGAAAAGGGTAGGTGTGCTGCTCATAAAATCGAAAGAAGACATGAGATTGTAAAATTCAATCGCTCTGCCTTCACGGTCTACCTCATTGATGGCGAGACCCATGGCAACGCGCATAAAAAAGGCTTGAGGCAACTCAAAACGAGTATCATCGAAATGTATGAAATAACGATCATACAGGGTTTGGAGACCGAGATAAGTGAATTGATGATCTCGCTCAGGCTTGAGTGCCTCGCCTAATCGTACCACATCGAACTTCAGTAACTCGGTGTCGAGCAGTTCAAGTTCAGCGGCTTTTTTCAGGTAATGCGCAAAATACTGTGGGTAACGTTCTTGCATTTCATCGTAAGTGGCATTCGGGTTGCCATCTTTGATGAACGTCAGGGTTTCGGTGCGCAGGCTATCGAGTAAAAGACGCGCAGCGACCTGGGAGTAATCGGGTTCAACATCTATCAGAGCGCGTGCACTCATCACCAGCATTGGGCAAATGTCACATTCTGCAACACCATCAAACAGGTTACGCAAAGTGTCTTTATAAACACGTTGAGGGTCTGTGTTTTCCAGACCTTCACAGGCATCATTGATAACCTGTAGTAAACGTTTTGTATCCAGTGGCTCCTGCTGGCCATTATCCATTTTTACATGAATGTAGGATTCACCCTGGGCAGGGGTGGCAGTTGCAGCTGGCTCTTCAGTAGCACGTTTTTTAGATTGTTCTTCACGGTAAAGAACGTAGGAGCGGGCAACTTTCTGTTCACCGTTACGCATCAATGCCAGTTCGACCTGATCCTGAACATCTTCAATCATGAATGTACCGCCATTTGGCTGACGACGTTTTAGTGTGTCTACAACCAGATTGGTCATACTTTCGACTGTTTCATGCACGCGTGATGAAGCCGCAGCCTGACCACCTTCTACTGCCAGAAAAGCCTTGGTCATGGCGACCACGATTTTTTCTTTATCAAAGCTGGTTAGCTTTCCATTACGACGTAATACATTGTAATGATTAGTTGCATCTTGCTGATCAGTCTGTTGCTGATTTTCAGAAAGATCAATTTTGTTTGTGTCGTGTTGCTCGGTGAGAGGTGATTCAATATTGTGCATGTTTGCCCATTTCCATGTTTGTGGTTAGTTTCCGAGGTTTTGCTTTCTTTAACGGCGGCATAAAAGCCAAGCCAGTCATTGTGACTGTCTGTCGCGTTGAAAATAGGAGACCTCGATGTCAGGTTAATTAATTCAACACATCTTTGCATTGGCATATATCTGTTTAAACAGAAGCTATAAGTTCTGTTTAAAGCCCTGTGCCTGGCAATATTTATCGCCAATGTAAGTCTTGTGCGTAAACCTGAATAATCATCACTGATAGTGTTGATGATTTCTGGGAACACAATATAGTGTGTTTTTTCAGAAGGTCAAGCACATTATGTTGTGGATCGACCTGTGGTTAATAGTTGGATAAGCTGTGGATAAAGTGTGTGAAAAATATAGAATGGCATCAGAAAAGGCTTTGCGGGGGAATATAGTTTATCTCTAATATTCATGAAAATTATCACCAAAATCCTTTTCATAAAAAAAACAATATAATCAACTGGTAATGAACATGAGAATGGTTGTAGAAAAGTAATGTCGAGTAAAAATCAATTCAAATTGGGTATAGATCTGGGTGGAACCAAAATAGAAGCGGTACTGCTGGATTTAACCGGGCAGATCGTTTTTAAACAAAGAGTAGCAACACCTGCGGATCAGTATAGAGATATCTTGTGGAGTATTCAGGACTTGTTAGCCCAGGCTGAAAAATATGCCGGATATGAATTAAAGGTAGGAATAGGCACGCCGGGGGCGATATCACCACGTAGTGGTTTGCTCAGGAACTCTAATACAGTGTGTATGAATGGCCAGAATCTGTTGCAGGATTTAGAGACAACTTTACAACGTCCTGTGCGCATTCAAAATGATGCCAACTGTTTTGCGCTGTCGGAAGCGATGGATGGCGCAGCGGCTAATTATAAGATGGTGTTCGGGGTGATCATTGGAACTGGAACAGGTGCAGGGCTGGTGTTCAACAAACAGTTAATAACCGGGCCACATGCAATTGCCGGAGAATGGGGGCATAACTTTTTACCCTGGACACAAGATTATGATGTGTCGAGAGATTGTTATTGTGGCAAACAAAATTGTATTGAGACTTTTTTATCGGGGCCGGGTATGGCCGCTAATGCCAAGGCTTTAACGAATAACAGCTTGAGTAGTCGACAGATAGTAGAAAAAGCGCAGCAGGGTGATGAATCTTGTGCCGAACAGCTGGATCATTACTACGATCAAATGGCCAGAGGGTTGGCAATGATCATTAATATCATCGATCCAGATGCCATAGTGCTCGGGGGAGGCATGTCGAATATCAACGGAATTTATGAAGCAGTGCCTGCAAGATTGGGTAAGTATGTGTTTTCTGATTTTGTAGAAACGAAATTACTGCCGCCCAGATTTGGAGATTCCAGCGGAGTCCGTGGGGCTGCTTGGCTTTGGTCGTAAATAGCTTGTAAGTATTTAAAGAGATTTTTGAACCGCAGAGGACGCAGAGGTACGCAGAGGTATTTATGGAGGGGGCCAATTTATAAGTAGAAAACAGCTCTGTACATGCTGAAAACTGAAATAGATAAAACACCAATTTCTATTGTTTTCTTCTGCGTCCTCTGCGGTTAAATGGTTTTGACCCGTTCATAAATGTGGTTAAAAATTTACGGATTGGTAAATAATCCCTTTCAGAGCGATAATACGCGCCTTAAAAATGAATTGGTAAACTATGTCAGATCGAAAAGAACAAATTAAGCAGTGGCTTGATGGCCTGGGATATAAAAATTACTCGCTGGAGATAGCCTCAGAAGATGCAAGCTTCCGTCGATATTTTCGTCTTAAGCAAGGTGATGAATCGTGGATTGTCATGGATGCTCCTCCTGAAAAAGAATCCTGTGATGCATTTGTGAAAATTGCTCAGAAGCTGACTGCTATCCGTTTGAGTGCTCCAGAAATTATTCATGAAAATCATCAACGGGGATTTCTCGTATTAACTGATTTTGGTGATGAGTCATACCTGCAGGCGTTAAAGCCTGAAAATGCAAATAGTCTTTATGGTGATGCCAAATCGGCAATTTTACAGATGCAGACTCGTATTAACGCAGATGATCTGCCTGAGTATGATGCAACTTTATTACGTCAGGAAATGGGTCTTTTTAAAGAATGGTTTCTGGAAAAGTTACTGGGTATTGAACTCAATGACAATCAGTTGGGTCTATGGAAGATGACAGTCGATACGCTGGTGCAATCAGCTCTTGAGCAACCACAGGTATTTGTGCACAGAGATTTTCACTCACGTAATTTAATGAAAATTGAAGGTCGTAATCCTGGTATCCTGGATTTTCAAGATGCTGTTAAAGGCCCGGTTACTTATGACTTGGTGTCTCTGTTACGAGACTGTTATGTAGAGTGGCCTGAGCCTCAGGTTGATCAATGGGTACTGGATTACCATGACTTTGCCGTTCTTGATCATCTGGAAGGTGTTTCGGCAGCGAAATTTATGCGCTGGTTCAATCTGATGGGTGTACAGCGTCATCTAAAAGCTATTGGTATTTTCTCGCGCCTTAAATTACGCGATGGTAAGGATCAATTTGTTGAAGATATTCCGCGTACGTTAAATTATCTGAAAATTGTCGGTACAGGTGAAATGAGTATGGTTGGACTGAATGCTTTGATTAATGAGCTCAGCCTGAGTTTTAGAGTCAAAGCGATCGGTCGGTGATTTTAGTTTGAATGCAATGATTCTGGCGGCGGGACGTGGTGAGCGTATGCGTCCACTCACTGATAATTGCCCAAAGCCTTTGCTGAAGGTGAAAGGTAAACCGCTCATTTCTTACCATCTTGAGGCTTTAAAAAAAGCAGGCATAACATCGGTAGTGATTAATGTGAGCTGGTTGGGTGACCAGATTCAGCTGGCATTAGGTGATGGAAGTGCATTTGGTTTACGTATTCAATACAGTGTTGAAAATGATGCACTGGAAACAGCTGGAGGTATTATTCAAGCGCTGGATAAACTCGATGATGAGTTTATTGTGGTGAATGGAGATGTGTTTACTGACTATGATTTTTCTAATTTATTAATACCTACTGCTGATGCTCATCTGGTGTTAGTACCAAACCCTGAACATAATCCATCAGGTGATTTTGGCATAGACAATGGGTTGTTACTGAACACTTCGAATCAACAACATACCTTTGCAGGAATATCCTGCTACCGGAAATCATTTTTTTCTGGACTCGATCAGGGTCAGAGAGCTTTGCCTCCTTTGTTAAGAGCCGGAGCAGATCAACAGAATGTGAGTGCTGAATTGTTTGATGGTTTGTGGAACGATGTAGGTACGGCTGAAAGACTTGAGCAATTACAGTAAAATTAAGCTTGAAAATGAAAGTAGGGTGCGCCGTGTGCACCACTGGTGTTGGTACTGAAATTCAATGGTGCGCACGGCGCACCCTACAGCACTTCATCACACCTGGCTCATATTCTAAATAGTCGACAGCAGCTAAAGCCTTGCGCATAAATACATAGTTTTGACTGGCGGTGTGGAGTCTATAAAAGGGAGTAGAGTATTAATTTCCTGAGTCAGGGTTAAATTTGACGATGTTACTGCTTGGGAATGACGTGCTACCAAGGCTACTTACAATAGTATTTCTCCCTTTATTTTTTGCATCATATAAAAAGCGGTCTGCATGAGAAATAAGATCACTCTTGCTGGTGATGACATCTTCATGTAGTTCTGCAACACCAATAGAAATTGTCTGACGATCAAAAGGATTTTCATCACTTACTGCTAATTTCATTTGCCAGATAGTATTGCCAATTATCTCTGCTGTTTTTGTCGCCAGTTTTAGGTTGGTATCAGGTAATAAAATGGCGAACTCTTCGCCACCATAACGAACCACTATATCGGAGCCACGCTGGCATTGCATTTTAATGGCATCAGCTACTGTCTTTAAACATAAATCTCCAGCCTGATGACCAAAGCTATCATTGTATAATTTGAAAAAATCTATATCACACATGAGTAGTGATAAATTTCTCTTCTGTCTGATGGCTCTGGAGTACTCATGATTCAGAACATCATCGAAGTACCGCCGGTTGTATAATGATGTTAACGGGTCTTCGATGCTGAGTGCTTCCAGTTGTTTGTTGCTCTCGGTAAGTTGATGAGTTCTATAAGCTATGGTTGATTCCAGTTCATATAAATGTGTGTTCAATTTATCAGAGAGTACAAGCTTCTTATTATATTGAATCATAAATAACAGAAAAATTAAGCTGGAGATAAACCAGCTGATAATTAAAATGATGGCAACTTTATTTCTGGTTAGCATATTTATCTGTAATGATTTTTCGGCTTCTTTCCTTTGTAGTAAGTCACCTTTCCTGTAAATATTGTACAGGATGTATTGGTGACCCTGTAATTCAGTATAAATATCGTAATAGGTTTGCTTTTCCAATACAGGTAAACTTTTTAATTTTTCATCAATTCTGCTGAGTGATGAATAAATTTGACGAACATCATTGAGCACATTCGGTATCTGTAAAATAAGTTGTGACTCTTTTGATTCGACCAGTAAGGGGATGCGGCTCCAGTAGATATCAAAACGTAATTTTAATTTTTCGGAGTGATTCCATTGAGCTGGAAAGCATATTTAGTCAGAGTTTCCCGGAAACGAAAGTGCTCTAAATATGGCTGAGTAACATCATGAGTGGTTGCAACGTTTTCACTTAACTTCCGTGCTTCATTTTGAATTTCAGTATTGATATTTTGTATCAGGCTGAAAAACATAATGGACATGATAGCCAGCCCGGTAATTGCCATGAAAAAAAGTTTATTCAGTTTCATTGGACTTTGATCTCCTTTAATTGCCATATCCATCTATTTTTTATGGATGGCCGGTTTAACTCAGGAAAGTCGCTTTCAGGGTAAATAATCCATAGTGGCCCTTTATTTCTAATGGCCATGTATTTACCATTTTGCTGGTAAGCAATTATTACTGGATATTGCTCAATGTCTGAAACTGGAATATCAATCTGGAAATCATTGAGGGCATGAGCTGTTAGTGTTTGTCCTGTGCTGGAAATAGAGTCCAGTAAAGTTTTTATTAAAACACCTTTGAAGGTTTGTATTCCACTTGTCCAGGTTGTTTCTGTATGCAGGGTATGAGATGGCATGGTTTCAAGCATGGCTATATTGAAATCAATTGTCTGACTGCCATTGTCACCCTGAATGTTGCCAGTAATAGTTAAGACCGGCTCATTCTTAGACGTAAAATTATCTGCATAAATAACAGGGCTAAATATAAAAAAAATAATTGTTATTAAACTTTTCATGGTAGTAATACTTCATAAAATTAATACCAGATCGTATTGATCACCTCTGTTCAAAAAACATATTGATTAAGATACGTGTAATTGAATATGGTTTTTATTAAAACAGCTGTTTTTTTAATTCCATACGAACTCCGTCACAAAAAATATGATGTGCGTAATAATGTGAAAAAATTACATTGAAAAATAGAAAAATGGTGATGCAAAAGAGCTTGTTTTCAAACTTAACATGATGCGCATCACGAAATTTAAGTTTGATATTAAGTTTTAAATAGTCTTGTTTGAAAAATAATGAAGGACAAAAATATTTTTTACTTCATCATTTATTTATATTCTGGGTAGGGTGCACCGCGCGCACCATTGGAGTTGGTATTTTAATTTAATGGTACGCATGGCGCACCCTACAGATGTTATGGTGTATTTTTCAGGGGAGGAGCTATCAAGCTACAGATGGTTTTAATTTTCTGTTATCTCGCTGACCATGTGTAATGTTCGCTGCGGGAAGGGGATTTCCCAGTTATTTTGAGTGCAGGCGTCTACACTCCAGCGCTGGATGGCCCGGCGTAAGCGGTTGTACAGGTCGGCTATCTGTCCATCAAAATCAGCAATAATGACCAGATCGAGAGAAGATTCACCCGCTGACTGGAATTCTACTCTGAGATTAAGCATTTGTTCGGTGTATCCTTCCTGCTCGATTTTCTGCTGGATATATTGATACAGGGTTTCAAGTATATCGCCTGTACTTTGTTGCTGTAGTGAGTAACTGATGCCAATCGTTTCCTTTATTCTAAAGTTGGTAGACAGGTTGCGTGGTGAGCAGGCAAGGAAATCACTGGTCTGGTATGTTTTTCTAGCTCCACCACGTTCTATGAGTTGAACCATTTCCATTGATATACCGGTGACCTTGCCACGAATGCCATCATTTAATAATACCCAGTCATTTTTCTTGCAGGGGAACCAGGGTTCATCCGACTCAGTGGGCCTGGAGTTTTGACCTACCAGGTCATTAATAGGGAGACGTAAACAGATTTCAGCTACCGGGTTTACCAGCTCGCAATACATATTAATTTTTTGCACTCTCCAGGGTAATCCAGAGATGAGAATGCGTTCTCCTTCCCGAACCGATCCAATGTTGAGGAATATATAGATTTGTTGCCAATAATGGGGCAGTGCTTGTCTTAAGGTCCAGGCAACTCCTAACAGGATTAAGATTCCAAGGCTGAAAAGAACCCAGTCTTCAACCAAATAAAATACGGCCATTGGCCCCAGGATAAGCAGAAATAATGTCAATACCCGATGGGATAGTTCGATTAATCTTATGCGAAAGCTACGGTGTTCTGCCTTAAACCCGGGAAGAAGTTTTTGCATGGCATTTAAGGTTAATTTGGATAGCAGGATAATTCCGAATACCACCAGAATAACTTCAACTAGATAGAGTCCACGCTTTTGAAAGAATGTTTTAAGGTAATTATCAGAGGATTCTGCCAGTGCTATTTCTGCTGCCAGTAATTTGTCGAGCTGTAACTGGTTGGCCTGTAATTCGCTTTGTAACAGGGATTGCTTCTTCTCCCAGTTTTTTTTGATTTCATTGAGTGCTTTGCGCAGTTTTTTATTTTTTGTTTGTTTACGTAAGGTTTCTGTATTGTCTATGGCCTGTTGAATAACTGGTAAACGTGATGAATGAAAAGATATGTTTTCTTTTAGTTCTGACTTTTGGCGAACCTGAGAAGTCATTTCTTTCATTTCATCGAAGGCTGGTTTTAATAGAGAAAAAACTTCTTTTTGAAAATTAAAAGCTTCTTCTTCTTTTTGTTGTAAGCTGGATATATCAATGCCGGCTGCAATTTCTCTCATGTGTTGAGTGGTGTTACGTAAATCTTCTTTCAGTTTACTTTGCTGTTGTCTTAGATCTGTTTTTTCCTGATCTGACTGAGCTGCATCAACCTGTTTGTTGAGTGCTTTGATATCTGATTGCAGACGATTTTTTAAGGTTACAAAAGATTCAAGTGTTTCGATGGTTGTAACGGCAGGGTCAGTATCTTCTTCTGTCTGTTGAGCAAAAGACAGTGATGAGAATAGAATAAAACTACAGCAAATAGTGAGTTTTAAATAACGCTTTAAAATCTGGGTATTTAACATGGAGGTATCTACTTATTCAGGTATTTTTTCAATAATGCTTTTAAGGTACTGTAAGCGGAAGTTGTAAATTTCCTGCCCGAGCTCTTTACCTTTTATGCCGGAATTTAAAACCGGGGATAAATCCAGGGCATTTAATTTTTCTACCAGTCGCACGGCATAGGCTGCCTGAGGGTAGGGCTCATTTTCAAAACTGGTTCTGCCTCTGACATCGGCAATACAGGCATTGGTCATTTTGGTAAAACGTTCTGGTCTGCGAAAACAATCTGTTTGTTTAAACAGTTTTAGCAGTGTTGAGGGTTTTAACTCGTAGACTCGGTGGATATGGGTATGAAATTCACAGGTTAATAAAGCCAGTTCGGTGGTAGCTTTTGGAACGCGCCATTTTTTACAGAATTGTCGGGTCAGTTTGACACCGCGTTGTTCATGTCCATGATGACTGGGTAATATGTTTCCTGGGGTGTTGGCTTTTCCCAGATCATGAGTCAAAGCTGCAAACCGAATTTCGTTATCAAAGTTAAGCTCGGCTGTTTTTTTCAACACCATCATGACATGAATGCCGGTATCAACTTCTGGGTGGTATTTAGCCGTTTGAGGAATGCCAAATAAATTATCTATTTCAGGGAATAGAGTTGATAAAACTTCGCATTCCCGGAGGCTGGTAAAAAAAACCTGTGGATCGGATTCAGCTAATGCTTTATCCATTTCTACCCAGACTCTTTCTGCAACCAGAGCATTCAGTTCACCGGAATCTGCTATTTGTTTAATGAGTTGTTTTGTTTCTTTTGCAATACTAAAACCCAGGCTGTGAAAACGTGCTGCAAAACGTGCAACCCGCAGTACCCGAACCGGATCTTCCACAAAGGCATCAGAAACGTGGCGTAAAACTCTGTCTTTAACATCCTGCTGGCCATTAAAGGGGTCAATGATATTGCCCTGTTCATCCTGTGCAATAGCATTGATGGTTAAATCACGCCGGGCAAGATCCTGCTCGATGGTGATTTCCGGATCAGTGTTGAAATTGAACCCGGCATAACCTTTGGAGATTTTTCTTTCGGTTCTGGCCAGGGCATATTCCTGTTTGGATTCAGGGTGTAAAAAGACAGGGAAGTCCTTACCTATTGGCCTGTAACCGTCAGATATCATTTCTTCAGGCGTAGAGCCAGTAACAACCCAGTCGATATCTTTACTTTTTATGCCCAGTAGCTTGTCTCTAACGACACCACCGACACGGTAAACCTGCATTGTTTATTTACCGTTTAATTGCTTTCGCAGTTCGTCGTAAGTCGGTCTACGGCTGAAAAGATGAGGAAGTCCCTTGATGTAACTCGAAAAACTGGTGGTGCAGGTAGGTACTCCATTTTCACAGGTGCTTGGTGTTTGCAGAGAACGATAGTTATCCATGGTAAATAGTTTGCCTGGAAGATTTTGTAAAATTACTGCCTGAAGTTTTGCCAGTGTATTTGGCAAGCCTACTATTTTACATTTACTCTGCTGAGCTTGTTTAATGAATTCTACAATTTGTAGCAATGTTAATGTTTCTGGCCCACACAATGGATAACGTCTGGAAAAAGAGGCCGGGTCATCAATAGTATCTGCCATTGCAGATACGGTATCACCAATAAAAACAGGGGAGAAACGACTGCCAGGGCAGGCTAATGGAAATACCCCCTTGCTGAGTTTTAAAATACCACTGAACCGGTTGATAAAACTATCATCTGAACCAAAAATGACTGATGGTTGAAAACTGGTTACTTGAAGTTTGTTCTGTCCAAATGTATGTAACAGGTTTTCGCCTTCACCTTTTGTGCGAAGGTATAAACTGCCACCACTCGCCTGATTAGCGCCCAGTGCACTGATATGCAGCAGGCGTTTGATGTTATCTGTCTGGCAGGATTTAACGATGGATTTAACGAAATCTATATGCATCTTGCGAAAAGTATTTTTTCCAGACTCATTCAATATGCCGACCAGATTAAATACCGCGTCATGACCTTTACAGATTGAGGTCAGTTCGGCCTGATCCATAATATTTGCCTTAATAACGGTAATGCTGGGTAGCACTTTTAATTCGTTCAGGCGGTGTGGCCTGCGACATGGCAGGGTGACGTTGTAACCACGCTGGGCAAGTTCGATGGCAAGATGTTTGCCGACGAATCCACTGCCGCCAAGTAAGATAATGTTTTTATGTTTCACGGTACTAATCCGATTTTTGTGTACTTTGATTCGATTTGTTAGGCGGTCTTCTTCGACGTTGAGAATTTGAGTTGCGATTATTGTTGCTATTTCTCTGTTGACCGTGTGAATGATGAGGTTTTCCTCTTCCACCCTGGGGTTTACCACGAGGTTTCTGTTTCATCAGTCTTTTACGTGGTGTCGGTTTGATTAATAGCTCACTGGTGATCGTTTCATTGGGTACAGATTTTTCGATATAAGACTCAATATCCATCAGGTTCATTGCGTAATTTTCACAGGCGAAACTAATAGCGTGACCTTTATTACCTGCTCTGGCAGTACGTCCTATACGATGAACATAATCTTCACCGAGATCAGGCAGGTCGTAGTTAAAGACATGGGTTACATCAGGAATATGCAAGCCACGTGATGCCACATCGGTGGCGACCAGAAAGGCATATTCACCGTCATGGAATTTTTTTAACAGGCTTTCACGTTTGCTCTGTTGAATATCTCCTGATATCAAGGCTGATGGATGGTCGTTGCTCATCAGGTATTCCCAAACACGAATGGCTGCATGTTTGGTGTTAACAAATATAATAGATCTTTCCGGTTGAAACTTTTTGATTAAGCCTAGCAGTAATGGAATTTTTTCATCATTTGCAGGGTGATACATGCTTTGATCGATGCGCTCAACAGCCGGGCTTTCAGATTCAATCTTGATGAGTTTTGCATTATTCATATGCTCATAGGCCAGTTCCATCACCTTTTGAGCCATGGTGGCTGAAAATAGCATACTCAGACGTTTTTCCGGTGGAGGTAAACGACGCAGCATAAAACGCACGTCATTGATAAAACCCATATCGAACATGCGATCGGCTTCATCAAGTATCAGGCATTGAGCAAATTTTAATGTGTAGAGCCTCTGTTTAAGGAAGTCGATTAGTCGTCCCGGTGTGCCGATGAGAATATCAACCGGTTTTTCAAACTGACTTTTTTGTTGCTCATAAGCTTTGCCGCCATAACAGATGGCAAGCTTTAAGTCGTTGTGTTTGACCAGTAGTTCTGCATCCTTATATATCTGTAATGCCAGCTCACGCGTAGGTGCCAGAATAAGGACTTTAGGTTTTCCGGGTTGGGTTTTTATTTCCGGTTGGGATATTAACCTTTGCATGCTGGCCAGTAAAAAAGCCAGCGTTTTACCGGTACCGGTTTGTGCCTGACCGGCGCAGTCTCTATTATCCAGCAAAACAGGTAATGATTCTGCCTGTATGGGTGTGCAGAATTCAAAATTACTGTCTTTAAGGGCTTGTTGCAGGCTGTTGTCAAGCGGCAGAGAGTCAAAACTGATCTCTGTTAAATGATGTTTACTCATGTATGTTTAATAGGTTTAGATGTTAACCTCGGGATTGTAACATGCTTCGATCTAAATCGGTCAGTCTCTAGTGGTTATTGATGTGAATCTTAGAATTCTGATTGAAACAATTCTGCATCATATTGATTTTACAGTGAAATTATAAATTGAATTTTCGTGTAGGCGGGCCTGGGGCTTTTTTAATCACCAGAGAATCAATATCTTGTATTAGAAATTGTAATGAATTTAAGGATTAGAGGTTTACTCCAAATTGAGCTTTTTGGTTGACAGTAGGGGGTGATATGAATAAATTGTCTTTCCTAATTAAATGATCTCAACCTAATTGAGCTGGAGAAACCTAAGTGAGTGAAAAAATTGTATACCTGACCGATGACAGCTTTGAAGCCGAAGTTCTTCAGTCTGAACAGCCTGTACTGGTAGATTACTGGGCAGACTGGTGCGGTCCCTGCAAAATGATTGCCCCCGCACTGGAAGAAAGTGCTGACGAATATGATGGCAAGATCAAAATTGCCAAACTCAATATCGATGAAAACTCCGGTACACCACCTAAATATGGTATCCG
>JABHSO010000076.1 GCA_018669845.1 Gammaproteobacteria bacterium | reverse complement strand
TGTTTATTCATTTTCCTCACCTGCGGTTGTTGAATTTGTCTCAGCTTCAAACTTCACTCCCTCCATAATTTTCAGCTCTCTAATCCTACGCATAGTCTCTCTGGTTAATCTGTCTTGTTTCCTTAATCGGATAAATTCGTCCTCAGTTATTTTACAATTATGTACCTCATCTTTATGGACGGAATGTTTTGTAAATGTTTTTTCTGTGGTTTGACCTAACCGTTTATTCGGTTTTAGCCATAATCTATCTTTAGAGCTTCTAGAATTTTTTTTATAATACCGGTAATAGTTTGTCCCGTTGTTTTGGCGTACTGATAACTGTATGAACCCATATCGCAATCCCATACTGGCGAAGCTATCTTTTGAATCGTAGTATTCGTCTCGTATTAGTACAGCTTCTAGAAGTGCAAGGTCATTCAGATAATCCAGTTTGGAATACATATCTTGTAGGATACCTCGGTAGATCTCCCGAATGTGCTTTGGCCGTAATTTCTCTTTATCTCGATCGTCTCTATTTGAGATTTTTGCGAGTTTCATAATTTGATCTTTGGTGTATCTCTTCTTCATTAAGTTTGCCAAGAGTGAATGCTGTCTACCTACCACGTAACTATCTACACACAAGTGCATGCATTTGTGTCCGGATAGTGTTTATTAGTTTTGATAAATTGAATGCACTTGTGTTAATACTACACACATCGGTATGCATTTTGAGATCTGCTAATTTTTTTGTTTTTCTAAAGTTCTTCATATTTGCTATGTGATTTCTAATCGTATCCGGTGTTTTTTTGGCCATTACCGTCCGAAATTCGTGTCCGTCCGGTTTTTCGTTCGGAAATTCGCATCCGTCTGGGTTCATCCGGAAATATAATCCGGTAGTTTTTGGCAATTTCCGTCCGTGATTTGTGTTCGTCCGGTTTTCTTACCCGGTGTGTTTTTATCTAATGTTCAGTTTGTATTTGTTTTTCTTCGCCAGGCTAATTTTGTTGAGTGCAGTTTCATCATACATCCCGTTGTTTTCACCAATCCCGCTGCGTTTACAGAAAGGGCATCCATTTTTAATTTTTTGCTCAATCGAGCTGTAATAGTGAACACCGCATTTTTCACAATATGGTACCGTGGAATAATGGTTGTAGAATTCTCTCGAAATCCAATATGCATTATCCGGTGATATTTGGATTGATTCGTTTTCAGCCAACTCACGAATATTGGTATATAGATCGAAAGCCTGAATAACTTCATTCATTGTGAGTCCTTGATATATTTTTTCTTCATACAGGTAGTACATTGAAGCTGCTAAGATAGATACTTCTATTAACTGGTCATTCGAGGTTATGCCTCTGCTCGGTATTCTAGATACTGGTTTAGTGGGCCAGTCAAAAGAGTTGTGAGCTAATTCCTGACTAACCGTCTCAGCTGCTCGGGCTATTGATCGTTTCCCAAAACTTTGTGAATTCAACCGTAGTGGTACTTCTGATAATAGTGGTTTTGTGAACCCAATATGCATTAACAAATGAATCCATAGTGTTTCTGAAGCTGATCGTCTTTGTGTCATGATTCAATTCGCTTTATTTAAGATGCCAGGAGTTGAAGTGTAGATATTGATTTGTTATGAGTGTTGCTATTTTCAATTAGTCCGATGATTGTTTGTTCAGGCAGGGCAGGGCGTATAGTGCTGATCATTGATGTGCATAATTTGACGATTTCATGGTAGTTAGAAAATTGTATTTTTTCCGCCAGGTCAAATGAAATATGTGGCATTCTTTTTTTCAAGTCATCATAGCCCCCCGGGGATTGCATTATTGATTGAACGGTCAGCCAATACGAAAGTTGTGATTCAAACAAGCTGTCCAAGCCAGATGCTTGGGCTATTCTTTGAGCCTCTGAAATCTGGCCTTCTTCTATATGTATATTGTCCATGATTTTCCTCTAGTTAAATTATTCGAATATGTCAGTTAGATTTTGATATGTCTTCCATACGCGCCGTCCATACCAAAGTGTCCGGTGCGGTGTGGATGAGTGGTATCTGCCAACGCCGATAATGGGGTCGGTACTGGTTGAGAGAGCTTCTTTAAGAATTGCGGCTGCAATTTGCAGGTTATGTTCTGCATCAAAAAGTAAAGATGGATCTGGCTGGGGGTGGTACTTCAGATTTATTTGCATCATACCTACATCGATGTTGGCGGTTTTATTTAGTATTTCTTTTAGTGCTTGAGCCGCCTTTTCCTTTGTATCGAAATATTTTGGACCTCCGACATTGGATCGGAATACATAGGGATGTGGTCTAATAAAACCTTTTCCCTGACTGATGGCTGATTCGGTTAAGGCAATTGAATAGAGCAGCAATGGATCCAGTCCGGTTTCATGACCAATTTGGTTAAACATTGTGCCTTTTAATGATGGCTTATCTTGAGCAATGGATACTTGCCCAAGAGATATTAAAATAAGAAAGGATGGTAGGAGTTTTTTAATTTTCATTTATTTTCTCAAACTGCAAAGCTCTTAGGCGACTATAAGTGCTCCAAACCTTTGCACCTTTTTTTTGAGCTAATTCTTTATTAGACCAGGCAAAATATTTCCCGACACCGAGTATCGGGTCATTTGTTGTAGCTGTTGCTTTGTTTAGTATTTGTGCGGCCACTATCAGATTCTGAAATGGGTCGAGTAAATTGATAGGGTTTTCCTGAGGATGATAATGTAGAGATATCTGCATTAGGCCCACTTCGATCCAGTCAGTTTTCTTAACCAATTCACGTAGTTTTTCACCGGCACTCTCCTGGCTATCGAAATGTTTTGTTAAGTGATGAGATCGAATTGCGTAAGGAGAGGGGGATACATGCCCCTTGCCTATATACCTTGCGGATAATTCCAGAGACATTGAGTACAGTAAAAGAGGGTCTATTCCATACTTTTCACCGACAACATAGAATGCGGTATTCTTTAATGAGAAAGAATAAGCATTGGATGTCGTAAACAATAAAAGTGTTGTTACGATAATTGTTTTTACTTTAAGCTGCATTAAAAATTAACAAGAATTGCAAGATAGGCGAAGTATAAGCGTTTATTTGATTCTTACAACCTTACAGGTGTTAATTTTCTGATTTCACTATTATCGTAAGTTAATGGGTAAAGTCTATAAACCTTTGAAAATACAATATAAATTAGTTATCCAATAAAAATTTAATTTTGTACTATAAAAATATTCTATATAATATCCTTTGTTTTAAGTTGATTAATAATTTAACAAGTTATGCAATACATTGTAAATATTGATTATTCCTTCTTTATAATGGCCTTATTTAAAGAAAAGAAAATTTAAACTTTAAGTTGATGGGGTATTAAGGATATGAAGGAAATGGAAATATTTGACAGAATTACAGGACAAAGCTTACATAAATTTTTTTATGTTTATAATACGCAGAGAGAGAAAGGAAAAAGCTATGAAAAATATAATCAGTGCAGCAGGTTTTTTTATTAAGGTATTCCTGGTGACTGCCATCCTGATAATCGCTGAAGCGATTGCGGGATTGGGTGGGCTTGTATTGCCGACCTTTTTGATTGGTGCAGCGGTAGCCTTATTTGGTGGTATCGGGCAGTTATTGCCCGTTCCTCAAGATATCAATATTGATGTTGACGATGATTTTGATAATGGTAATGACCCGTTTGAAAACTCATTCGTAACAAATCGAAATTCAATTCATAACCTTTATGGTGATATTTATAATAAGGATAACCTTTAAGCTGTTACCTCTATATTTACTCATTTGGGGTAGCACGTCGAGAGGCTATATTGTGTTGCCTTATATCCTGCAAGTAACTTCCCGCACGTTCTCCAGAACCTGAGGCATCAATAATTCGGTCAGCCATATCTTCTGTGAGTTTTCGATTGGCATCTGTTAGTTCCATCCCACCCTTACCATCTGGAGTCATATAATCCTGCTGCATCTCAGCAATACGCTGTTGCATCGGTTGATCATTAGTATCAAATGACTCCGCAAACACTGCAGCCTGTGAAGATGTCAAACCGTAATGATCCACTGCATATTGTTGAACAGCTCCTTTAAATTGCTCACCATACTGATCAATAAATTGATTGTAGGCATCAACCCCGGCATTGGGGTCTAAGAACTTCTTGGCTGATTCCATGAGGCCAGCATCACCATTTGTGAAATCTTTAATGGCTTCCCATTTTTCTTCAGAAGCAGCATTAATGCCACCACCTACTTCATCTGATCTTCTGGATAGCCAGCTGTTTGCATTATCATAAGCTCCCCAGGTAGAAGCTGATGTGCTCATGTTAAGATCTCGACCGATATTCCTCGCGGCTGTATTTGCGGCAGAGCTACTGATGCTCCGCTCTTTTTCTAAGCCATCTTGCTTTACTTCACGAATATTCTGATTATGTGCTTCTTCCACATTTGCTGAAGCTGGAGGTGTCGCGTTTGTGACACTATCTCCTACGGATGACGTATCTACCGAACTTTTCAATGGAGGTCCATCAATCGTGGCCGTGGCTTTTACATCTCTATTATTCGGGGCATTATCTTGTAATGCCGAATTGTTTTCGTAACCATAACCCCCGGTACCTGTTGGTTGCCCGGTCGATTGGCTAATGACTTCACCTGCTAATTGGGAACCCTTAATAAAATCTGGCTCATTGGAGTAATTTGATCGACTTAACAATGCCGTCAAGCTGGCAGTATTTTGAGCTACTTGTGGTTCCATACCGAGCTGCCTGTAGTGGCTATATAAATTTTGGGCAGCCTCTTGAACCTGCTGTGGTTGTGATGTTATGCCTGAGTATAGCGTGTCCTGTGCTGCCGTATTTCCATTGTATCCATCTAGATTCCTGCCTGCAGCT
>JABHSO010000202.1 GCA_018669845.1 Gammaproteobacteria bacterium | reverse complement strand
CCTGACAGTACAACACTTTGGAAAAAAGATACTCCACCAGGATAACAGCATAAACAGAGCATCATTGCGTAAAATAGTTTTCAATCAGCCTCAGCAAAGAATCTGGCTGGAAAAAATGCTTCACCCGCTTATTCGCCAGTCTACCGAAAATCAAATTCAAAATACCGTCAGCGACTATGTGCTTATCGTCGTTCCATTAATGTTTGAAACCGGTTTTGATAAACTTGTTGATCATGTGATCGCTATCGATTGCCCCTCAGAAATTCAGAAAAAACGCCTGACCCAGAGAGATAATATTGATGACACACTGGCTCAACAAATGATAAATGCTCAAATTGATAACCAGTCCCGTTTAGATCAAGCCAACAGCAGCATTAAAAATCATGATGATAACAGTAGAGAGCAGGACGTTTTAAAACTCCATAAAAAACTACTGAGCCTGAATCATAATTAAAGTCTAAAGCGTATTTATTAGATATATCTGAGTGTTTTTATTATTGATCAGTTATAATTCGAAAAATTGAATATATTTGCCAACAAATGACGAATAACACCTTCATCTTTGAACAACCCCTAAATGAGAGAATTCGTATCTTTTTACGAATTGAGGCATTAATACATCGCCTTGATTTTTTTAAACAACAGGATAATGATCATTCAAGCTATCACGCTGCTTTGACTGTTTTAGAGCTAACAGCTTTAGTAGAACGTGGAGACATTAAACAGGAAACCATCAAGGAACTTGAACGTCAGCATAAAGTTTTAAAGGCTCTCATTTCTCACCAAAGTGTTGACAAATCCCGACTGGAATTAATATTGAGTAAGATTAAACATGCTCTGACCAACATGCACGCTATGGACGGAAGATTTGGTGAACACCTGAAAAAAATAGATTTTCTTTTAACCATCAAGCAACGAGCTGGTATCCCGGGTGGAAGCTGTGATTTTGATATTCCTCAGTTGCGATTCTGGTTAAATCATAACTTTCAAACCCGGGTTAACGATATTGTTAGATGGTCTCAGCCTTATTATCAGCTTAACGAGGTGGTTGTCTTAATCTTAAACCTTATCCGTGACAGTGCCCTGGCTGAAAGAGTAACCGCCAAAAATGGTTTTTTCCAAAATAATCTTGATACTACTCTGGCCAATCAGATGTTACGTATTGAACTCGACTGTAATAGTAATTTCTTTCCAGAAATCAGTGCTGGAAAACATCGTTACAGCATTCGTTTTTTACAGCCTCAGGAAAAATCAGACCTGCCGCCTGTCCAACTAAAACAAGATTTAGATTTCAAATTATTTTTGTGTGCCTTGTAGTAGAACTACTATTCAATTGAGCCATTTTCTGCCAACAATGACTTCAATATTGGCAGATCAGCTTCAGGAAATGTATATAAATTAAGTTCATCCAAATTTACCCATGCAATTTCCTGCCCTTCCCGACCATAAGCTCGACCACTAAAAAGTTTTATTTCCCACACATCCAGAAAGATAATTTTATCTTCATAATGATGAACAAGCGATTGAAAGGGTAAGGCGGAATGTACCTGTATCCCAATTTCTTCTTTTAACTCTCTCTGCAAAGCTTGAAAACGAGATTCACCTGATTCCACTTTTCCACCTGGAAATTCCCAAAGATCTTGTAGATGTTGACCTTTTTGGCGACGGGTAAAAAATAATCTGGAAGAATTTTCAGGGTGTCGAATTACCCCTGCAACTACATGAACAGGTAATGGAACTTTAGCTTCTGTATTCGGCATTTATCTTTACATAATCGTAGGATAAATCCGTTGTCCAGATGGTCGCTGACTCTTCACCCTGGTTTAGATTTACCCGAATGATAATATCCTGTTGCTGCATAACAGCTTGTCCTTTTTGCTCAGAATAATCTTCATCTGGTAACCCATTTTTAACCAGGCACACATCACCCAGAAAAAGGGCAACTTTATCAATATCCAGACTAGAAATCGGCGCTCGGCCTATAGCTGCTAATATTCGCCCCCAGTTAGCATCCGAAGCAAACAGAGCCGTTTTAACTAATGGAGAGTGTGCAATGGTATAAGCCAGTTCACGTGCATCCTGAGATGACAAAGCCTGCTCAACCTGAATCTCTATAAACTTTGTAGCGCCTTCTCCATCACGAATAATCGATTGGGCCAACAGACTAAAGACTTCATTCAGCACTGACATAAATTCATCATGAGTACGGCTAACCGATTGCTGACTAACACCCGTGGCAATCAACAAACAGGCATCATTGGTTGATGTATCGCCATCTACCGTTATCGAGTTGAAAGAACTATTCACCACCTGCTTTAGGCACGAATCTAATTCAGATTGAGGTATTAACGCGTCAGTGGCCACATAGGCCAGCATCGTAGCCATGTCTGGTTTAATCATTCCAGACCCTTTACAAATGCCAGTGATGGTAACTTTTTTACCATTAATAACGAGTTGACGGCTAACTGCTTTTGGCAGGGTATCCGTTGTCATTATTCCTTTTGCAGCTGCCAACCAGTTATCTTCACCCAGTTTTTTAATTAATGAGGGAATTGCTGACGATATTTTATCGACGGGTAACGGTGCACCAATAACACCCGTTGAAAATGGCAAAACTGATTGTTTTGGGAATGAAGCCTCTGCTGCAATTGCAGCACAGGTACTGATACAATTTTCTACCCCTTCAACTCCTGTACCCGCATTTGCATTACCAGAATTTATTAACAGGTAACGAGTAGCGTGGCCTGAGTCCAGGTGTTGTTTTGCAATGGTGACAGGGGCAGCACAAAATTTATTAGTAGTGAACACAGCTGCCACCGATGATTCATCACTGAACTGCATGAGCACTAGGTCATCTATTGTCGAATCTTTTTTTATACCACTATGACAAGACGCTAACATAACACCCTTAACCGGATGCAAAACACCCGGTGCTGACAAACCAACAGTCATATTAAAATGTTCCCTAGCTCAATTTACCATGGCATTGTTTAAATTTTTTGCCAGATCCACACCAACAAGGCTCATTCCGGCCCAGT
>JABHSO010000154.1 GCA_018669845.1 Gammaproteobacteria bacterium | reverse complement strand
TGGGATTCGGAGGCATCATCTTTTTGATGATAGATTCTTTAAATTCTGTTGAATATCTGTGTTGCATTTCTTCACCTTTAGGCGCCCGCTTTACGATTAATAAATAATTTTAGAGGCGAAAGGTATCCTGACACAGGGGGCCAGTTTGTTTCCAAAGGCTGGCAATATATGGGCATTGATGGTGCGTTCAGTATCTACTACAGCCTTTCGATTCTCTCTGAACCATTCCATGTAATGTTCGGCTGCCAGGTCAACGGTCGTGAGTTGATGGTCAGACAATGAAGGACGGTTGAATTCGTTGGCGTACTCACGGGCTTTTTCCTGCGCTTGGGGGAATGATAAAATATTTTCACCATCGGCATCTTGGTAATCGTCGGCAGGACCAATGCGAATCATTTTATCCTTACCATCACTGTGCTTGATGCGCGATGACCATGTACCGAAGTTTTTCCCAGTTCGACGATAAATCAGGGATAGCCCTTCTGATATGGCGAGATAGTATCGCTTGCCAACATCCAGTTTTAGTCTGTTGGTTCGATTGTTGAGTCGATTGTCTCTTGCTGCGCGCGCCATATAAATGTCCCTCAGATGTCCCTGAAATGTTACGGATCCACTATGGATCTTACTGGACGTAAATTCAATAAATTAAATATAAAACAATAGCTTAAGGTTGTCCAGTAAAGTCCAGTAAAGTATATGAAAACACTCTTTCACAGCGGTAACAGGGGTTCGAATCCCCTTGGGGACGCCACTTATTTGGTAGTCCAATCAAAGACTTAGCTTCGGCTAGGTCTTTTTTTTGCCTGACCTTACAAAATTCTTACAAAAAAATGATTATGATTTTATTTTGTAACTTTTTTCAAAGCCCGGCAGTATCAATAATTTATTAAGGAGGTAGAGTTTATGGATTCATCGGTGTTACTCGCAAAAATGCAAGCCCACCTAGAACGCGCCCCAAGTCATGATGTTGTAATAAATGGCTCCAAGGAAAGCCTGACCTGGCTTGCTCAAGGTCACGCTATGCTTTCTCAAATTAAATTTTCAATTGAAGCTATACAATACAAATCGAATTGGGATAGCCTTAATAGCCAGATATTTGGGCCTGATAATTATGAAAAATTAAAGTCGGGTCTATATAGACAAATAGCTTCTTTAGAGTTAGAAGTGGGATCTGATGACACAGTATCTTTTGCTCCAGGGGAAGTATATAAATACTTCCAGCAACTAAATCAGATTATCAATTCTGCTGAAAAGAATATATTTATCGTGGACCCTTACTTGGATGCTTCCATTTTTAGTCATTACCTTAATTCTCGAAACCCAGAAGTAACAGTCAGATTATTAACCGGTAAGAGATCCAAAGCCGTTAAACCGGCTGCAGAGAAGTATATTGAAGAATTTGGGCCTGTAGTGGAGGTTAAAAAATCTAATCAAATCCATGATAGGGTTATATTTATTGATGGTTATTCTGGTTGGATCTCAGGGCAATCCATAAAAGACGCCGCAAAAGATAAACCAACTTATCTAGTTGCAGTTTCGCCTGACGTAATTCCGGATAAGCTTCGAGCCTATGAAAGCATATGGCAATCAGCTACTAAATTTGAATAGATGGTTTACTTATAAAAATCTTGATAAAGAGTCATTACAAGCCAAAGTGCCTGTTTCTGATCTACTTCATTCGCCTCCGCGACTTTTTTAGCACTGGCAATCATTAAAGCTGCTTCATCTTCAATATATTTCATAACACCAGAATCAGGCACGGCCCAATACTGTTTTTCATCGTCTGTATGAGTGTGTTCTGTATGTTCCCGCATAACTAAATCCAAAAATTAATAAAACCGCGTGTCACCTGTTACCAGGCATCGGGAGCGGCTGTCGTGGTGGCGCACCCCGTTCAATATGATTTACTTTGATACGCTCAAAGCTGCGTAATTACGTAGGAGCTCAAGGCCAAGAGGAGCCACTCCCGGAGTAATATCCGTCGATGGTTGGTCGACGCCTTATAATGGCGAGAATACCAAACGCCAGAAAAGTAATCCCGCCAATTCCTTAAGCTACCGCTTCAGTCAGAGTGGCAAAAGCGCCAGGACGCCTTACACCAACATCTAAATCAAGGATAGCTCTTACTTTTACATTACCTTTAGCAAAGTCAGTTGCCCCGTAAGGGTTTACATCCAAAGCCAAAATACCCCAGGTAGCCAAAACAAACTCAGACCAGGCGCCAAAAACAACAGTTGTCGCCGGTACATTTGTTGATACCTGCACTCTGTGACCATTCATCATTCCATCCTTCAAAATAAATACGCCAGTATTAGCAGCCACCTCTGTAGTCTTCAGGGTAGCGGCCATTAATGGATGGACCAGGTAAGCTGTATTTCCAAACCGAATTTTATTGGTTGTTAACTGAGCTTCTAAATTAACAATATCAGCCCATGACGGACTACCACCATTTGCATACTCTATTGAGCCAATACCTGTGGTATTTGTAATGCCCGTGATTTTTGAGCCAACACCATCCCCCTGTACTGACTGTTTATCCAGTTCTTCCGCAATTGATTCTGCTAGCATTCCTTGAATCATCGCTTCAGCATCAGGTGAAGATTGCATAATTAGTTTATGACTTAATGTAGTCATTGAAGTTAACTGCTTAGGTGAAAAGCTTATCTGGTCAAGTACCGCATCAGATTCAGCGATTGAATCGACATCATCCAAATTATTCCAATTTGCAGTCGGGTTACTCACCGCTCGCGGTAAAATAAGAGTTCCCTCAGTTTCATTGAAAGTCGTGATATTTAAGTCCATGATTGCTGATTCTACTGTCAGAGCGTCAATAAAAAGATCAGGACGAAGATTTGATGGGACTACCGCTCCACCAGCACCAATCGTACCAACATTCATGCTTCTTTTTTGAAGGTTAGGGTAGCCTATAGGGACTAGTAAATGACCATCCTTCCGACCGAGCTTCCTGGTTAACTCTTGACTAACTTCAAATTCATAACCAGCATCAACACTGCGAGGATCTTTAAGGGCTTGTAATGCACGCTTAATACTGAACTCAGGAAATCCTGAAGAATCGATCCCAGGTCGCCCCATATATACTGATGCATGACTGGCTGGCGAAGCTGATGAGTCTTCATCATCTAAACGTTCAAGAGCCAGATTTCTAAATGCTTGTACACTTTTACCTGATTCAATGAATTCTTGCGCTTCTACGTCCATACCTCGCCTTGAACCAATTGAGGTTATATCGCGAATTCGATCACGCTCTTTTTGTACAATTGCGGATGGGTTACTTGCAGATCTGCCATTTGCACCGGCAGCAGGTGTTTTTTCAGTATTCATTAATTTTCTCTCACTATTTTTTGATCTACCAATCCCAGCATTTGGGTCAGCAGGTACAGATACTATTGAAACTTCATGTGGAGCCCACTTAGTTGCCACCAGGTCGTCACCTTCAAAGTGACTTTCTAGTATTTGATAACCAATTGATAAATTAATCAGAATGCCCGCCTTGACATCTTGAAGGATTTCTTTAGCTCGTTTAGATTTTCCAAAACGGATTAATCCTTTCAGCTTTTGACCAACAATTTTAAGATTTTCGACAATACCAATATTTAAATCATCAGTGTTATGACAAACAACAAGGGGCAGCGTGGATCGTGCTAAATCAACTGTGGAACCATTGTGAATTAAAATCTCATTACCATATTCACGAGGTACTGCGAACTCAGTTGATAACGTGGCCCAAAAGCCAGCACCATCTTCTGCCGCTCGAATTGATTCAATTATGAAGTTACGCGTTAATGATTCACTCATTTGAGGAACCTCCAGAAATCGCGTATACGGGGAATTTTATAAACAGATACCCAGCAGACGCACAATTAAAAATATCCCCATTTAAGTGGGGCATTAATTTGTCGTTGCCAGGTCTAGAAAGAACCGCCCAATTTATCAAGCCCAGAATTTTCAGCGTCAGTAAACCCCAGCCATTTGGGATACCGCTGATCATGTCTTGAAAATTGCAGTAACGTTTAACTAAAATACTGATTAAAAATACAAATTTCAAGGAGTATTTAACTAAATTAATAATTAAATTATTTGTGTTGTTCATTACTGTTTTCCTTTGTTAGTAGCTCGTTGCTTTCTCTCCTGGTTACATCAAGACTGGCGTCATCAACTTCAGTTTTCTCCATGCTTTTGATCACGTTGTCTAAGCTGTTACGGACTTCTTGAGTTATTCCTAGCCCTTCCACAGGATTCGGAATCCGAATCCAGGGCACCTTCCGTAGGAAGGTGGGGGGGACTAGGTTGAGAGGTCGGTATTGGTTTTTTAAATTTTTTTTATATTTTTATCTTAGAGGAATGGGTTCTATTGCCATTTGGAGCCATTGAACAATTCTCGTATACTGTGTTTGCAGACTCCGTAAAACTCTGTTAACAGAGAGTTTGTAGAATTTACTCTTGATTAATGACATGGAAATAGAAGTTAATAAAAAACAAATTTATGCTTTCAGGCGATTCTTGAAATTATTGCCGCATGGTAAAGAAACAGAATTGGTACTTCTCAAAGGGCATCTTCTTATTGAAGAGCAAATTTATAAAATAATTGACGAAAGACTTATAAACCCGAGTGCATTAAAAGATGCAAGAATTACTTCTTACCAAGCAATTTGTCTCGCTCAGTCATTTTTTCCTTCAGATTTTAAACCATGGTTATGGGGTGCTTTAATAAAACTAAATTCACTCCGTAACAAAGTGGCGCATAATATTGAACTCAGTGGTATGAATGACAGTATTGATCATTTTGTTAACTCATACCCTTGGGGGCATTCAGAGACAGAAGATAAAGTAGCTGCTTTTGAGCACCCTGGGATAAAAGATGGATAAATCAAGCTTATGTTTAATCAGATAATGAATGGCGTGTTCGAAAGTACCTGGCTGTAATTGATCCTGATAATTAATCACTACCATTGAACTTTGATTGTGATCATAGGGTATGAAATTTGGTATCGCAATGATTCGTTAACCTTTTAGGCTATTTTACCAGATTCCACTCCAAATTAGGCTTTTTCTACAGCCTGAACGCCTCAAATCACCGGTTGCAAAAAGTGGAACGGTTTTTGCGACAGCAAAAATGGCGTGCCACTTTTTGCAATCCGTGTGCATTTGCCTTGTGTGTGCCCGGCATGGGCACGATCTTATGGGGTGAAAGTCCCCTGTACATTATCTGGAAAGTATCTTATATGATAACTTTAAAAAGTACTAGCCGAAGGCAACTGCGACTCTGTGAGGAGCGTGGGGAGGAAGCCGGAGCGCAAATCTGCGAGCCTACGCACAGAAACTGTATCAGGCCGAACCGCAGGGCGAGTCAGCACAACATGACGAAGCCCATCCAGATCACTGTGGGATGGTAAATACAGTGGCAGTGCAGAGAAAGATTGTGTCATTACCCGGGGAGATCTACCTGCCTAAGCAGTCTAACGATTGTGGTGGAACAGAGCCTGCGAAGGTGCGCGTTAACAGGGTAGAGGTCAGCCGAAGACGAGAACCCGGGGACTATTCCGGGGAAAGGTCTGAGGGCAGTGTGACTGGAGATGATTGTGAGCTCTGATTATTGGGAAGCTCCGAACAGGAGCGTGAATAATAGGCGCGTCATAACCCCCTCGCCAGTCGATTTTGCATCGGTGGAATACATTGTATCCTATGAATGTATAGCCGACGCATGGAAGAAGGTTCGCTCCAACAAGGGCAAGCCCGGTGTTGATCACATCAGCATTGAGCGATTTCCCAAGTGGGTTCGTCCCAAATGGAAGAGTATCCAGCGGCAACTACTGGACGGCAGCTATAAGCCAACTCCTGTGTTGCGCGTTGAAATTCCAAAAGAGTCAGGAGGGATGCGCAAGCTCGGCATACCTTGTGTGTTAGACCGGGTGATTATGCAATCCATCGCAAAGCAACTTGGTGATCTGTTTAATCCTACTTTCTCACAATCCAGTTACGGCTACATGCCAAAGCGATCCGTGCAACAAGCAGCGAGACAGGCCCAGG
>JABHSO010000229.1 GCA_018669845.1 Gammaproteobacteria bacterium | reverse complement strand
CACAGCCTGATCAGAAGTATCGCTGAATTTAGCCAGGTGATTCATCAATTCCATATTGGCCGCAATAGCGGTATTAAATGTTAAGCGACGACCATAGTCATCATTCACCTTTTTAAGGGTTTCATGCAACTTGAAACGCATTGCTTTTTGCTCGGCAGTCAGGGTTTCAACATTCAGAGGTGTCAGTTTATGGTTTGCTTCCACATGTTCAAATACAGCCTTCCAAAGACGTTTTAGATAGCGAAAAGCACCTTCCACACCTGCATCCGACCATTCGAGAGATTGTTCTGGTGGAGAAGTGAACATGATAAACAGGCGAACTGTGTCAGCACCATATTTATCTATCAGCCCTTGAGGATCAACGGTATTACCTTTCGATTTGGACATCTTACTGCCATCTTTTAACACCATGCCCTGTGTCAGCAAATTTTTGAATGGCTCGTCAGAATTCACCAGCCCTTCATCACGTAATAACTTGTGATAAAACCGAGCGTATAACAAATGCAAAATAGCATGTTCAATACCACCGATATATTGATCAACCGGCGCCCAGTAATCGACACGGGAATCAAGCATGGCTTCGCTTTGATCTCGGCTAGCATAACGACCGTAATACCAGGAAGATTCCATAAAAGTATCAAAGGTATCGGTTTCACGTTCGGCAGGGTTACCACATTTTGGACAAGTCGTTTTCTTAAATGAATCCATTTTTTTGATGGGAGAGCCTACTCCATCAAAATCGACATTTTCTGGTAATATGACGGGTAAATCCTTTTCAGGAACGGCAACCGAACCACAACTATCACAATTAATAACCGGAATTGGAGCGCCCCAGTAACGCTGACGGGAAACACCCCAGTCACGTAATCGGAAGTTTACCTTACGCTGCCCTTTCCCCTCAGTTTCCAGTTCATCAGCCACTTTATTAAATGCTAACTTATGCTCCATACCATCTATTGATCCAGAATTACAACTAACGCCATCCTTGGTGATGAAAGCTTCTTTATCCAGATCAATTGCAGAACCATCCGCAGGTGCAACTACCTGACGAATTTCGATTCCATATTTTTTTGCAAACTCCCAGTCACGCTGATCATGAGCAGGAACTGACATAATTGCACCGGTGCCATAACCAGTAAGTACAAAATTTGCTACATATATCGGGATTTCTTCACCATTAACCGGGTTGATAGCATTCATGCCTAATGCAAATCCCAACTTCTCCATTTTTTCCATTTCGGCTTCAGCCGTATTGGTTTTTTTGCAGGTTTGAATAAATTTGGCTAATTCATCATTATCTTTGGAAGCAGCTAATGACAAAGGATGTTCGGCAGCTATCGCCATGAAAGTAGCGCCATATAAGGTATCAGGCCGTGTAGTATAGATTCTCAGTGGGTCACTGCCAGGCACTTCAAAATCAACCTCCATGCCTTCTGAGCGACCGATCCAGTTACGCTGCATGGTTTTAACCTTTTCAGGCCATTCTACTGAATCCAGATCATTAATTAACTGGTCGGCATAGTCTGTTATTCTCAAAAACCACTGAGATAACTCCCGACGCTCTACCACGGTTTCACAGCGCCAGCATTTACCATCTTCAACCTGCTCATTCGCTAACACGGTCTGGTCATTCGGACACCAGTTAACCGGAGCCGTTTTTTTATACGCAATACCTTTTTCCATCAAACGCGTGAAAAACCATTGTTCCCAGCGATAATACTCAGGATGGCAGGTTGCCAGCTCTCGACTCCAGTCATAACCCAGTCCTAATGATTTTAACTGATCACGCATGTAATCAATATTTTCATAAGTCCATTTAGCGGGTGCCACATTATTTTTTATCGCAGCATTTTCTGCCGGTAAACCGAAAGCATCCCAGCCCATGGGTTGCATAACATTTTTACCCATCATGCGCTGATAGCGGCTTACCACATCACCGATGGTGTAATTCCTCACGTGACCCATATGGAGTTTTCCACTGGGATAAGGAAACATCGACAGGCAATAATATTTTTCCTTATTGGCCTGTTCGGTAACTATAAATGACTTTTCCTGCTCCCAAAAATTCTGGGCGGTTGATTCGCAATTATTCGGGTCGTAATGTTGATCCATGATTAATCAGATTTAAGACAGTGTAAAAAAGCAGGAAAGGATACTCTAGAGACAGGCAGACATAAAGAATAAAGTTTAAAGTCGGTAGTCGGTAGTCGGTAGTCGGTAGTCGGTAGTCGGTAGTCGGCAGATTTT
>JABHSO010000231.1 GCA_018669845.1 Gammaproteobacteria bacterium | reverse complement strand
GACTGGCGAATAAGCGGGTGAAGCATTTTTTCCAGCCAGATTCTTTGCTGAGGCTGATTGAAAACTATTTTACGCAATGATGCTCTGTTTATGCTGTTATCCTGGTGGAGTATCTTTTTTCCAAAGTGTTGTACTGTCAGGCTATAAGCATCTTCGCCGATCTGCATTAAATGGTGGCTAATAATGTCTGTATCAATAACCGGTATTTTAAGGCTGGAAAAAAGCTGGCTGATAGTCGATTTACCTGAAGCAATACCACCTGTTAGACCCACTCGTAACATTTAACCTAGAATCCGTAGTAGGGCAGCATTCAGATTGGTTTTGCTCGTTCGTTTGATGTAGCTAAAAAATAAGGCAATGGCTAGTCCTTGGTGTTTTTTTGTATAGGACATACTTATACTGCGAACACAGGGATGTGTAAGAGCAGTGCTTAGCATAGTCAGGCGGACGGGCAAAACCGATATGGATGCTGTAGCGCTTTCACCTATTCGGTGAACTGCGGTGCAATCTATATATTTAATGAGTTCATATACTTGAATGTTACTCAAAGCGGTCAACTGCGGAATCTAGGTTTAAAGAAATGAAAAGTAAAACTGATTAAGCTGCTCTCCATACAATAAACTAATCCAGCCAGCTGCTGCCAGGTATGGGCCGAAAGGTATTTGTGTACCGCGTGAAGTCTTTTTCAATAAAATCATGCTTATGCCTACAGTGGCACCGACTAGAGATGACGTTAGAATTATGACAAAGAGTAATTTCCAGCCTATCCAGGCACCAAGCATGGCGAGTAGCTTGAAATCTCCGTGCCCCATGCCTTCTTTACCGGTGATAATCTTAAATACAATATAAACAGACCAGAGACTCATGTATCCGGCCATAGCGCCAATAACACTGGATTCAAGGTCAATAAAAATATTGAAGAAACTCAGCAGAATACCTAACCAGAGTAGGGGTAGAATCAGGCTATCAGGCAATAATTTGTGACCTATATCTATTCCGCTGGCTGCTATTAAACTCCAACTCAAAATAAGTGCAAACAGAGTTTGCAGGCTTACCCCGAAATGCCAGGCAATTGCTAGCGAAACCAGGCCGGTAAACAATTCGACCAAAGGGTATTGTATGGATATATGAGTCTTACAGGAAGAGCACTTACCTTTCAAAAAAAGATAGCTAATTATAGGAATGTTTTCTAATGCAGAAATTTTATGACCGCAATTTCCGCAGCGTGAACGAGGAAACATGAGGTTAATGTTCTGCTGCTCTTTATCAGCAGGTTGCTTTAAAAATTCCAGACAGTCACTGCGCCACTCACGCTGCATCATTACGGGTAATCGATAGATAACTACATTTAGAAAGCTACCGACCAGTAATCCTATGACCGTAATATAGCTATAGAAAACCCAGGGGAAAAGTTCAAATGTTTCGATAATCTGGTTGAGCATGCTAATAGAATTCTAGTTAGATAACATTTCCTAACTGGAAGATTGGCAGGTACATCGCAACAATCAGACCGCCAACCAGCACACCCAGTACAGCCATGATGAGTGGTTCCATCAAGGTTGTCAGGTTGTCTACCATATTATCAACTTCAGCTTCATAAAAATCAGCGACCTTGCTGAGCATCGCATCCAGTGAACCTGCTTCCTCTCCAATGGAAACCATTTGAATGACCATGTTTGGAAAAAGCCCGCAAGATTTCATCGATGTTTGAAGTTGGGTGCCTCCGGAAATTTCTTTTTTTATCTCCAGAGTAGCTTCCTGGAAAAGGATGTTTCCAGTTGCACCGGCAACAGAATCCATTGCTTCAACCAGTGGAACGCCTGCTACCGACATGGTTTCCAGTGTTCGTGCATATCTTGCTATGGCTGATTTGGTTGATATCTCTCCAATTATTGGGACTCTTAGGGTAATCTTATCCACCATTTTTCGAAAATTAGCTGATTTGGCATGCATGTGTTTATAGCTCCATATGCTTGCGCCAATGGCTATAACAAAGATCCACCAGTAAGCCTGCATGCCTTCTGACAGTGCGACGACAAAGAGAGTCGGGGCCGGTAACTCGGCACCAAAGCCTGAGAAAACTTCTGCAAATTGGGGGACAACGAATATTAACAAAATAGCTGTAACCACAAAGGCTACTACCAGAACCGATATGGGATAAGTCATGGCTTTCTTAACCTTGGCTTTTAATGCTTCAGTTTTTTCCTTGTAGGTGGCCAGTTTATCGAGCATGGTTTCTAATGCACCGGATTGTTCGCCAGCATTAATCAGGTTGACAAACAAATCATCAAAATACATAGGATATTTTTTCAGTGCATCGGCAAAAGTAGCGCCTCCCTCTACTTCCACCTTGATTGCTAGAATCATCTTTTGCATGGATTTATTGTCATGACCCAGCCCAATAATATCGAATGATTGAACCAGCGGAACGCCTGATTTCATCATGGTGGCCATTTGACGGCTGAAGATAGCGATGTCAGCTGGTTTAATCTTGGCATTACCACCAAAAAGTGGTTGAGGTTTCTTTTTAATTCGTAAAGGATTTATGCCCTGTTTACGAAGTGCGCCTTTTGCGAGAGTTTCGTTAAGTGCAAATATTTCCCCAGTAACCCTTTTACCTTTACGGTCAGTGCCCTGGTAGGTGAATTCAATTTTTTCTACTGGTTTTTTAGCCATATGGTTTTAATCCCAATATCCTTAATCCTTAGTGATCCGGTTTGCTTCTTCCAGTCCAATAATACCCTGTTTAATTTTTTTCAGGGCAGAACGTCGTAAGTCATCTATACCTTCTTTTCGAGCCTGATCAGCTAAGTCGATTGAGTTTGCCCCAGTCATAATTAATCGAGTCATTTCATCTGAAATAGTCATTACCTGATAGATGCCGACACGTCCTTTGTAACCATTTGAACACTGGTCGCATCCTACCGGTTTATATAAAGTAAAATCTTCATCGAGGTCTTCCTGGGTGAACCCTTCTTCAAGTAATACTTCTGATGGAAGGTCGTCAACAGTTTTACAGTTTTTGCAAAGTCTTCGACCCAGGCGCTGAGCAATAATAAGTGAAACAGCGGTTGCAATGTTGAATGGTGGAACACCCATGTTCATTAAACGTGTCAGGGTTTGTGGCGCATCATTGGTATGCAGAGTAGAAAGCACCAGGTGACCGGTTTGTGCTGCTTTAATGGCAATTTCAGCCGTTTCAAGGTCGCGTATCTCACCCACCATGACGATATCTGGATCCTGACGTAAAAAAGCACGCAGGGCTTCGGAAAATGTCAGTCCAACTTTTGCATTTACATTGACCTGGTTGATACCTTCCAGGTTAATTTCCACTGGATCCTCGGCGGTCGATATATTTGTTTCGGGAACATTGAGTATATTTAAGCCCGTGTACAAAGAGACTGTTTTACCACTACCGGTAGGTCCTGTAACCAGGATCATGCCGTAAGGGTTGGCCAGGGCATTCATGTATTTTTCTTTTTGTTCAGGTTCGTAGCCCAAAGCATCTATGCCAAGTTGAGCGCTGGAAGCATCGAGAATACGAAGAACAATTTTTTCACCGAAAAGAGTAGGGCAGGAGTTAACGCGAAAATCAATGGAGCGCTTTTTGGATAATTTTAATTTTATCCGTCCGTCCTGAGGAACCCGGCGTTCGGCTATGTCCATTCTGGACATAACTTTTACTCTGGCGGTTAATTTAGCGGCGATATTAATAGGGGGTGAAGCGACTTCAGCAAGAATACCATCTACCCGGTAACGTACCCGGTAACGTTTTTCATAAGGTTCGAAGTGAATATCGGATGCACCTTTATTGATCGCATCAACCAGTATTTTGTTAACGTATTTTACAACCGGAGCATCATTTGCATCATTTTGGGTAGGCGCATCACCTTCTTCCTCCTCGCCGGCTTCAATGTCCAGGTTTTCCAGATCATCATCCAGTAGCATGTCATCCATGTCGTCATCCATGGCTGAGATGGCTTTGTCGATGAATGAATCAAGTTGATCTTCCTGTACCAGGATAGCTTCGGTCGTCAGACCGGTATTAAATTTGAATTCATCCAGTGCCTGCATGTTGGTGGGGTTGGATATAGCGACGAATAGACGATTGCCACGTTTAAAAAGAGGTACGGCATGGTGTTTGGAAATGAGTTTTTCGCTGACCAGGGTTATTGCTGCCTGTTCAGTGTCCATGGCGCTGAGATCAAAGACGGGTAGTCCAAACTCTTCTGAGCTGGCCATCGCAATGACAGTAGAGGAAACGATGTTGTTTTTAATCAGGTAGCTATTTAAGGTTATTTTATCCTCATGAGCCTGATGAACAGCTGCTTGGGCTGCTTCCGCTGAAATAGAATTATCCTCAACCAGTTTACGGGCTAATCCTGTTAGTGGT
>JABHSO010000227.1 GCA_018669845.1 Gammaproteobacteria bacterium | reverse complement strand
CGTGACAGAATTACCTTACCAGGTAAATAAAGCAAGATTACTGGAAAAAATTGCGGAGCTGGTCAAGCTCAAAAAAATAGAAGGCATTACCGGTCTGCGTGATGAGTCCGATAAAGATGGAATGCGCATGGTTATCGAGTTACGCCGTGGTGAAGTAGCAGATGTCATCGTAAACAATCTGTACAAACAAACACAGATGGAAAATGTGTTTGGCATCAATATGGTGGCACTGGTTGACGGTCAACCACGTTTGCTTAATCTGCAACAAATCATTCATGCTTTTATTCGCCATCGCCGTGAAGTCGTGACACGTAGGACTATTTTTGATTTACGCAAAGCGCGTGACCGGGCACATGTTCTGGAAGGGCTTGCCATTGCACTTTCAAATATTGATGAAATTATTGAGCTGATTAAAAAATCTCCAAGTCCTGCAGTTGCCAAGGCGGCATTACTTGAACGCAGGTGGTCACTCGGCATTGTAAAAGATATGTTACAACGCGCAGGTTCTGATTCTTCTCGCCCTGATGGGCTGTCGATGGAATTCGGTTTACTGGATGACAGTTATCGCCTGACAGAAAAACAGGCCCAATCTATTCTTGATCTTCGCCTACAGAAACTGACAGGTCTGGAGCAGGAAAAAATAATCAACGAATATAAGGAAATCCTCGAAAAAATTGAAGATTTACTGGATATTCTGATGCGTGAAGAACGTCTGATGTCAGAAATTCGAATTGAATTACTCGAAATTAAAGAACAATTTGCTGATGAGCGTCGTACTGAAATTCTGGTTAATCAACTGGATATGACGGTAGAAGATTTAATCAGTGAAGAAGATGTGGTTGTGACATTGAGCCATCTGGGTTATGCAAAGGCACAACCTCTCGAGAGTTATAGCGCACAAAAACGCGGTGGTCGTGGTAAGGCTGCAACCAAAGTCAAAGATGAAGACTTTGTTGAAAAAATGTTTATTGCTTCTACTCACGATACATTACTGTGCTTTTCTACTCGCGGTAAAGTGTACTGGCAAAAAGTGTATCAACTGCCTATAGGTTCTCGCACAGCACGTGGAAGACCAATGGTGAATCTGCTTCCTCTGGAAGAAAATGAACGTATTACAGCTATTTTACCCGTTCGTGAATATCCAGAAGATGAGTTTATCTTTTTTGCCACTGCCAATGGCACGGTTAAACGTACTCCTCTTTCCAGCTTCTCTCGCCCACGTGCCAACGGCATTATCGCCATTGACCTACGTGAAGAAGACAGCCTGATCGGTGTGCAGCTGACGAAGGGTGATAATGACTTGATGATGTTTGCAGCTTCAGGAAAGGGTATCCGCTTTGGCGAAGAAAATGTTCGAGCCATGGGTCGTACGGCAGCAGGTGTCCGTGGTATTAGAATAAAACCTGAAGATAGTGTTATTACGCTATTAGCACTGGATTCTGATGAAGATATTATTCTGTTTGCGACCGAAAATGGTTATGGAAAACGGACTAAAGTATCTGACTTTTCTCGCCAGGGGAGAGGTGGTCAGGGTGTTATTTCCATTCAAACATCTGAACGTAACGGTCAGGTCATTGGTGCCATTAAAGCCAGTGGTGATGATGTTATGTTAATTACCAATGCAGGTACATTGGTCAGAACACCAGTTGAAGATATCTCACTGGTTTCACGTAATACCCAGGGGGTAACCCTGATTCGTCTTGGTAAAGATGAAAAACTGGTTCAAATCGAAACTGTCGCAACGGAAGACAGCGATGATGAGACCAGTGATGAACCTGAAGAAGGTTCCGACGACTAATTTTTTTCACCACAGAGGACACAGAGGTCACAGAGAAAAGGTTTTTATTTTTTTAGTTGAATTATCATCCTAATATAATTTTGATTTTATAGGTTCGGCTAAACAAATAGATATCAATCTCTGTGACCTCTGTGTCCTCTGTGGTAAATATTTTTTTATTTTAAATATAGGTGAACTATGTCACGCGTTTTTAATTTTAGTGCGGGGCCGGCCATGCTGCCGACCGAAGTTATTCAACAAGCTCAACAGGAAATGCTGGACTGGCATGGAAGTGGAATGTCGGTCATGGAAATGAGCCATCGTGGTAAAGAATTCATGGAGATCGCTTCAACTGCTGAAGCCGATTTACGAGAGTTATTGGCTATTCCTGATAATTATAAAGTGTTATTTTTACAGGGTGGTGCCAGTACTCAGTTTGCTATGGTTCCACTGAACTTGATGGATCGCACGGGTAAGGCTGACTACGCAAATACCGGAGCATGGTCAAAGAAAGCCATTTCAGAAGGAAAACGTTTTGGTGAAGTGAATATTTGTGCAAGTTCAGAAGCTGATAGTTTTAACTCTGTACCTGCTTTTGATACATGGAACCTGTCTTCAGATGCTTCTTATGTGCACATTACTCCAAACGAAACAATTGGTGGTGTAGTTTATCCTGGCCTTCCTGATACCGGAGATATTCCAATTGTTGCCGACATGTCTTCTACGATTCTTTCCAGGCCAACTAATGTTTCAGATTATGGCATTATTTATACGGGTGCTCAGAAAAACATAGGTCCAGCCGGACTGACTATTGTTATTGTTCGTGATGACCTGATTGGTCAGGCAGGGGATAGTTGCCCGACCATGTTGAATTATGCAACGCATGATAAAGCAGATTCTATGGCTAATACTCCACCAACTTATAGCTGGTACCTTGCCGGTCTTGTTTTTAAGTGGCTGAAAGAGAAGGGTGGCCTGAATGCCATGGCTGAAATCAATGAGCGAAAGGCATCAAAACTATATGCAGCGATTGATGGAAATGATTTTTACTCTAATCCGGTGGCGGTTGAAAACCGTTCGTGGATGAATGTGCCTTTTATCTTAAAAGATGCCGGACTTGATGCCAGCTTCCTTGAAGGGGCTAAAGAATTAGGTCTGATGACTTTGAAAGGTCATCGTTCTGTCGGTGGAATGCGAGCGAGTATTTACAATGCAATGCCGGAAGAAGGCGTTGATACGCTGATTCAGTTCATGAATGATTTTGCTGCTAAAAACGGTTAATGGAGAGAATTATGAAAAAGATACTAACGCTTAATAATATTTCATCTCAGGGTCTTGATCGTTTACCTCATGATGATTATGAAGTTTCATCTGAGAGTTCTGCTCCAGATGCAATTTTATTACGATCTTATAAAATGCATGATATGGAGATTCCTGAAACTCTGCTGGCAGTCGGTAGAGCCGGTGCTGGAGTAAATAATATTCCTCTGGATAAAATGAGTGAACGAGGTATTGCTGTTTTTAATGCCCCAGGTGCTAATGCAAATGCGGTGAAAGAGCTTGTCGTTGCAGGAATGTTACTGGCTTGTCGCAATCTATGCCAGGCCTGGGATTATACGAATAATCTTAAAGGCACCGATGCTGAAATTTCCAAAGCAGTAGAAGAAGGTAAGAAAAAATATGTGGGTTATGAATTACCCGGACGAACGCTAGGTGTTATCGGCCTGGGTGCTATTGGAGTGAAAGTTGCTAATGCGGCAATATCTCTTGGCATGAATGTTATTGGATATGATCCAGGTATCAGCGTTCAGTCAGCGTGGAACTTATCGGCAGATGTACAAGCAACCAGTAGTGTTGATGACATGATGTCAAAGGTTGATTTCATATCACTCCATGTTCCATTAATACCCGCGACCAAGAACATTATTAATGCAGAACGTTTAGCGAAAATGAAAGCCAGTGGTGTTGTCATGAACTTTGCACGTGATGGTATTGTTGATGATGAAGCTGTTCTTGCTGCTCTGGATTCAGATCAGTTAAATGCCTATGTGACTGACTTTCCTTCTAACTTATTAATGGGTAAAAAGGGTGTTATCAATTTACCTCATCTTGGTGCTTCAACCAATGAGGCTGAAGAGAATTGTGCCGTTATGGTCGCAGACCAGCTTAAAGACTACCTTGAAAACGGTAATGTGACTAATTCGGTGAATTTTCCTGAAATTAAACTTTCACGAGCAACTACCAATCGTCTGTCAGTGGTTAATACGAATATGCCTGATATGGTGGGGCAAATATCCCACATTCTTGGTCAAAATGATCTTAATATTCATCACATGGTTAATGAGTCTCGTAATGATATTGCTTATACATTAATGGATATAGATAAGAGTATTTCAGCTGATGTAGTAGAAAAAATAAATTCGATCGAAGGTGTTCTGGCTACAAGATCTTTATAATGACGAGTTCGGGAACATCAACTCTGGATCTTCAGTCTATTCGGCAACAGATTGATTCTATTGATGAACAGTTATTGCAATTGTTCAATCAACGGGCCGAATGTGCAATTCGGGTTGCCGAGTCGAAAAAGCAGGCATTAAAAGAAGGTGAATCACTGGAGTTTTTTCGGCCTGAACGAGAAGCTCAGGTAATTCAGCGGATTAAAGACTTGAACCAGGGACCTCTCAACGATAAAGAAGCTGGACGTTTGATCAGGGAAGTGATGTCAGCATGTCTGGCTTTAGAGCAACCTTTAAAAATAGCCTATCTTGGTCCTGAAGGAACATTTACCCAGGCAGCAGCCTTAAAGCACTTCGGGAATTCAGTCGATACTATTGCGTTAAGCTGTATTCCAGATGTTTTCTCATCGGTTCAGGCTGGGCATGCTGATTTCGGCTTAGTTCCTGTTGAAAATTCAACTGAAGGCGTGATCAGTCATACTCTGGATATGTTCATTCAGAGTGATCTGAAAGTTTGTGGTGAGGTCGAAGTTCGAATTCATCATCAACTTGCTAATTTGTCACAAAACCCTGAAGACATTAAAAAAATATATTCCCATCAACAATCGTTTGCCCAGTGTCGTAATTGGCTGGATCAAAATTTTCCGTCAATCGAGCGTTTACCGGTTAGCAGTAATGCTGAAGCAGCTCGTTTAGCGGCTGAAGATGACCAGTCTGCAGCTATTTGTGGTGTACAGGCTGTAGAGATTTTTGGGTTGAAAATCTGTAATAAAAATATTGAAGATCTGGCCAACAATACGACCCGTTTTATGGTTATTGGTGATCTGCAGGTAGAACCGAGTGGCATGGATAAAACCACCATTTTAATGTCAGCACATAATCAGCCCGGTTCTTTGTTATCTTTACTTCAACCATTGGCCGATAATTCTATCAGTATGAATAAAATTGAATCCAGACCTTCTCCTGACCGGTTGTGGGAATATGTTTTCTTTGTCGATATTGAAGGGCATCAAAAGAATGAAAATGTAGCCAAGGCATTACTTGAATTACAAAAGCAGGCAGCCTTATTCAAAATACTAGGTTCTTACCCTAAGGTTGAGTTATAACTATTAAAATGGAACTTATCATAATCGGTTCAGTATTTTGATTAATCACCTGACAATTATTGGAGTCGGGCTGATTGGAAGTTCCTTGTCACTGTCTCTCAAACAATCTGGCTTTGTGAAACGAGTGACAGGTTGTGGTCGTTCAGAAGAAAATTTAAAAAAAGGCATTGAACTTGGTGTCCTCGATGACTACTCACTGTCAATTTCTGATGCAATTAAAGGTGCAGATGTTGTCGTTGTGGCAGTACCCCTGGGAGCGATGAACTCTGTATTTCAGCAGATGCAATCCTCACTTGATAAATCCACCGTTATTACCGATGTAGGTAGTGCGAAGGGAACTGTTTTACGAGATGCTCATTGCTCGCTTGGGGAATACTTTCCTCAATTTGTGCCTGGTCACCCGATTGCGGGTTCAGAAAATAGTGGTGTGGAAGCTGGTTTTGCCAGTTTATATCATGATCGTAAAATTATTTTAACGCCTGAACAGAATACCAATAAGGATGCTGTAGCCATAATCGATAAAATGTGGCGGGAAACGGGTGCTGACGTAGAGTTAATGACTGTTGAACATCATGATCGTGTGCTGGCGGCAACTTCACATTTACCTCATATGTTAGCTTTTTCTCTGGTTTCTCATTTATCAAAAATGAGTGATCAGGATGAAATATTTAATTACGCAGCCGGTGGGTTTAGAGATTTTACCCGGATTGCAGCCAGTGACCCCGTTATGTGGAGAGATATCTGTATGGCTAACGGAGATGCCTTGTTAGAACTTATTGATGGCTTTAAAAAAGAGCTGGATGAAATTACAAAAGCGATTCAGCATCAGGATTCGGAAGGCCTGTTTGAATTATTTCGTGACTCAAAACACACAAGAGATCAGTTGAGAGACCTGTAAACTTATTTTATGGGTTTAATTTTGCTAAAATATTAGGTGACTTTTTTTAATATTACGCGCTCAATATCTAATAAACATTCAACACAATTATACTTTATGGAACCTTATATAATTACGATAGATGGGCCTAGTGGTTCTGGAAAAGGTAGTTTGGCAGTTAAAGTTGCTTCTCAGCTTGGCTTACATATTCTGGATAGCGGGGCTATTTATCGACTTGCAGCTCTAAAAGCGCTGAATGAAAAGGTGGACCTGCAAAATGAAGACGAAGTCCTTGCTGCGATAAAGCAGATGAAGATTCATTTTGAAACTGGTGACGACCTGACCACTCCATTTCTTGATAATGTTGATGTAACACTTCAAATAAGGGATGAAAAAACAGCTTCTGCCGCATCTGTAGTAGCCGCTTACCCTTCCATTCGTCAGCAGTTACTGGATATTCAAAAAGGTTTTTTTCAAGCTCCTGGTCTGGTTGCAGATGGTCGTGATATGGGTACAACGGTATTTCCAGATGCCAAAATAAAGATATTTTTGAACGCTTCGTCTGAAATCAGAGCGAAAAGGCGTTATAAGCAGTTGATTGATATGGGATTATCGGCTAACATTGCCGACCTGCAAAATGATATCGAAATTAGAGATGAGCGAGATCGTACTAGATCTGTTTCTCCTTTGGTTCCGGCGTCTGATGCAATCGTTGTTGACGGCAGTATGATGGATCTTGAACAAGTGATTGAGCTTGTTATGAGCCACATAGATGACGTTAACAGTAATCGGGTTTGATGGCAGCACTGCTATCAAGTTTTTTTAACTAACTGTAGTATAAAGAGGTTTCTTCTCTTGTTATTACGAAATATCTTCTTTTAGGAAATATCTTCCATGTCAGAATCTTTTGCAGAAATGTTTGAGGCAAGTATTGCTCAGATTAACATGCGTATTGGTGAAATAATTACGGGTGAAGTCGTCGATATCAATCGCGATGTTGTAGTCGTCAACGCTGGTTTAAAATCAGAAGGCGTTATCCCTGTAGAACAATTTTTAAATGAATCCGGTGAACTTGATGTCAAAATTGGCGATCAGGTTGAAGTTGCTCTGGATTCATTCGAGGACGGTTATGGTGAATCCAGACTGTCTCGTGAAAAAGCGAAACGTGCCCGTGCCTGGACACGTCTTGAGCAAGCTCTTGAAGCTGATGAAATCGTTACTGGTCGTTTTACCGGTAAGGTTAAAGGCGGCTTTACCGTTGATATCGGTGAAATCCGTGCATTCCTGCCAGGATCTCTGGTTGATGTACGTCCAGTACGTGATACTGCTTATCTTGAAGAAAAAGATCTTGAGTTCAAAATTATTAAATTAGACCAGAAACGTAATAACGTTGTTGTTTCTCGTCGTGCTGTTGTTGAGCAAGAATTTAGTGAAGAGCGTGAGAAGTTACTTGAATCACTGAAAGAAGGTGAGAAAGTACGTGCTATCGTTAAGAACCTGACTGATTACGGTGCTTTCCTTGATCTGGGCGGAATCGATGGTCTTTTACATATTACAGATATGGCATGGAAACGTGTTAAACATCCTTCTGAAGTTGTTGAAATCGGACAGGAAATTGATGTTGTTGTACTGAAATTCGATCGTGAAAAGATTCGTGTTTCTCTAGGCCTCAAGCAAATGGGAGATGATCCATGGTCTAACCTGATGCGTCGTTATCCTGAAGGGTCACGTCTATTCGGTTCAGTCAGTAATATTACTGATTATGGTTGTTTCGTTGAAATCGAAGATGGTGTTGAAGGACTTGTTCACGTATCTGAAATGGACTGGACTAACAAAAATGTTAATCCTAACAAGACTGTTACTCTAGGTGATGAAGTAGAAGTTATGATCCTGGAAATTGACGAGGAACGTCGTCGTATTTCTCTGGGCATGAAGCAGTGTATGCCTAATCCATGGGATGAGTTCTCTGCAACTCATAACAAAGGCGACCTTATCAATGGTAAGATTAAGTCAATTACTGATTTTGGTATTTTTATCGGTCTGGACGGAAATATTGATGGTCTGATTCATCTGACTGATTTATCCTGGAATAAAACCGGTGATGAAGCTGTTCGTGATTTCCAGAAAGGTCAGGAAGTTGAAGCAATGGTTCTTGCTATCGATCCTGAACGTGAGCGTATTTCACTGGGTATCAAACAGCTTGATAAAGACCCATTTGCTAACTTTATTGCACAATTTCCAAAAGGAAGTATTGTAAAGGGTAATGTTACCTCTGTTGATGCTAAAGCGGCTATCGTGGATATGGGTGAAGGCCTTGAAGGTATTCTACGTGCTTCTGAAATGGCTAAAGATCGTGTTGAAGATGCCAGGACTTTCCTCAGTGAAGGTGATGAAGTTGAAGCTAAGATAACAGGTATGGATAGAAAGAATAGAAGCTTATTTTTATCTATCAAAGCGAAGGACCAGGATGAAGAAACTGAAGCATTGCGTGATTATACTGCAAGCAGTGATGCAGGTTCTGCTACCACCAGTTTTGGTGATCTGTTAAAAGAACAAATGGATTCAGACGACTAAAGTTACACTGTATAAGGGAACAGGTTCATACTTTTGTATGTCCTGTTCCTTATTATAATAATAAAGGGGCTTTGTTATGAAAGATCAAGAGTATGTACCATCATTAACAAAATCTGATTTGATTGAAAACCTGACTAGAAGTCAGGGGCATCTTGCCTACAAAGATGTAGAGCTCGCTGTTAAAAGTCTTATTGAAATGATGAGTGGTGCCTTATCAATGGGTGAAAGAATTGAAATAAGGGGCTTTGGAAGTTTCAGTCTTCATTATCGTCCACCTCGTACTGGGCGTAATCCAAAATCAGGTGATAAAGTCGAATTACCCGGTAAATACGTACCTCATTTTAAACCCGGCAAAGAATTACGAGATAGAGCAAATAATTTCAAATAATTTTACTGTTTTCAACATGAGTTGATGTTTTAAAGGTAAACTGCAACTCTGTTATGGATATAGAATTTCCAGTAATCTTCATCTCCGCTTTATTACTCGGCTTCTTAATAGGTCGATTCTCCTATTCTAATCGCAATTCCAAATCAAAGGCTGACTCCGATTCAAATAATTGTTCAGAGTCATATATTCAAGGGTTAAATTACCTGCTGGCGAACAAATCTGATAAAGCTATTCAGCTATTTGTTGATCTTATTAAGATTGATAGCGAAACAGTTGAAACACATTTGGCTCTGGGTAATTTATTTCGCTCTAAAGGTGAAGTTGATAAAGCAATAAAAATTCACCAAAATCTAATTGCGAAGCCTAATCTGAACCAAAATCAGCGAGTCATGGCTTTATCCGAATTGGCTGAAGATTACATGAAGGCCGGGTTACTTGATCGAGCTGAAAATCTATTTAAAGAATTGGTCCAGATTAATACTAATGATATCTCTGCCCAGAGAAAATTACTGGAATTATTCAGTGTAGAGAAATCATGGACAGATGCTTTGGCTGTAGCTCAAATTTTACTTAAACTGGGTGAGGCGGATGGTCAGTTAATTGTAACTCATTGTTACTGTGAAATTGCAGAGCAATATCTGACTGTTGGAAACTTGAGAGAAGCTCGAGAGTCATTAAAAAAAGCAATTAAACTGGATGATAAATGTATTAGAGCTTCTTTATTGCTCATAGATGTATATCTGAAGATTAATGATTTATCCAAAGCAACCAGGTTATTAAAGCAACTGCTTAAATCATCCCCTCATCTGATAGAGCTGTTTATTAAACCGGCTCGTGATATATATTTGAAATCAGGGTCACCTGAACAATACCAGGAATTTTTAATTGATCTTTATAAAAAAACACCTGTGACCCGAGTTGCTCTGGAGTTATTAGAAAGTTATCAAACATTAGATAAACATGATCTGTTAGTGGCTTTTTTATATGAGGCTATTGAAAAATCAACCTCACTGGATTTGTATGATTTTGCTTTTAGTTACTATAAGTCCAGACCTGATAAAATTAATGAAGTCTGGACCGGACTTACAACTAACTTCCACAGAATTAAATCTAATAGAGTAGCATTCTTGTGTAATGTCTGTGGCTATGAAAGCCATACAATGCAGTGGAATTGCCCTAGCTGCAAAACATGGTCAAGTTTCAAACCTATTTATTGACACAGTAAAATTATTTAAAATATGTCTACCTTTGATCCAAAAGTAATTGTTGCACTCGATTTTTCTTCATCTGAGCAAACATTAAAATTTGTTGAGTCTGTTTCTCCGGAAATTTGTCGTCTAAAAATAGGTAAAGAATTATTTACTTCATGTGGACCTGAATTAGTTAAAAAACTGGTAGGCCAGGGATTTGATGTGTTTCTGGATTTAAAATTTCATGATATCCCAAATACTGTAAACAAGGCTGTTGCTGCGGCCTGTCAGTTAGGGGTCTGGATGTTAAATGTACATGCTCTGGGTGGAAGAGAAATGATGCTAGCGGCAAAAGAAGCTGTAGACTCTACAACTGTTTCAAAAGTACCCAAATTAATTGCTGTTTCAGTTTTAACCAGTACTAATCAAAAAGGATTGAATGAGCTAGGCATTAACAAAACAGTTCAGCAGACTGTTATTGACTTAACAGGCATGTCTCTTGAGTGCGGGCTTGATGGCATGGTTTGCTCTGCGAAGGAAGCAGAAATGTTACGCAAAGAATATGGACCTTCTCCCATTTTAGTAACACCGGGAATTCGTCCGTCTGGGGCTGCCTCAAATGATCAGCAACGAATTATGACACCCGCGAAGGCGATGTTATCCGGTTCCAGTTATCTGGTTATAGGGCGACCTATTACTCTCAATGACAATCCTCAGGAAGAATTGCGTAGAATTAATGATTCACTTAAACATCGTTAAAAGTATAGAACCTGCTGACAGTTTACAACGAAGCCGTTACAATTCATTTTATATTCACTAGTTTTACAGATTAATAAAAATTATGGATCCTAATTTTCTCGAATTCGAACAACCCATAGCCGAATTACAGGCCAAAATTGAAGAATTAAGGTATGTAACCGATGACTCTGATATTAATATCACAGAAGAAATCTCTACTCTGGAGTCTAAGGCTGAAAGTTTAACTAAATCAATTTTTTCTAAACTTAAACCCTGGCAAATATCTCAGATAGCGAGGCACCCGAACCGTCCTTATACTTTTGATTATATTGATCGTTTGTTTACTGATTTTGAATATATCCACGGTGATCGTAGTTATTCAGATGATAACCCTATGGTCGGCGGTATTGGCCGACTTGACGGGAAACCAGTGATGGTTATAGGGCAACAAAAAGGGCGCTCAACAAAGGAAAAAATTAAACGTAATTTTGGTATGCCAAGACCAGAAGGTTATCGAAAAGCTTTGCGTTTAATGAAAATGGCTGAAAAATTCAAAATGCCAATTATTACTTTAGTCGATACACCAGGTGCTTACCCCGGAATTGGTGCTGAAGAGCGAGGTCAAAGTGAGGCCATTGCGCGTAACTTATATGTTCTTGCAGAATTGAAAACACCCATTATCTGTACCATTATTGGTGAAGGTGGATCAGGTGGAGCGCTCGCAATTGCTGTTGGTGATAGAGTAAATATGCTGCAATATTCAACTTATTCTGTCATTTCTCCTGAGGGTTGTGCTTCTATTCTTTGGAAAAGTGCGGATAAAGCACCGCAAGCTGCTGAAGCTCTTGGTATAACCTCTAATCGTCTTCATGATTTAGGTCTAATCGACCAGATAATTGAAGAACCGCTAGGTGGAGCTCATCGTAATTTTGATCAAATTGCACTTTCTCTACGTGAAAACCTTGTTCAAAATATTGAAACCCTGGGATCAATCGGCATTGATAAATTACTTGACCAACGTTACCAGCGTTTGATGGGGTATGGTGCATTTATTGAAACTTGATTACCCTCAATGTGCTTTCTTCAGTTATCTTTAGATAGCCTGCCTAAAGAGACAAAAAAATTATATCTTGCTTTCAGTGGAGGCATTGACTCCACTGTACTGTTGCATGCTTTACAGCCACATCAACAGCATTATCAAATCATTGTCTGGCATATAAACCATGGGTTACAGGGAAGTGCGAATTCTATGCAGGAGTTCGCCCGGCAACAGGCAAATCAGTATGGCCTGGAGTTTCGTTTAGATAACTTAAACATGGATCCTTTAGCAGGAAATCTGGAAGCTAAAGCCAGAGATCATAGATATCGTTTATTTGAAAATGTTTTATGTGATCATGATGTCTTATTAACTGCTCACCACAAAAATGATCAGGCTGAAACTTTAATACTTAACATGATGCGTGGTTCGGGTTCTTCCGGGTTACGAGCCATAGCCCGGCAGAAGTCGCTGGGTAAAGGCGTGCTTTTCAGGCCCTTATTAAATTATTCACGGCATGAAATAGAGCAATACGCTGAATCCCATAAACTTGAATGGATTGAAGACCCCAGTAATAAAAGTATTAAGTTTGACCGAAACTATCTACGGCATGAAGTTCTACCTGCCATTATTAAGCGCTGGCCTTCGGCAATATCTCAGCTGCAACGAGTCAGTGAATTGCAAAATGAAAGTGAGCAACTGCAAACTGACCTGGCTCGAATCGATTATCTTCAGGCTGAAGTTAATAAACCTTTTTCACCAGCCAGTTGTATTTCTATAGAAGCTTTGAGTTTGCTATCTCTTGCACGAAAAAAAAATATGATTCGATACTGGATAAAAGTAAATGACTTTTCAGTTATCGGGTTTCATAAAATTGAAGAATTACTCAAACAACTAAATAGTAGGATTGATGCAATGCCTGTTATTGTTGGAAATGATTTTCAGGTCAGAGTATTTAAAAAAATGCTTTATCTGGTTGATGGTTCTAACTCTTTAGATTTAGAAGTTAGTTATAATATGCCAGATTCAGGCTACCTTGATATTCCGGGTTTAAACTTTAGTCAATCCCGGTCAGATGTGTTTGAATATTTAAAGAAGCGAGATGAAGGGCAGAGTATAGAGCTGAAATTTCGTCAACCTACTCAGTCGGGCATTACCACTCCACACTCTCATAGCTTAAAAAGGCTATTTCAGAAAAACCAGATCCCTCCCTGGAAAAGGTCTTCAATTCCGCAAATATTTTTGAATAATGAATTGTCTGCTTTATGGTTACTCTGAAGGATCGTGGAATTTTTTATAACAGTAGTTAGTTGCTTCTACATAACCGTGCAAACTTCCACAGTCAAAACGTTTACCCTTAAATTTATAAGCCATTACGCAACCATTTTTAGCCTGGGCTAATAATGCATCAGTGATTTGTACTTCGCCTCCGGCACCTGGTTTGGTTTCTCTTATATAATCAAAGATATCCGGTGTTAAGATATAACGTCCAATAATAGCCATGTTACTGGGCGCATCCTCTGGAGCTGGTTTTTCTACCATATCACTGACTTTAAACAGGTTGTCCTGAAATTGCTCGCCGGATATAACGCCATATTTATGCGTCTCTTCTTTGGGTACTTCTTCAATAGCAATGATGCTGCAACGAAACTGCTTGTATAAACCAACCATCTGTTTCATCACTGAGTCGCCTTCGGTAATGCAAAGATCGTCAGCGAGGATAACACCGAAAGGTTCATCACCAATCATGGGTTCTCCGGTTAGAATGGCATGACCAAGACCTTTCATTTCTCTTTGTCTTGTATAAGTGAAAACACAGTTTTCTCTTATTTCTCTTATCTCAGCAAGTTGATCCTCTTTTGAAGTACCTTTAATTTCATTTTCAACTTCGTAGCTGATATCAAAATGATCTTCTATCGAACGTTTAGTTCTTCCTGTGACAAAAGATTGCTCAATCAGTCCAGCATCCATGGCTTCGTTTACCGCATATTGGATGAGAGGTTTGTCGACCACAGGTAGCATTTCTTTTGCCATTGACTTGGTGGCAGGTAAAAAACGTGTTCCATATCCCGCAACCGGGTAAAGACATTTCTTTAACATGATGATATGCGATAATCCAAAAATATTATTATACCGTTTGAAAATTTTACATTCATGATTAAGATCACAAAAAGAGACAGTGTTTTTGCCAAACCGCTTGCCAGTGTTAAGGCTTTTGAATTTGATGATGAAGTGACTCAGGCTTTTGATGACATGATAAGCCGTTCTGTGCCCGGTTATGACTTGCTGGTTAAGATGATGGCTTTATATGCTGATGTTTTTGTTACTGATAATTCGGCCGTATTTGACCTTGGTTGTTCAACCGGTGTGATGTCCAGAGTAATTGCTCAACAGCTTAAATCTAAAAATATCTCGATTCATGCAATCGATAATTCTCAGTCGATGATTAATAAATGTCAGGAAAAACATGCCAATTATGATATTCAGTGGCAGTGTGCTGATATTGAATCAATTGAGATAAAAAATGCATCCATGGTGGTGTTAAATCTAACCTTGCAATTTATCAAGCCAGAGCAACGAAATGCTTTACTAAAAAAGATATTCCTGGGGCTAAACCAGGGGGGCGTGTTAGTGCTGTCTGAAAAAGTTAATTATGATGATACCAATCAACAGCAAACAATGACTGAGTTGTATCAGGCATTTAAAAAGATACAAGGTTACAGTGACCTTGAGATCAGTCAGAAACGTGCAGCACTTGAAAATGTGTTAATTCCTGATTCACCTGTTACGCATATAGATCGATTACGGGATAGTGGTTTTGATCAGGTTTATGACTGTTTTCATTGCTTTAATTTTGTTTCATACCTTGCGGTTAAGGCATAAGGATTTGATCATGAACTATAAATTATTATTTACTCAACTTGAACAAGCTGGTTTTGAGGATTGGGTTGCTGAGTTAACCAGGCTCAATGAAAAATGGTTTGATGATTCTCATCATGGTGATTTCAAACGTTGGAATGAAGCATTACAGATGTTACCCGAGGTCTCTGTCTCCAATATTGATTTCTCTGCTTCAGCGATTACGGTAAAAGGTAATTGTGAGTCTGGTAATAAATTACATGAAGCATTATCTCTGCTAAAACCCTGGCGTAAAGGCCCGTTTAAAATTGCTGATGAATATATCGATACTGAATGGCGTTCTGACTTTAAATGGGAGCGAGTGCTCCCTCATTTATCATCTTTGAATAAGCGTAAAATTCTTGATGTTGGATGTGGTAATGGTTATCACTGCTGGCGCATGTTGAATGAGCAACCAGAAATAGTTTTAGGGATTGATCCATCTGTGTTATTTAATATGCAGTTTCAGGCGTTAAATTACTATGTACAGGATGAAAGAATCCATTTGCTGCCTTTAACTATTCAAGAAATGCCGCTAAATATGCAATGGTTTGATACTGTTTTTTCGATGGGTATTCTTTATCACCGGCGTTCACCTTTTGATCATTTAATGCAACTTAAAGGTTTATTAAAACAGGGAGGGGAACTGTGTCTTGAAACTTTAGTTATTGAAGGTGGAGAAGGGCAGGTTCTGGTTCCGGAGTCTCGTTATGCAAGGATGAATAATGTCTGGTTTCTACCTTCTGCGGATGAACTTGTTCACTGGTTGAAACGTTGCGGATATAAAAATATTCGAGTTGTTGATATTAATAAAACATCAGTGCAGGAACAACGTTCAACAGAGTGGATGCCATTTGAATCTCTTCCGGAGTGTCTGGATAAAGAGGATAGCAACTTTACAGTAGAAGGTTATCCGGCACCTTTGAGAGCAGTTGTGTTGGCAAATAAATGATGTTTTAATCAGTTCCTGGTTGAACAAACTGAACCTGGTTTCGGCCATTTTCTTTGGCCAGGTAAACACCCTGATCAGCTGCAGAAAAAAGAGCTTCGAAATCGAATTGCTGGCCAATATCCAGTGTGGTAACCCCAATGCTGACTGATATGGGCAGGTTGTTTGGTTTCAGGTTTTCGACATCTTTACGCAATTTTTCTGCCTTGGTCATTGCAAAATGAGCATCGCAATGATTGAGTAGAACGATAAATTCTTCACCACCAAAACGGGCAACCATATCGCCTTCGCGAAAACTTGAATTAAGCAGTGCTCCCATTTCTGATAACACTATATCCCCGCCCGCATGACCGTGCGAATCATTGATTTTTTTAAAGAAATCCAGGTCCATGACCATCAGGCTAACATTAAACTTATGACGTATTGCCTGTGAAATAAATTTAGCAGAGAAATCCATTAAACTGTGACGGTTACGGCAACCTGTTAATTTATCGGTGGTAGCCATGGAGTAAAGCTCTCGACGAATATCGTGAACTTTATCCAGCAGTCTTTTATTGGAGATCAGGTTTTTAACACGAACCAGTAATTCATCGATCAGGATAGGTTTAGGAATAAAGTCGCTTATGCCTTCCTTAAAAAGAGATAAACGTAAGTCAGAGTCTGTTTGAGAAGTAATGGCAATTATAGGGATGAAACCGCGTGCATCTTCAAGTTTTCTAATCAAACGTGTTAACTCCAGACCGTTCAATTTACCCTCTACATTGATGTCAGTTATTATTAAGTCATAGGCTTCAAGATCAGAGCCATATGAAACTTCCTCAGTAAACTCTTCCCATGCTTTTGCAGCAGAAATGAAATGTTCAACTCGATAGCCCTCCTGGGATAACGCGGTGATTATCATTTGGGCCATACTCTGACTGTCTTCAATAAATAAAATTCGGCCTTCTTTAAAAACAGGGTCAAGCCTTGTTTCAAGAAAATGAATGATCTGATCAGATATTTGCTGAAGATTGTGTTTTAAGATGACTTCGTCAATTTGAAGGTGATTTATTTTATCTCTAATGTCGTCATCAGAAGATAAAAATAGAATGGGTATATTGCTCAGAGTTTCGTTTTGTTTGCAGTATTGTGCGAGTTCAATGCCAGAGCCATCTTTCATGTTTTCATTCAGGCAAATGATGTCATAGCTATTTTCTGTGAGAAATTCTTTGGCTATGCTGATTTCATCGGTAATATCATTTTCAAACCCCTGCTGTCCTAAAATATTGTCCAATAGCTGTCGATATAATCGACTGTTTTCAAGAATCAGTGATTTCATGGGGGAGTTCTTAATAATATGTTTTTATAATTGGATACTGCTTTAGTGTAGCAGAATAAAAAGCCATATTTTTTAAATTAAAATAGTTTTTTAAACTGCATTCTCGTTGAGTTAAACTCGCTCATCTGTTAACCTACTGAACCTTCCAGAACTCTCACATCTATTAACTTTCCAGCTTTATGAGCCGATTTATTTTTATTACTGGTGGTGTTGTTTCATCACTGGGCAAAGGCATTGCGTCTGCCTCTTTGGGAGCAATTTTACAGGCTCGTGGTTTAACTATAAATATGATTAAACTCGACCCTTATATCAATGTTGATCCGGGTACCATGAGTCCTTTTCAACATGGAGAAGTTTATGTTACCAATGATGGAGCTGAAACAGACCTGGATTTAGGCCATTATGAAAGGTTTGCTGCGATTACGACAAGTAAAAGAAGCAATTACACAACTGGCAGAATCTATGGCAATGTCATTGCCAAAGAAAGAAAAGGAGAGTATCTCGGTGCAACTGTTCAGGTAATTCCGCATATTACCGATGAAATTAAACAGTCTGTTTTAAACAGTACAAATGATGCTGATATTGTTTTAGTTGAAATAGGAGGTACGGTTGGTGATATCGAATCATTGCCGTTTATGGAAGCAATACGTCAACTGGGCGTAGAGCTAGGTCATGATAAAGCGTTGTTCATGCATCTGACGCTGGTGCCTTATATTCCTGCGGCTGGTGAAATTAAAACCAAGCCTACTCAGCACTCTGTAAAAGAGCTTCGTTCTATCGGTATTCAACCTGATATTCTTTTATGCCGTTCTGAAAGTATGATTCCAGAGGAACAGCGAAAGAAAATTGCACTTTTTACCAACGTAAGTCTGGATGCCGTTATTTCAGGGGTTGATGTAGATCATATATATAAAATTCCTCGTGAATTACATGAACGTGGTCTGGACGAGATTGTGGTCAAAAAATTTGGCCTGGATGTGCCTGCAGCAGATCTCACTGACTGGGATGAAATCGTTGATGCTCTGTACCATCCAGAACATACCGTTAAAGTTGGTTTTGTGGGTAAGTATGTTGAACATAGTGATGCTTACAAATCACTCATGGAAGCATTGGCTCATGCCGGTATTCACACTAAAACAAAAGTTAATGTTGTAAAAATTGACTCTGATACTTTCAAGGATGATAGCAGTGCTGAATTAATAAACCTTGATGCGATTCTCGTTCCGGGTGGTTTCGGTAGCCGTGGTGTTGAAGGCAAGATTCGTGCAGTTAAGTATGCTCGTGAAAATAAAATACCTTACTTAGGTATATGCCTGGGTATGCAAGTTGCTGTTATTGAGTTTGCGCGTAATGTTTTAGGGCTTGCGCAAGCCCATAGTACCGAGTTTAACCCGAAAACTCCTGAACCTGTCATTGGCCTGATTACCGAATGGAAAAATCAGGATGGATCCGTTGAAACACGTAATGAAAAGTCTGACCTTGGTGGTTCAATGCGTTTAGGTGGACAAACCTGCAAACTGGTACCTGGAACCATTGCACGAAATTCTTATGGGGGTGCCGAACAAATATTCGAGCGTCATCGTCACCGATTCGAATTTAATAACAACTATCTTGATAAATTACAAAATGCTGGTCTTGTTATCTCTGGTGTATCTGTAGATAACGAGCTTGTTGAAATGGTCGAACTTGCCGATCACCCATGGTTTGTGGCTTGCCAGTTTCATCCCGAATTTACCTCTCAACCACGAGAAGGTCATCCTTTATTTAATAGTTTTATTAGCGCTGCTTTAACACATCAGCAGGAAAATAATTCATGAATCTTTGTGGGTTTGATGTCGGGCTGGATAAGTCGTTATTTTTAATTGCAGGACCCTGTGTTATTGAAAGTGAACAGCTAGCGATTGATACGGCGGGAAGTCTGAAAGAAATCTGTCAAAGACTTGAAATTCCTTTTATATATAAATCATCTTTTGATAAGGCTAATCGCTCCAGCAGTCAGAGTTTCCGTGGTCCAGGGATAGAGCAGGGTCTT
>JABHSO010000074.1 GCA_018669845.1 Gammaproteobacteria bacterium | reverse complement strand
TAGCAGTTAGCAGTTAGCAGTTAGCAGTTAGCAGTTAGCAGTTAGCAGTTAGCAGTTACATATTTTAGAGAGAATAAAAGCTTTACAAGGGCCTTTGCAACAGAACATGTTTATATCCGATATTAATGTAGTTATTAATTTGTGCTGGGCCACTTGGCGCTACATCGGCAATATCAATATAAGCAGAATCGGGAATATCTCTCCAGGACGAGTGAGTTCCACAAACGTGAAGGCTTACCCCATCTTCAACCAGTTCACTTAATTGAGCAATAGCTTTTGTTTGCTCAAGAACTTTATCCTTTGTTAACTGAAACTGCTCTGCACCATGAGACACCACAGCAACATCAATATCAGGAAATTTTGCTTTTAGCTGGTTTCTCAAACTATTGATCATAGGCGAAGCCCACTGCCAGGTATTTTTATCCCAACTCATCAGTTCAAATACCACTCCATTGGGCACCACATTCGATTGAATAATTTTATTAACTGAAAGATTGGAGAATTCTGTAGCAAAAGAAGGACTTTGAAGAATCAGTAAAAATATTACTAAAACAAATCGGGGAATATTTATTATTCTGGTAAACATGCCGTACTCTTGAGTTTAAAAGTAATCAGATTCAATCTAGTTTCTATTGTTCCCGGGGCATAAACAAAAAAACCCGGTAGCCAGAATCCCAGCTACCGGGTTTTTAATCAAGCTAAATGTATTTTCTAGCCTCTTTCTTCAAGCATTTTGTGGATAATCGGTGTCAGGATAACTTCCATAGCCAACCCCATCTTTCCGCCAGGAACAACGATTGTGTTACGACGAGACATGAAAGAATCATGAATCATATTTAACAGGAAAGGAAAATCTGTACCGAATTTTTTGGGGTCTTTAAAACGGATAACCACAAAGCTTTCGTCAGGTGTTGGAATATCACGAGCGATAAAAGGGTTAGATGTATCTACCGTTGAAACACGTTGAAAGTTGATATCAGTCTCAGAGAACTGAGGTGTGATGTATTTGATGTAATCAGGCATACGACGCAAAATCGTATCAACAATAACATCTGCACTGTAACCACGCTCGGCACTGTCACGGTGAATTTTCTGAATCCATTCCAGGTTAACAATGGGTACAACACCCACTTTTAGATCCACGTTGCTGGTCATATCAACTTCATCATTTTTGACACAACCATGTAAACCTTCATAAAACATTAAATCACTTCCAGCAGGAATATCTTCCCATGGCGTAAATTCACCCGGCTTTTTATCAACCCCAAGGCGAGCATTATGCTCTTCAGCTTCTGGCTCACTGTGCAGGTAATAACGTTTTTTACCAGTACCTGTTTCTGAATAGGATTTGAACAGGTTAGCAAGCGTATCAAACTCATTTGCATCAGCGCCAAAATGACTATAATCACGGCCGGCTTTACTGGCTTCGTCCATTTTAATTTTCATGGCTGCACGGTCGTAACGATGAAAACTATCACCTTCAACCACTACCGGCTTAATATTTTCACGGTCAAAGATATGCTCAAACGCTTTCTTAACAGTAGAAGTACCTGCTCCTGATGAGCCTGTAACTACAACGACGGGGTGTTTTTTAGACATAGAATTTCCTCAATAAAAATGAGTTTAATCGCCCTTGCAAAGAGCAACCGATAAATTTTGGACGTCATTTTAACGATTCTAAACAATTTTCGCGATTAGAATCTATTAATAGCCTGATATGGATTAATTAATACCCCTCACAGGAGCCTGTCGGACTTAGGTAATCGTAGTGAGGGAATGCCATTTTGAGCCAGGTTTTTCTATCAATTTGGGCGAATAGTTATTCATATTCAACCAAATTGATCGGAAAAGATGGCCAAAATGGCTTTTCCGCAGGTGTTTATCCTTAGTCCAACAGGCTCCTGGTTACTTATTTCTATAAACAGTGGTTTAAAACAGGTATTCTAATTCAACACTTAACCTATACAGGCAAGACATGAATACAACTCAAACCGGCATACTTTCAGACCTTCCTCCATTTTCACGCTATCTGACTTTTTCACTGCATTCACCCGAAGAACTAAAGCAATGTTTAAATGAACTGATCAACCTGGTGGATGGAGAAAATCTGGTACTGGGTCTTGGTCAGTCACTTATTCTACAGTTGGGTGGTAAGCTTGATGGGTTGAGACAGTTTCCTGCCTTAACCGCAAAAGGCATAGATATTCCCTCCACCCCAACTGCTTTATGGTGCTGGATTCGCGGTAATGATCGTGGTGAAATTTTCCACCAGAGTCGACTACTGGAATTACTATTATCTCCTACTTTTGGGCTAGATGATTGCATAGACAGCTTCACCTTTGATAGCAATCGAGATTTAAGTGGTTATGAAGATGGTACTGAAAATCCACAGGGTGAGGATGCTATTAAAACGGCAATTGTTCAAAATCTCGGCAACGGACTTGATGGCTCCAGCTTTGTTGCTGTGCAAAAATGGTTACATGACTTCGATACATTCGATGCAATGAGTACAGAAACTCAGGATGATGCCATTGGTCGACATATCAATGACAATGAAGAGTTTGAAGAAGCCCCGGAGGCAGCTCACGTAAAACGTAGTGCGCAGGAAAACTTCAACCCTGAAGCCTTTATGCTAAGACGCTCTATGCCATGGGCAGAAGGTTTAACTGGCGGTTTAAATTTTGTCGCTTTTGGGCAAACATTTGATGCTTTCGAGGCAGTGCTAAACAGAATGTCCGGTAATGAAGATGGAATCCCTGATGCTCTTTTTAAATTCACACGTCCTTTGACCGGCAGTTACTTCTGGTGCCCACCGATTAAAGATGGCGAGCTGGATTTATCAGCTATTGATCTGTGAACTAAACCGCTAAGAACTACTTTGTATTTGTAGGGTGCGCCCTACTTCGCTGGGGTAATCAGATTTCCGCTAGATCATTAATATTTAAAAAAATCCTGGCATTTCAAAATTGGTCAACATGTTTATTTAGATCATGTCTAACTAGTTACCGACCATAAACTCTAACTTATTGAAATATAACAAAAAAGTCTGTTATATAGGGCGGAAATCAATAAAAACTCCAGTGAGAAATGTTATCATTATATTTCAAGCTATTGATTTATAAAGAAAAACACTCAGCAC
>JABHSO010000071.1 GCA_018669845.1 Gammaproteobacteria bacterium | reverse complement strand
TTCCTGAGTTTGAAATCTTTCAACAAAATGTCACCCATACCAGACATGATGTGGATCGCCTTGAAGCCAAAATCAATCAACTGTTAAAAAGACCTTAATATGATTGCTTCATTTTACCGCCTGTTCATTATTAATCTGACTCTGGCACGTTTCGGTCTGGATGAAATCATTCTTTCTATTCATCTATTTGCGCCACTACGCTTTCTGGTTTATTTAAACCCTTATAACTGGTTTCGCGATAAAAGTATTTCCCAGGCAGAACGTTTACGCCTGTGCATAGAATCACTCGGTCCAATTTTCATTAAATTTGGACAGTTACTCGCTACCCGACGCGATTTACTCGATGATGAGCTGATCAATGAACTGGAAAAGCTGCTGGACAGAGTTCCTCCGTTCCCTGTTGCTCAGGCTCGTAGCATCATTGAAAAAGAACTCAAACAACCTCTGGACGAAGCGTTTACATCGTTCGATGAAAACGTACTGGCATCAGCTTCTATCGCACAGGTGCATGGTGCAGTAATGAATGACGGGCGTGAAGTCATTGTAAAAATAGTTCGCCCCAATATTGAGAAAGCTATTCGTAAAGATATCGCTTTATTAATGATGCTTGCACGGCTTGCTGATCGTTACTGGGTACACGCCAAACGAGTCAAGCCTATTAAAGTTGTCGAAGAATTTGAAAAGACTCTGATCAATGAACTCGACCTGGTTAGAGAAGCCGCCAATGCCAGCGAGTTACGCCGCCACTTTATCGATTCCGAAGACCTGTATGTACCAGAAATTTTCTGGGATTATTGCAAAACCAATATGCTGGTGATGGAGCGGATAGATGGCATACCCGCAACTGACATCAAGCAGTTAAACGAACATGGTATGAATCTTGAAATTTTATCCCGAAAAGGAGTCGAAGTATTTTTCACACAGGTTTACAACAATAATTTTTTCCATGCCGACATGCATCCGGGTAATATTTTTGTTTCCAGAGAAAACCCTGAAAATCCGAAATATATCGCCGTTGACTTTGGCATCATGGGTTCATTATCCACCACAGATCAACGCTATCTGGCAGAAAACTTTGTCGCATTCTTTAATCGAGACTACCGTAAAGTTGCCGAGCTTCACGTAGATTCCGGCTGGGTTGATGCCGCTACTCGCATTGATGATTTTGAATCTGCCATTCGAGCTGTTTGTGAACCCATGTTCCAAAGACCTCTCGCTGAAATTTCATTCGGCCAACTACTACTACGCCTGTTTGAAACAGCTCACGATTTCAACATGGAAATTCAACCACAGTTGCTATTACTGCAAAAGACACTGTTACACATTGAAGGCATGGGGCGACAGCTCTATCCTCAACTGGATTTATGGGATACGGCCAAACCTTTCCTGGAAAGGTGGCTGAGTGAACAAATGGGGCTAAGAGCCATGGCAAAGGGTTTTAAACGTAACCTGCCATTTCTCGCTGAAAACCTGCCCGATTTACCTCAACTAGCTTTCAAGGCACTCGATAAAGTCGCTAACGATAAGCTAGAAATTGAATGGAAATCAAAACAGTTAGAAGAGATCAAAAAGGAAATTAAAATAGCAAACCGGCGCACGGTGAGAGCTATAGCAGGAAGCAGTCTGATAATAAGTTCTGCACTAATTGCAGGCCTTGATGGCATAGCACCCACCATGATTGGTTCAGGTATTTTATTCACACCCGTTATTAGTATCATACTACTGGTTCCAGGCTTAATGATTTTGGTTTCATTAATGAATGAGCGTTAAGTTAAACCTTAAAGAACCACTGATCTATTAAATATTTTTACTTTGATGAGAGTAGAGTCAAAAAAGTACGTAAGACACACATAACCAATCCCTTATCTCAAAAGACGTGCTTAATACTGCGCTAGATCAGCTCTACAATTAAAATAATCTGATATTGTTACTGCAGTCCTATAAGGAACTGCAATGTCCCAGAAAATTCGTTTTGGTACTTTTGTTCAGGCCATCACCGTAAAACAACGCGAGGTGAGTTATAACGACCTTGTGCCTGAAGTCAGGCTAGATACAGACGGCCATGAAATCCCTTACAGCCCTCCAAAACTGAAACTCCGGCCTATTGATGGCTACCGTTTAATTAAACCTTATCTCACCATTCGTATTGCCGATCAGGTTCGTGCTGTAATTCCACTGGCAATCTATCTTATTCTTTTTCAATTACTGATATTACGCCAGGTTGTTACTGATTCCTGGATAATAACCGGCGGACTATTTTCAGTCATCATCGGATTAATGCTTTTCATGGAAGGTTTAAAACTGGGGCTGATGCCGCTCGGAGAATCACTGGGAAACGGGTTACCCAGTAAGTCCCCATTACCTGTCGTTTTAACGATCGCTTTTTTACTTGGAGTCGGAGTTACCTTTGCTGAACCCGCCATAGGGGCATTAAAACAGGCAGGTCAAATCGTTGATATTAATAAGGCGCCCTACCTGTATGCCCTGCTAAACCAATGGGCAGAGGTACTGGTTCTGGTGGTAGGAACCGGGGTGGGGCTAGCCGCTGTTCTTGGCACAGTCCGTTTCATTTATGGTTGGAGTTTAAAACCGCTCATTTATCTCACTCTGGCGCCCACACTATTACTCACTCTGTACATCGGTACCGACGAACACTTAAGCAAAACCCTTGCACTGGCCTGGGACTGTGGCGCAGTTACAACCGGCCCCGTCACCGTGCCTTTAGTATTGGCACTGGGCATAGGCATCGCATCAGCAGCAGGAAAGGGAGATTCATCACTATCAGGTTTTGGAATAGTGACTCTGGCCTCATTATTCCCAATTATCGGCGTTCAGTTACTATCAATTTATCTAGGTGCCAGCTTTTCACCTGAACAGTTAATTAGTTCTGCCACAGCTATAACCAGCACCCATGAAAGCTTGAGCTGGTACCAGGTTACTCCGGGACTGGAAATTATTTCCGGCCTTCGAGCCATCGTGCCTTTAGTGATATTCCTGTTTCTGGTGATGATTTTTGTATTACGTGAAAAAATTAAAAAAGCTAAAGAATTAATCTATGGCCTGACTCTCTGTGTTCTTGGCATGATCATTTTTAATCTTGGATTAAGCTATGGATTAAGCAAACTGGGCGGCCAGTCAGGCGGTCTGGTTCCCGGCGCATTTATGAACATAGAAGGCTTTACGGGTTCACCGCTTTACACTTATCTACTGGGAATTTTGATCGCTGTTGTGTTTGCCTGGATACTTGGGTTTGGAGCCACACTAGCCGAACCCGCACTGAATGCATTAGGCCTGACAGTTGAGAACCTGACCAATGGTGCATTCAAAAAATCATTATTAATGTTAGCCGTTTCAATCGGTGTTGGCTGTGGAATAGCTCTGGGTATATTAAAAATAATCTACAATATTCCAATCGTATACCTGATTATTCCAGGTTACTTAATCGCCATTATTTTAACTATATTTTCCACCGAAGAATTTGTAAACGTTGCCTGGGATAGTGCCGGTGTTACCACAGGCCCTGTGACGGTTCCGCTGGTGCTCGCTATGGGGCTGGGTTTCGGCAACGCTCTTGGAGTAACCGAAGGCTTTGGTATTTTATCCATGGCTTCCATTGGCCCAATAATCGCAGTACAGACAACAGGTTTATGGATCGCCTGGAAAATAAAACGACGTCGCAGCACTGCCTCAGAATTTAAAGAGTCAACCGATAAAAATTTGCAGGGGGCCACTTAATAAAGAAGTGTATAAACCATGAGCGAAAGAGAAATTACTGTTTTAACCGATGTATCACTGATCACCTGCGTGGTACAACGTGGAGTTGCCGACGACATTATAAAGGCTGCCCAGGATGCGGGAGCACAGGGAGCCACCACCTATTTTGCCCGTGGCAGTGGCGTACGGGAACGACTGGGAATTTTGGGTGTTGCGGTTGAAGTAGAAAAGGAAATGATTAACATCGTCGTTGCCAATGATCAGGTAGACAGAGTATTTGAGAAAATGTACCTGGCAGGACAGCTGGATACACCAGCAATGGGTTTTATGTATGTGACACCTCTGGAAAAGGCAGCTACTTATATTCCGCAAGATATTTTAGAAAAGCTAACAACTGGAAAATCAAAAAAATGAAAGTTGCTAAAAAACCCATGAAGACTAACCCTCCATCGAGACTGATTACCTGCATTCTTCCCAATGGAAAAGCCATGCCAATGTTGAAACAGCTCAAGCAGGAATTCGGTATTATCAGCGCAAACTTTAACCATGCAAGAGGTTCAGGCCGACTATCTCCCCTAACTTATCGAGGAGCTGGAGAACAGACCGAAAAAGAAATTCTCACCGTAGTGGTCAAAAATAAACAGGCTGATGAGGTGTTCAACTTTATCTTTTTTAACGCCGAAATAAATCAGCCACATGGAGGACTGATATTTCAAAGTAAACTAAAATCATCAACTCATTACCAAATACCAGAACATTTAGACGT
>JABHSO010000225.1 GCA_018669845.1 Gammaproteobacteria bacterium | reverse complement strand
TGTTTGATGTTTTTTGTTATAAATCAATAGCTTGAAATATAATGATAACATTTTTCACTGGAGTTTTTATTGATTCCTAACCGCTTTAAGCCCATTTATTGTTATATTTCAATGAGATAGAGTTTATGGTCGGTAACTAATCTAGTAACTAAAGAGGACTTTTCACTTAGGGCATAAGGATATTTAAATTTACTAGAGGGTAATCTACGTTGCTAAAGTCACCAGCAAGCTTATGGGTGATAGGTATTACAATGGTAGCTATAATGATCGTCCAGATTGTATTTACACTTTAAATGATGATGGAAATAACTCATGGGTATCGGTTTAAACACTCAACAAACCAGGGAAAAAAACATGAATAAAAAAAATAAAATAAGACATAATCTAAATCCATTAGGTGGGTCAATATTCAGTGCAAATACTGGGTCAGTTTTAGATGTAATTTAACAGAAAGAACCTATTGTTAACGTAGGTGAAGCTAATATCATAGGAATCGAACTGCCTATAGATGAACAGACTCAGGTAGTACAGTTCTATTCAATAACATCCCTGAAAAGGGGTCTGGTGAAATGATGGTCAAATCAATTGTTAATACTGTTCCTGATGACTGGAGGCTGGCCGTTGTTATGGATTGGAGTGCAGGTTTCTGGGAAGTTATGACAGAAAGATACCCAGGATTAGTGGTGTTCTAGAATGGCATTTATAACGGAACCAACTGGATACATCAAAACAGCACTATCTGAACTTCAGGGTTCGTGGGGTAATTTGAGAAATGCTGTTGTAGAAAACTTTGGATTTCCAGATTCTGATAAATTATTGTTCCATATCGACGAAGCCATGAGTTGGGAATCGGTAAGAAACCTGAAAACAATGAAATCAACGTTCATTCTGATACAGAACATTGCAATACAAACAGAAGCACCTGAAGAAGTTGCAGAATGGATTGATGATGTAAGAGAAAGTTTAGATGCAGCGTTTGAGGCTATTGCTGAAGGTGAAGCGCAGTAATGGCCATCTCGGAATTTGAAATCAAACGGATTGAAAGGGAACTTGATAAGTTTCTAGCAAAGCGTAGACCACCTGCACATATAAGAAACGAAGTGGATATTGGTTATGAAATAAATGATCAAAACATTATCATTTCAGAGATACGACCTGATTGGCAGAATCCTGCTGAAATCCACCACTATCCATTTGCAAGAGCTACCTTTGTTAAGTCAAAGAAGCACTGGAAAGTTTACTGGATGCGCCAAACTCTAAAGTGGAGTCCCTATGATCCAGTGCCGATAGTGAAGAGCATAGAAGATTTCCTACAGGTTGTTGATGAAGATGCATGCCATTGTTTCTTCGGGTGATTTATTTAACTTTCATATGCGTTGCAATCTGAAAAAATTAAGGGATAAAATATGGGTAAAACAAAATTTCTGATGGTTCTAGCTGCTTCTCTCCTGACAGTGAATAGTTATGCTCTAAGTCCTGATGCCACTGAATGAAAAAGCCTCTACCCAGCCTGTCAGTTTCACCATCATATGATGAATTGGTCCGATGTTTTGACCTGGCACTGGTTGCAGCAGCTCTGATCCAGTTTTGTACATCATGTAAATTATTCAATCGGAAGGAAGTTATTAAATCAATTCTGTTGATACGGTAATTACCATTTTTCCATGATTGCCTGTCTAGGAAAGTGGGTTCTAAACCCAGTAAACTGGTAACACGATCAAAAAACTCATAATTCAAACCAAGAAGGTTATTTGTGCCGAATATATTATGGCCTTGAATAAATTTTGTTGGATTTTCGCTGATAAATATAAAGCTTAGATCATCGGTTTTTACAGATATTTTTGAAGAAAATGAACCTTCTACTTGTTTTCGCTTTGGCGTGCTCCACTCAATATCACCATCATTGTTGACTGAAAATATAGCGCCATCATTAATTACTACTGAATGTTCACAAGGAAAACAGCATCTATCCAATCGATCATAGGACACCTTTTCCTTGTGACCGAATTGTGACTATATACAGGCCATATTAGACCTGGCCAGACCAATGGGGAAAATTTTAAGAGGGAGTGAAACTTATTAAATATCAGAGATTTAGATAGTCTCTGTTGGTCTGGAAGGTTTGAAAAAGTGGACGGGGGAACTGAAGTTAAGAAGTAACATATTGAATTAAAAGGATTTAACGATTTTATAAGTTAACTGGTACTGCTATTAGTACTGCTAAAGTTAAAAGTCACTACAAAAATAATCTTTTTTCCCTCGCTTTAATCTTCTTATTAATTAGACACGGTATTATGTTATATTAATATTTAATACAAACAATTGTTGAGACATGGTATGGCTAGAAATACATCAGTAACCTTAGGTGAACATTTTGATGATTTCGTATTGGAGAAAATCAATGCTGGTCGATTTCAATCAGTGAGTGAGGTTGTGCGCGCTGGTCTTCGTAAATTAGAAGAAGATGAGACTAAGCTACAGGTACTTAGAGATAAATTAAAAGCCGGTGAGGATAGCCCTCTAGCGGATAACTTTAATGGTAAGGCATACATTGAAGGGTTACACAAAAAGCACCTTAAATAATGGCTAATAAGTACCGTATAAGGTCACTTGCTGAATCTGACCTTGAATCAATCTGGCTTTATACTGTTGAACAATGGAGTGTAGACCAGGCCGATACTTATCTTAAATCAATTATTCAACGCCTTGACTGGTTAGCTGATAATCCATTTCTCGGCAAACAGCGTGATGATGTAAAAAAAGGATATTATTGTTTTCCTGAAGGTATGCACCTCGTATTCTATAAAATAATAGATAACCAGATTGAAATTATTGGCATACCACATCAGAGCATGGATATTATCGAGTGCTTAAAAGAAGAATAGGGATGTTTTATAAATGAAGTTCAATGAAGATTCACGAGTAAAAATTCCAACCATTCTGCATTTAATGCGTCTGGGTTATGAATACCTGTCGTTAAAAGAACCTAATACCTCAACCATCGAACAACTGGATGACCAGCAACTGGCTCAATTGTTTTATCCGGAATCTGATACCCGTTCACCTGATGACTTTCAATGCCCGGACTGGGTTGAGGTGCACCAGGAACTGAAAGGCAAAGGCGTGACCAAGCACCTGCTATGGGAATAGTATACGCAAGCCTAGCCGCTTCGTTAGACAGCTTACGACCCACTGCTGTCATTCAAAGATATGCAATATTCTGAATACATCCTATACTCATATGTATTAATTACGACTAATATCCAACAATTAACTTTGTATATGGTTACAGTTTTAAATGAGTTCTAGCGTTCAATATAACAAGTGCCAGAAGTTTCTATTGGTCATATTATTTATAATATTTTCATTAATAAGTCCTGTTGCGTATTCAATGGATAATAAGGTACTAGACTTAACTGCTGAAGAACTAAAAGTTGTGAATAGATACCCCAAATTACGCATGGGGGTAGGCACTGCATTTCCACCATTCCAATTTGTAACTAAAGAGTCAGGACAACATGAATTTAGAGGAATTGTTTCAGACACCATCAAGCTAATTGAAGAACGAATGGGAGTGTCGATGGAGCCAGTATTTGACATTTCATTTAAAGAGGCACTAATACTGGGGAAACAGGGTGTAATCGATATCTTTCCAGCAGTAGCAAACACACCAAAAAGGCGTGAGTTCTTAAATTTTACAGAGCCTTACATCTCTTATCCTCTTGTCATTATTAGTCGAGATGACAGTCAGTTTATTGGTTCACTAAGTGATTTGAAAAATAAAAGAGTGGCCATTATTAAACATCTTGCAAATTACAGTAAACTCTCAACTGAGTATGCACACCTTGATATAAATTATCACTTTGTAAAGGATGTCAAGTCAGTCCTTACAGCTGTATCTCTTTATGAGGCTGACTATGCCATTTCAAATCTAGCCGTAGCTAGCTATTTAATAAATAGTCTAGGGCTGTCTAACCTGAAGGTCTCTGCCCCCACACCATGGAAGAATAATAAGCTAAGTATGGGAGTGCGTTCTGATGAACCACTTTTATTGACAATTATCCAAAAAGCTCTTAATTCGATTACCATAGAAGAGAAGCAATCCATCACACAGAAATGGATATCAATTAAATATGACGCACTAATAGATCCATGGATAGTTCGTTACGTGATTTTTCCGACAAGTCTATTTATTATGATCATGGCTGTAGTGGTATTATGGTGGAACAAGGTTCTTAAACGAGAAGTAGAACGTCGAAAAAAAGCCGAGGATAAACTGTATCATGCAGCGAGTCATGACCCTTTAACCGGCCTGGCAAATCGACGCTTATTTATCGATAGGGTGGAACAAGCAATTAAGTATAGCAAACGGACAAAGCAGCAGTTAGCTGTAGTGTTTATTGATCTGGATGACTTTAAACCAATTAATGATAATTTTGGGCATAAAGAGGGTGATAAGGTACTTCAAGAAGTTGCAAATCGCTTAGTTGGTTCAGTTCGAGAAGCCGATGTAGCAGCAAGATTTGGTGGTGATGAATTTGTATTATTGCTTAATAATATTAAGGACGAACCTGCAATTAGACATCTACTTCATAAGTTAGCTTCTAAAATTTGTGATTCAATCCAAATAGGTAAAAACAATCACATGGTGAAACTGAGTATTGGTGTTGCTATTTATCCAATGGATGGTGATAACATTGACCAGTTATTAAATAATGCTGATAGTTCAATGTATCTTTCTAAGAGCTCAGCAGAACATACATATACTTTTTTTGGAACCATAAAAGCTCAATAAATATTTGATATGAAATTAATGACCGCTCGTGTTAAGGGTTGTCAGATGCCTGCCCGCATAGCAACACCCTGTCAGTGTTTTTCAGTATAAGGATATGCCATGCTAATAGTCAAAAATCCCAGTGACGAAAAGCTTCAGGAAATTATCAACATTTCAAAAGATAAAGCCGCTAAATGGATTGAAGATCCAGAAACAAAAGATAAATATTTCTGGCCTTTTGATCAGGCTTTTCATGTTCAAGTTGCTAAAAAATTACATATTCCAAAATTTGAAAAAGGAATTGCTACTTTTTGAACAACCTCATTCTCTTTTATCTTGGTAGCCACCCAGACCATCAAGGCCGGTATTTATCCGAAATATTTGAGCAGGATGATATCTGGCTTGAAGTTACCCATGATTATATTCAATGGTTGTTCCCCACTAAAGAGTTTAGTCGTGTTACACCAAACGCACCGACTATCACAAAAGAAATTGAAAATGAATTTCTTAATGACGAATTATTGAGAGACCATCTAAAAGCCAGTTTATTTAGATTGCTTTCATTTTACAGCCTGGAGTATTCTAAGGATAAAATAATAAAATCATCAAACTGGAATGAACGTAAAAATAACTGGTTTACTCAAGATACCCATAATAACCTGAGAATAACGAGAATTATTAAAAGCCTGAATTCTCTTGGCCTTGGAAATCTGGCTCAACTTTTCTACAACTGTCTATTAGAGCTTCAAGAATCTGAAAAAGATTATGGTATTGGCTCTAATACGATTGAATATTGGAAGCAGGCGATAGGGAAAATAAATTAATAACAAATTACAGTTAGAGCTGTACATCAATCCGTACACCAGAAAAATGACGGGCATAAAAAAGCCCTAACTATCAATAAGTTAAGGCTGTTAAATGGTGGAGACGGGGGGAATCGAACCCCCGTCCGCCAGTCCTCTGCCATTGGCTCTACATGTTTATTCTGAACTTTAATTTAGCGAGCTGCTACCCGTCAGACTAAGAAAACAGCAAGCGGTTTCGGTATTTTTTTAATGCTTCCGCCCCGAACGAGCTTCCATCACGATTCTATGAGAGCGATGCCTGATCGTTCTATCACCCGAAAGTGAAGGAACCTGGACGCATAGACACGGCTCCAGTCAGACAGCAATCTACTGGTTATTAAGCAGCGATTGCGTAGTTGTCGTCGTTTGCAACTATATGTTTGCAGAAGATTTAACGAGTTTTTCTACATTCTCGACATGCACCTCAGGTTTTGTAACCGACGTCGAAGCCAGGTCGTCCCCTAAGAAGGGTTAGTATAAACTATTTGTTAGTTTTAACACCACTGTCTTAAGTGAATTGGACAAAAAAAGGTTTGTTTAGTTGCCCAATTAGATTGGAGGTAATTAATAAATTCCGTTATGATTCCGCTCACTTTTAAGCCCTTTTACTAGATAATAATTTAGCCCATGATCACTATTAAAGGTAGCCCTGCTTTATCTGATTTTAGAATTCAGAAACTTCTTTCTACAATAAAACCTTATGGTGTCACTCAAATTTCCAGTCACTATATCCATTTGATTGAGATACAGGATGAACTGGATGAAGGTGAGCTTTCTATTGTTAATAACCTTCTTGAATATGGACCTAAACTGCAGGACAGGGAATTAGACGGGGAGACTTTATACGTTGTGCCCCGAGTTGGAACTATCTCACCCTGGTCTACCAAAGCTACTGATATTGCTCATATTTGTGGACTTCAAAATATTATAAGAATTGAACGTGGCATCGAGTATCAGATTCAGTTTGAGAGTCAGCTATTTTCTGAGACTTTATCTTCGGTGCCATTAACCGAGGTTAAAGCTCTTTTACATGACAAAATGGTTGAACAGATTTTCAATACGGAAGATGAATGTAATACCCTGTTTCAACATCATCAGCCAAAACCTTTAACTACTGTTGATGTTTTACAAGGCGGTAAATCTGAGCTGACAACGGCAAATACTGATCTGGGTTTGGCTTTATCAGATGATGAAATTGACTATCTGGTGGAAAGTTATACCGGCTTGAATCGAAACCCAACAGATGTTGAATTGATGATGTTTGCTCAGGCTAATTCTGAACATTGTCGTCATAAAATTTTCAATGCGGACTGGACAATTGATGGTGTGGATAAAGATGAATCTTTATTTGGCATGATCAAAAATACATACAAAATGCATTCAGAAGGCATTTTATCTGCTTATCATGATAACTCTGCCGTTATTGAAGGCTTTCCTGCTAATAAATTTTCGCCTGATGGAACTTCAGGTATTTATCATGATGATGCTACTCGTTTAGATATTCTGATGAAGGTTGAGACACACAACCATCCCACTGCTATATCTCCATTTCCTGGAGCTGCAACCGGGTCTGGCGGAGAAATTCGGGATGAAGGCGCCACCGGAAGAGGTTCAAAGCCAAAAGCTGGTTTGGGTGGATTTTCTGTTTCTAACCTGAACTTACCCGAATTACCTCAACCCTGGGAAAAACCCTATGGTAAACCTGAGCGTATTGTTTCACCGTTAGATATTATGCTTGATGGACCTCTTGGCGCGGCTGCTTTTAATAATGAATTTGGTCGACCCAATATCTGCGGTTACTTCAGAACTTATGAACAGACCATTAAAACTGCTGAAGGCAGTGAGGTTCGCGGATATCACAAACCTATTATGCTGGCTGGTGGAGTGGGTTCAATCAGACCGGAGCATATCGATAAACTCGATATTCCTGCTGGCAGTAACATCATTGTGCTTGGCGGACCCGCTATGTTGATTGGTCTTGGTGGTGGTGCTGCTTCATCAATGACCAGTGGCAGTAGCTCGGAAAATCTCGATTTTGCTTCTGTTCAGCGTGGAAACCCTGAAATGGAACGTCGTGTTCAGGAAGTTATTGACCGCTGTTTTGCTCAATCTGATAACAACCCAATTATTTCTCTGCATGATGTTGGTGCTGGAGGACTATCAAATGCATTACCTGAGCTGGTCAACGATTGTGGTATGGGTGCTCAACTGGAGTTACGCAAAATACCAAATGATGAGCCAGGTATGTCGCCACGGGAAATCTGGTGTAATGAAAGTCAGGAACGTTATGTGCTGGCGGTATCTGATGAACGACTCGATGACTTCATTCAATTATGTGAACGTGAGCGTTGTCCTTATGCAGTTTTAGGTAAGGCAACCGATGAACAGCAGTTAGTGGTTTCTGACGAAGTGTTTGAAAATAATCCTGTGGATATGCCCCTGGATATTCTGTTGGGCAAACCACCCAAAATGCACCGGGATGTTAAACACGAAGAGACTATTCAAGATACTTTTGATACCTCTGATATCAATATTAAGGATGCGGTTCATCGTGTATTACAGGCACCTGTAGTTGCTGATAAAACATTTCTAATCACCATCGGAGACCGTTCTGTGGGGGGGCTGGTCTCTCGTGATCAAATGGTTGGACCGTGGCAGGTACCTGTGGCTGATGTTGCTGTGACATTAACAGATTTTGATTGTTTTACAGGTGAAGGCATGAGTGTAGGAGAAAGGACTCCGCTTGCACTTCTTGATGCTCCGGCTTCAGGTCGAATGGCTATAGGTGAAGCACTTACAAATCTTGCTGCTAGCTATACAAAAGATCTTTCACGAGTTGTGCTATCGGCTAACTGGATGGCTGCAGCTGGACATCAGGGAGAAGATGCGCGTTTATTCGATACGGTTAAAACGGTTGGTATGGAAATTTGTCCTCAACTGGGTATTACCATTCCGGTGGGCAAAGATTCATTATCGATGAAAACTGTGTGGAGAGACGACGATAAAAATAAATCGGTTACCGGGCCTTTATCACTGATTATCTCTGCATTTGCCCCAGTTTATGATGTACGCAAATCGGTCACAGCTGAAATTTCGCCCGAGAAAGAAAGTGGTTTATTCATGTTTGATCTGGGGCAGGGAAAGAACCGCATGGGAGCTTCTGTGCTGGCTCAGGTTTACTCTCAAATTGGGCAACATGGTCCGGATCTTGATGATGTCGAGCTATTCAAGAAATTTTATTCAGCAATTCAGGAAATGCTTGATGAAAATTATCTGATGGCTTATCACGATCGTTCTGATGGTGGACTGTTGGCTACACTTTGTGAAATGGCATTTGCCGGTAGAACCGGATTAACGATTGAAATGTCAAAACTGGGTGATCAGGTAACTGATGCACTATTTACAGAAGAGCTGGGTGCTGTTATTCAAGTCAGGAGAGATAACTTTAACAATATCAAGCAAGTTATTGATAAATATGAATTAAGTAGCTGTTTTTATCAGATAGGTCAAGTCAATGAGAGCGAAGAACTTATTATTCAGAAAGATAAAATGAAGGTTTTTTCAGAGTCATTAACAAGCCTCAGACGCAGCTGGTCTTTGACGACTTATCACATGCAAAATTTAAGAGATAACCCAGAATGTGTAAAGCAGGAATATGACTCTATCCTTGATAATGAAAAACCATCGTTATTTTCAGAATTAACTTATCCGACAGATGAAGAACAGACTGCTCCATATATAAATACTGGAGTAAAACCTCGGATGGCCATACTCAGGGAGCAGGGTGTAAATGGTCAGGTTGAAATGGCTGCTGCATTTACTAAAGCAGGTTTTGAAACAGTTGATGTGCACATGAGTGACTTACTCAGTGGAAAAATGGATCTGGAATCATTTCGCGGTTTAGCTGCCTGTGGTGGTTTTTCCTATGGTGACGTATTAGGTGCCGGTGAAGGCTGGGCAAAATCTATTCTTTATAACAGTCGTTCCTTTGATATGTTTTCGGCTTTTTTTGAGCGTTCAGACAGTTTTGGTCTCGGGGTTTGTAATGGCTGTCAAATGATGTCCAATCTGCACAGTATTATTCCCGGCGCTGATAATTGGCCACACTTTGTTAGAAATAAATCTGAACAGTATGAAGCCAGGGTTTCGATGGTTGAAATTCTTCAATCTGATTCTCTATTTTTACAGGGAATGCAAGGTTCTAAAATGCCTATTGTTGTGGCTCATGGTGAAGGTCAGACAGAATTTAGATCTGAAAATGCAGCTGAATTAACAGATGATAAAACAGCTTGCGTACGATTTATCGATAGAAATAGCATTGCGACTGAAACATATCCGGCTAATCCGAATGGTTCGGCTCAGGGTCTAACGGGTTTTACTAATAATGATGGTCGATTTACTATAATGATGCCTCATCCTGAAAGAGTATTTCGAAGTGTTCAAAATTCCTGGCAGTCAACAGAGTGGGGTGAAGACAGTCCATGGATGAAAATGTTTAGAAATGCTCGGGGTTGGGTGGATTAAAAACTCATTTTTCGTAGGGTGTGCCATGCGCACCAATTAATCGTAACTCTTTCATTATCCAAAATGGTGTGCAAGGTACACCCTACATTTTAGGCAAAAAAAACGGGCTAGAAGCCCGTTAAAAATCACTAAGAGGATAAAACTAAATGAGGTCATCTCTAAATGAGGAGAAACGACCTTAGTTAGTTTTCTGGGATTTTCAGTTTCCCAGAAAACCTGATAGTACTTACTGTGCTGCTGGAGCTACAGGTGCTGCTGGAGCTTGTGGTGCATAACCATATCCACCCCAGTAAGGGTTGCTGCCATAACCATTATTATTGCTGTTACCGTAGTAATTACTGTAACCGTTGCCATAACCATTACCGTAGTAGTTACTTGATCCATTTCCATAACCGTTACCAGACCAGTCAGAGTTAGCATCCATATCTGCATCCATATCGGCATTTGCACGGCCTCTAAAACTCATTGAAAAGTCCATCTCTCCTTCACCATTTCCACGTCCTGTTCCACGACCGTTTCCACGACCATATCCATTACCGTAGTAGTTACCTGATCCGTTTCCGTAACCAGAACCGTTGCCATAATAGTTTCCATTACCGTATCCACTTCCGTTGCTATCATCGCCCCAGAAAGCCTGTGCAGAAGTTGTAGCAAGAAGTATTGCAGCTGAAATGATCAATTTATTCATAATATCTAATCTCCTTTGAAAGTTTAATATTAGTTTCATTTAACACGTTAGCGCCAGAGTATTAGAGAGTGCTAATATTGTCAAGTGGTAATATTGGATATATAAGAGAAAAATGTATCTACTCAGCAAGTTTTAATGACCTATTACATTAAAGATTTTTCTCCACGAACCAGGGCTGGATGCGTGTAGTTAGAGTAATGAAGGAGTAATTGTCGAAACACGAAGTTCACGAAGGCAAAAAAACAAATGTTTTTTACAATCTAATAATTCGAGTATTAGTTCTGATTTTGAATAAACCAGACTATTCATATTGATTCACCTTTGTGTTCTTAGTGGTGTAATATTTTGACTTATTAGTACGTTAATTAAGCTATTGATAATTAAATTTCCAGGTAACTAATCTAAACTTACTCCAAGCCAATAGGTTGCAAACTGGTGGGCTATCCTGCCGTTTCTAGATCCTCTTTGAGTAGCAAAGCGTAGGGCTTCGGTTTGAGTTTTTTTGGTTAATTTCAGTTTAAATTTATCCAGCTCCTGTTCAACTACACCCAGGTATTGCTTTTGTGTAAATGGGTGAAAAGATAACCACAACCCAAATCGATCTGATAATGAAATTTTTTCTTCTATCGCATCACTCGGATGTAGTTGGCCATCCTGCATACTACTGTCGAGGTTATCCTGCATAGATTCTGGCATCAGGTGACGTCGATTCGATGTCGCATAGATGAGTACATTGTCAGGCTGTTTTTGAATAGAGCCTTCTAGGGTTGCCTTTAAAGCTTTATAAGATTCGTCATCACTTTCAAAAGACAGGTCATCCATGTAGATAATATATTTACGTTCATTGAGAGAGAGTGTAGTAATAATATCAAACAGGTTTTCAGCCTCTTTTTTAGAAACTTCAACCATGCATAGCCCATCATCTTTAAATTGCTGTAACTGGGCTTTGATGATGGATGATTTACCAGTCCCTCTGGCCCCCCACAAAAGTACATTATTAGCCGGATGCCCCAGCATGAACTGACGAGTATTTTTGCGTAACATTTCAGCCTGTCGATCAATGTAAAGTAATTGAGATGCATCAACAGAATGATAATCAGCAACACCTTGAAGTTGTGATTTTACCCAGCGGTAGGCGTGGAAAGACCAGTCATGTTTTTGTTCTTTATCAGCCGGCATGATGATTTCTATGCGATCAAGCAAGTCATCCAGTCGTTGAAACAGATTGTCAGTATCCAAAATTATAGATCCAGTTTTTTATATTTAATGCGATGTGGTTGATCAGCCTGCTGACCAAGGCGTTGTTTACGGTTAGCTTCGTATTCAGAGTAATTTCCTTCATAGAAAAACACTTTGCTATCACCTTCAAAAGCCAGGATGTGTGTAGCGATACGATCCAGAAACCATCTGTCGTGCGAAATGACCACTGCACTACCAGGAAATTCAAGAACGGCTTCTTCGAGCGCTCGTAAAGTTTCAACATCAAGGTCATTGGTTGGTTCATCAAGTAGCAGCAGGTTGCCGCCACTTTTCAATAATTTAGCTAGATGTACCCGGTTACGCTCACCGCCTGACAGATCTTTTACTCTTTTCTGCTGTCCGGCTCCACGAAAGTTAAAACGTGAAACATAGGCTCTAGAAGAAACTTCATAACTGCCTACTGTAATATTATCTAAACCATCCGATAATTCTTCCCAGACAGTTTTATCTCCCTGTAATTCATCTCTTGATTGATCAACATAGGCGACTTTAACGGTTTCACCAATTTTAATCGTACCATCATCCAGTTTTTCTTCACCCACCAGTATTTTGAATAGTGTTGATTTACCTGCTCCATTGGGGCCAATAATGCCAACTATGCCACCTCGAGGTAAATTCAGCTCTAAATCCTGATATAGCAATTTGTCATCGAATGATTTCTTTCCACCTGATATCTCTACGACAATATCTCCAAGTCTTGGCCCGGGTGGAATATACAGTTCATTCGTTTCAGAGCGTTTTTGATAATCCTGAGCAGACATTTCTTCAAAACGACTGAGTCTTGCTTTGCTTTTGGACTGCCTTCCCTTTGCATTACTACGAACCCATTCAAGTTCGTGTTTCATGGCTTTGATTCTTGCCTGTTCTGCCTTTGCTTCATTCTCCAGACGGTTTTCCTTTTGCTCGAGCCAGCTGGAGTAATTTCCCTGCCAGGGGATTCCATGACCTCGATCCAGTTCCAGTATCCAGCCCGCAACATTATCGAGGAAATACCGGTCATGGGTGACTGCAATAACAGTTCCGGGATACTCTTTAAGGAAACGTTCCAGCCAGGCTACCGATTCTGCATCCAGATGATTGGTGGGTTCATCGAGAATTAACATATCCGGGTTGGACAATAATAAACGGCATAAGGCCACTCGACGTTTTTCACCACCGGATAAGTTTTCTACTTTGGCTTCCCATGGGGGAAGGCGTAATGCATCGGCTGCAATTTCAAGCTTTCTTTCCAGTTCCCAGGCACCAGCGTTATCAATTTTTTCCTGTAACTCGGCCTGTTGTGCCATTAATTCATTCATTTCATCATCTGACATGGGTTCAGCAAATTTCATGCTGATGGCATTAAAGGCATCCAGTAATGCTTTTGTTTCAGCTACGCCTTCTTCAACATTGCCACGCACATCTTTCGAGTTATCCAGCTGAGGTTCCTGTGGAAGGTAACCGATATTGATTCCTTTCTGGGGTCTTGCTTCACCGATAAAGTCTTTATCAATGCCAGCCATAATGCGTAATAGAGTTGATTTACCCGCACCGTTATAACCTAGAACCCCGATTTTGGCTCCGGGGAAAAAATTTAATGAGATGTCTTTCAGAATTTCAGTCTTGGGCGGGACTACTTTGCCAACGCCGTTCATAGTGTAGATGTATTGAGCCATGATATATCCGCAGAGAAATGTGCTTGTATTTTAACCTGAAATAAATATTTGTTTTGAATAAATTATGCAATTTTTGATCTTAAATTTCTGTTCTTTGTGGCTGATCAAAATTGTCTTTATGGCTAAATGAAAATGGTTTTAATTCTGATATAAGTGGGTTCTATAAACTTAGTGAAAATACGTCTGAACCTATTGGCTCCGGGTCTGGTACTTTAATGCTATATTTTAAAAAAACTCTGATAATTTACTAATTCATTTAACTGGCAAAATGGCTAATTTAGATACCTGCAATCAAATCGCTTTATTCGACTATATTTCTATTAATACGAACAATACAAAAACAATTCAGAGATAGTACAGATGTCAATGAAAAAACAGCAACAGGAAAGTTACCTGTTTGGCAGTAACGCAGCCTATTTTGAAGATCTCTATAGTCAGTACCTGCTAAATGAGAATTCAGTTGATGAAGAATGGCGTGACTGGTTTAAATCACTCAAAAATGGATCAGGTACCGTAGATGCCGATCATGTCAGTATTCGTGAACAGGTAAAACAGGTAGTACAGAATAAAAAATCCTCTTCTGTTTCAGTAAGCAGTAGTCAACATGCCCATCAATTAAAGCAAATATCAGTTTTGCAATTGATCAATGCTTATCGATTTAGAGGTTTTCAAAAAGCCAAACTAGATCCGCTAGGGCTCACCATAAATGATGTTGGTAATGAGTTATCCATAGATGCTCATGATCTATCCCAGGATGATTTGAAAACCGTATTTTCTACAGGTTCTATGTTTGGTGTCGATGAGGAACCTCTGGAAGATATTATTGTTCGCCTGCAAAAAACATATTGCGGTGCTATTGGCTCAGAGTTTATGTATATCGCCAATACTGAGCAGAAAAGATGGATTCAGGAAAAGCTTGAGTCTGTACTGTCCAAACCACATTTCAAGCATGGCCGACGGATGCGAATCCTTGACCGTATAATCGCGGCTGAGAATCTGGAAAAATATCTTCATACTCGCTATGTTGGTCAAAAACGTTTTTCACTGGAAGGTGGTGAATCATTAATTCCATTACTTGACAGAGTTATTCAACAGGGTGGTAAAGAAGACTCAAGAGAAGTTGTCATTGGTATGGCTCATCGGGGTCGGTTAAATGTATTAACCAATATTCTGGGCAAAACGCCTAAAATTCTATTTGATGAGTTTGAAGGAAATGTCACCTGGAATAATAAATATAACTATGATGTTAAGTATCATCAGGGTTTTTCGTCAGATGTGAATACTGAAACCGGGCCTACCCATCTGGCACTGGCGTTTAATCCATCACATCTGGAAATTGTAAACCCGGTTGTTGAAGGTTCGGTTCGCTCCCGTCAGCGTCTATATAATAAAAAATCCATCAGTACCACCGATGTTATGCCTGTTTTGATTCATGGAGATTCGGCATTTGCAGGGCAGGGTGTGGTAATGGAAAACTTTAATATGTGCCAAACTCGTGGTTATCACACTGGAGGTACGATTCATATTATTGTTAATAATCAAATTGGTTTTACCACCAGCCACCCGAAAGATATGCGGTCAACACTTTACTGTACTGAAGTTGCTCGTATGGTTCAGGCTCCAATTTTTCATGTTAACGGTGATGATCCGGAAGCTTGTGTTTTTGTAGCAGAACTTGCCGTTCAGTATCGTAAAAAATATCATCGAGATGTCATTATCGACCTGATCTGTTATCGACGTTATGGTCATAATGAAGCGGATGAACCGTCTGCAACACAACCAAAAATGTATTCGGCTATTCGTAATCATCCCCGGCTTGTAGAAAAGCATTCACAGGCTTTAATCGATGAGGGTGTGATTGACCGTAAAACGGTAGACACTATGATCAGTGATTACCGAAAAGCTCTTGAACACGGCGGAACAGTAGCTCTCAATGTGATTTCAGGTTTAGAGGATCAATATAGATTGTGCTGGGAAGCCTACACTCACGGTGATATTAACCGTATTCCTGATACTTCATTAGATATCGATCACCTCAGAAATATTGGTAAAACTCTGGTTCAGCTTCCCGAAGGTTTTGAACTGCATCACCGGGTTAAAAAAATTATGGATGCACGTAGCAAAATGCTGGATGAGGAAATTTTCTGTGACTGGGGTTTTGCCGAAACGATGGCCTATGGCACATTGTTAACTGAAGGGAAATCGATCAGGTTATCCGGACAGGACTCAGAACGGGGTACCTTCTTCCATCGCCATGCAGTTTTACATGATCAGACTGCCGATGGTGGATTACACGTTCCCTTAAAACAGTTACAAACGGGTGAAGCACGTTTTGAAGTGATCAACTCATTTTTGTCAGAAGAAGCTGTACTCGGATTTGAATATGGTTATGCGTCGACTGACCCCGAAACCCTTGTTTTGTGGGAAGCTCAGTTTGGTGATTTTGCTAATGGTGCACAAGTTGTCATAGATCAATTTATCTCCTCTGGAGAAGTGAAATGGGGTCGTTTGTGTAATCTTGTCATGCTGCTGCCCCATGGTTATGAAGGTCAGGGACCAGAACACAGTTCAGCCCGGCTTGAAAGATATTTACAACTTTGTGCACAAAATAATATGCGTGTGGTTATGCCCACGATGCCGGCTCAGATATACCACTTGTTACGTTCCCAGCTGGTAGGTGATTTTCGTAAACCCTTAATTGTCATGACCCCAAAAAGTCTGCTGAGGCATGAAGCAGCGGTCTCGCCGTTAAGTGATCTGGCTGAAGGGCTGTTTAAACCGGTTATAGAAGAGGCGGATGAACTGGATAATAAAGCTGTAAAACGGCTGATTTTTTGTAGCGGTAAAATTTATTTTAAATTACATGAAACCAGGCAGCAGAAATATGATAACAGCACGGCAATAGTGCGAATTGAACAACTTTATCCTTACCCTATTGAAGAAGTAGGTGATATTTTGAACAAATACCCTTATTTAGAAAAAGTGATCTGGTGTCAGGATGAACCCCGAAACCAGGGAGCCTGGTGGTATATAAAATCCTTATTGATGGATTCCTGCAAAGATATTACCGTTGCTTATGCCGGTAGACAATCAGCTGCTTCACCTGCGGCTGGTTATATGGGACTTCACCTTGAGCAGGAGCACCATCTTGTCTCAGCTGCTTTTGAAATGTAAAAAAATAAAATTCCGGAGAAATTTAACATGTTAGTAGAAATTAAAGTTCCAGTTTTACCTGAGTCTGTGACTGAAGGCACGCTGGGTGCATGGCATAAGCAGGTGGGTGATGCAGTTCAACGGGATGATATTATTGTTGAACTTGAAACGGATAAAGTAGTGCTGGAAATAGTGGCAACTGCTACGGGTGTACTCACCTCTATCGAAATGGAAGAAGGAACCAATGTTACTAATAATCAAATTTTAGGTAAAATTGATACTGAAGCGTCTGTAGAGCAACCCGCTGAAGTTAATGACGACTCCAGTGGCAAAAGTTCAAAAGCTGGTCCTGCTGCGCGAAAGTTACTTAAACAGAATAATATCTCTCAGGAACAGGTCGATGGCACGGGAGTTAAAGGTGGAATTACAAAGCAGGATGTTGAAAAACACCTCAAAGCAACTGCCACAGTAACAGCTGTTGCAGCTGCACCTCCAGTTCAAACTGAAGCCACGGTGATAGAGTCGAATGAAGGGCGTAATGATCGCCGTGTTCCAATGAGTCGATTACGCTCAAGAATTGCTGAGCGACTGAAAGAAGCTCAAAATACTGCAGCCCTGTTGACAACTTTCAACGAAGTTAACCTGCAACCTTTGATGGAAATTCGCTCAAAATATAAAGAATCTTTTGAAAAAACTCATGGCACAAAACTGGGCATGATGTCATTTTTCACCAAGGCTTCCGTAGAAGCGTTGAAACGATTTCCTGCGGTGAACGCTTCCATTGATGGTAGCGATATTGTTTATCATGATTATTTTGATATCGGGATTGCTGTAAGTTCAGAAAGAGGTCTAGTCGTTCCCATATTGCGTAATGCTGATGAAATGAGTTATGCCGATGTCGAGAAAGAAATTCGTAACCTGGCGACAAAAGCCAGGGATGGAAAGTTAGGAATAGATGATTTAACTGGAGGTACTTTCAGTATTACTAACGGAGGCGTATTTGGCTCAATGTTATCCACGCCAATCTTGAACCCGCCTCAGTCGGCGATACTGGGTATGCACACAATTCAGCAGCGAGCAGTTGTCATCGATAATGAAATTGTAATTCGACCCATGATGTATCTTGCATTAACTTATGATCATAGAATTATTGATGGCAGTGAAGCGGTACAGTTTCTGGTAACGATTAAGAATGTGCTGGAAGATCCTGCAAGATTAATTCTTCAGGTTTAACTGTCTAAACACTAGGTATAGTGGGTTTAAATCAATAGACCTGCTTGTTATCAGAAATAAGAGTTGTAACGTGTTGAGGGTTTTTTAAGTAATTTTATGTTGCCGTTTGAAAAGTCCTGAACCAGTTCAGTAAGAGCGCACTCTTTTATTTTATGACCGCGTTGGTCGATAAAAATAAACAGGCTATAGTCAGCCGCTTTCCACTTGAGTTTAGCGCGAGTAAATTTTATATTATTTGATGTGTTAATTTCAACCCAGTCCCCCATAGACAGTTTTTTTACTAACTCACTATATTCGTCGCTTAAAGCTAGATTATTGCCATGAGCCAGCCTTAATTTATTGACACTTGAATTTTGTGCTGGAGTGGGAATAAATGTTACTTTCTGTTTTTCATTCGCCTGTTTATATTCTTTTATTAGTGATTTTCTTACCCGGTGACGATGTTCACTGGAGTAATTAAGTGTTACCAGTCCAATTTCAATAGAAGTTAATAAAGATTTAAAAGAGGTAGTTTCAAACCTGGGATGTGAACCCTTTTTATTTTCATCAAGAAACCAGCTCAACATTTTTGCAATATTGACTGAGTTTTTAAATTCAGATGAAGTTTTTCCCTGTTTCTGAGCTAAATGAAATAACAGTAGTTGCCAGTCATCATAGAAAAATTGCATGACCTCCTGTTCTACCACAAGGTCTTTGGTGACTTCATTTATCAACTGAAGCATTTCATCTTTCAGCTTTTCTTCCTGCTCTAGTTTTTCTTCTTTAATTTTTTCCAGCCTGATAGCTTCAATTGTTTTAAAGTTTTCATAGTCGTCAATGAGCGGTTGATAGTCACTCAAGCCAGGCTTTTCAATTTGAAGTAATGAATCAATGGATGATGCAAGGATGGCTAGACTTTCTCCCTGGTGATTAAATCTTAACTCAAAATCGACAATAGACTGTAAAAAATCATTTACCGGGTGTGAACTTGAACGAAAAAAGAAAGGGTCGATCAGAACCATTTCTAAAAGAGGGCAGGAAAGTCGAGATAACTGTGTTTTTAAGGGTGTTGATAACAGACTGTTATTGAGTAGGCTTGTGAAAAAATGAGCAAACTTATTAATATCGTTTAGCTGTTTTTTATCTACCAGTGGCTTTATTTTTTCTTTAGCTTTGAAAACAGGTTTACAAAATCCACGGTTCCATTTTCTGTGGAGAGTTTAAATTCCTCAATGTTATGCTCGAACTCTAATTGTCTTCCCTTGATTTTATCAATATGATTTTGAATTGATGTGACCGTACTTTTTTGACTTTCTGGTTCCAGTACTTCAGTTATTGAATTATCGACTGCTTCAACTTCACTGGAAGGCTGGGGGGCAGGGGGAGTTTCTTCCTCCTCTGGTGGTAAAAAAAGTGAGGCATCTGTTAACTCTACCAGTATGTCCAAATGGTAAAGCCCCAGGTCAATCTGGTCATAAAAGTTACCCAGTTGCTGATCTAGAGTATGATCGAATAACTGAAAAAGATATCGGTATTTCTGAGCAGTAAGGTTTAATGTTTCAATGCTTGCAAGAAAAGCCCTGCTGAGTTTTAAAGGAGAAATTGGGTTGTCATCATAATTATCATCAGATCGATGGACTAATGTCTTTAGACGTCTGGCTGTATTTTGTAACTGATTCTTATGGTTGTTCTGGTGTTTTGAACTTATAGTCTCAATAATTTCCCTGATTTGTGTGGCCTTATGATCCGACAGCCCCCCGGCTAAACTATGATTGGCATAATTAACATTCAATCTGCTACGGCTTATTGATTTGAAATCTGAAAAATGCTTTTCAATCTGGAACTGAAAAGCATGCCTAACGGTTCTTTCTCTACTTAATAATCGCTGTTGAAGAGGTTTAATAATATCAGCATGTTGCTCAATATCTGAGGGAATCTCCATGTGAATCAGGCCTACAAGCATGCCTTCCAGATAATTAACACAAAAATTGATTATTTGCTGATATTCTGAAGAAGGGCTTCCTTTATCGAAGCGGGGAAATTGTTGTAAAGCTGCTATCATTTAATAACGAGTAAATTAATATATCAGAATAATGTGAAAAACTGGCCTAAACGGGATAATTTTTCTCCAAATTTATATTTATGCAGATGTAACTAATAATAGTCTGTAAATTTGAAATTACCCAGTTACAATTGGCTGGAAATAATGCACATTTTAAAAAACAGGTTGAGAATAAACCTTAGATTACTTTATGTTATCACCCATTATAAAGTTTAAAATAGAGATAACGCCAATTCTATTCACTCAATATTGATAAGCAAAAACTAAAATAACACTAGTGATTTCTCTCTCTATACCATTTATCTACTTAAACACTGGATTTTAGCATATGCGATTAATTTTATTTATTCTGCTGGTGCTTTCTTCATCGTTGACTCATGCACTTGATCCTTTATTGAGCCTGCGTATTGGTGAAGCAGAGAGCAAACTGAAAGTCATAGAAGATGCTCTAAAAGATCCTCAGTCCATTATTCAACCTGATGTTTTATCTGAATTTCAGGAGCAACAGGTTTTCGTCAGAAATACTTCGAACGAATGTATAGATAATAACGAAAAAGCAATCAATAGAAGTGCGGATGATCTTGACCTGCTTGGGTCTCAAGCCTTGTTAGAAAGCGCTGATGTTAGTCTCAAGCGACAAAGCCTAAACCAAAGTATGTTAAGTAATGCGCAACAATTAGCCAGTTGTCGACTGCTATTGTTACGAAGCCATGAAACTATGGAAATGACGCTAGAAAGACAAAAAAAGGCTCTGACAGGGGAGTTACTGGCTCAGCAAAATAATCTGTTTGAAAACTTCAAAAATGTCATTCTCAATCCGGCACAAATTTTAACAGCCGGTATAGATTTTATCGAAGGTAAAGCCGGGTTACAGAATATTATCGATAATGCAGTTATTTTATCATTGATCGTCGGTTTTTCGCTGATGGTCATCGTGTTATTAAAGCGTTGGTTAAAGGCCAGTTTGAAATCTTACAATGAGTCAAATCAGCAGGGTTACTTTAGTCAGTTTCAAATATCACTGATTGCTTGTTTAAACCGTTACTTACTGACGTTAATTTTAACGGCCGTTCTGAGTCTTTATTTCATTTATTTTATACTGGTTGAATCTAGCTGGTATTTTTCCGGGCTAGTCATTATTGGAATTTTTTTATATACAATCTTAAGCCTGACTATAAGAGTATTACTCAACCCCTGTCCACCTGGACAAAGATTCACCCGGTTGTCAGAAGATATTTCCAGGTTGTTAGCTCGCAGATTGCGGTTATTGAGTAAGCTGTTATTAGCGGGGTTTTTAATGTATTCAGCATTGGAAATTCATGACTTTCCAGTTCAAATAACGGCTTTATTACGCAATGTCTATTTGATTTTATTGGTACTCAATCTTATCTGGGCCATCTGGTTATTCCGCTTTTATGAAGGCGTGAGTAATGTTCTATTATTACGTAGTCTAATAATTGTTGGACTATTGGGTTGTCTTGTTGCGGACTGGCTGGGGTATGTGAATTTGGCTATGTATATCCTGTTGGCAATAACCGGTTCAATTCTATTGTGGACTTTAACTACATTCATTATTCGGATATGGACAGATTTTCTGGACAGTATGGATGAAGGACGAACTGTCTGGCAGCAACGTTTTCGTAAATTTATTGGTGTGAAATCTGATGAATATATTCCGGGTTCAATCTGGTTTCGATTTACCTTTGCTATCATTAGCTGGTCTATATTTCTTGTTGCTTTCCTCAAAATTTGGGGTTTTCCTGATAGCAGCTTAATTTCATTGAAAGACAATGTTATCGAAGGTTTTGATATAGGAACGGTCAGAATTGAACCGTTAAAAATTGTCATTGCTGTGCTGACATTTGCGGTCATGTTATCAATAGTTGGCTGGGTTAAGCGACGCATGGATAAGAGCTGGCTAAGTCGTTCTCGTATGGATAGAGGCACCAAGGAAGCGATGATTTCTCTGACCGGTTATTTTGGTGTAGCGGTTGCTTTTTTAATAGGTCTTTCTATTGCTGGTTTTGAACTGGCTAATATCGCACTGATAGCAGGTGCTTTATCGGTTGGCATTGGTTTTGGCTTACAAAATATCGTTAATAACTTCGTTTCCGGTGTTATTTTACTTTTCGAACGTCCAATTAAAACAGGTGACTGGATAGTGGTTGGTGGAACGGAAGGTTACGTCAAAAAAATCAGTATTCGTTCGACTCAGATTCAAACTTTTGATCGTGCTGATATCATGGTGCCCAATTCTGAACTGATCTCAAGCCAGGTAACTAACTGGATGTTTAGAGATTCTATTGGAAGAATTATTGTGCCTATTGGTGTTGCCTATGGAACCGACCCCGAGAAAGTGAAAGAGATTCTTCTTGATATTGCTTATCAACATGATTCGATCATTTCCCAAAGTCCTATTCTTGCTAAACCTTGGGTATTTTTTAAAGAATTTGGTGACAGTTCGCTTAACTTTGAGCTGCGTTGTTTCATCAAAGTTGCCGATGACTGTAAAATAGTAACCAGTGATATCAACTTCGAGCTTGAAAAAGCTCTTCGTAAAGCAAATATTGAGATTCCATTCCCGCAAAGAGATGTTCATTTGATTAGTAAAGATTAATTAACCACAGAATACACAGAAAGGGTATTCAAGGTTTTTCTTTTCCGTGTATTCTGTGTGTTCTGTGGTTATTCCCGTGATAATATACTCACCCTTTTGACCAACCTTATCCTTTTTCAATTCACACACAATGCCTGAAAGAATTCGCGAAATTCCCTATAACTACACATCCTTTTCAGATAAGGAGATAGTCTATCGACTGATGGGTGAACGGTGGTGGGATGTTTTGAATAAACTGAGGGGTGAACGACGAACAGGCCGTTCAGCCCGAATGTTATTTGAAGTTCTGGGCGATATTTGGGTTGTAAAACGTAATCCATATCTACAGGATGATTTACTGTCAGATCAAAAACGTCTGAAACAACTGACAACTGCATTGTGTCATCGCCTGTTACAAATAGAAAAACGTGCCGATGATAATCAACAGGCTTTAGCATTACTGCAAGCAGCCCGCACTACGGTAGGTGATTTTGAATCATGGCTCAATAACCTGGCTTCACAGCGACATAAAATTGCACGTAAACTTCGAAAAATCACGAAAAAGGATAATGTAGATTTTAGTGGTCTGACGCGAGTTTCTCATACCACCGATGCGACTGACTGGCGTGTTGAGTATCCAATGGTAGTGCTAACACCAGATACTGAAGATGAAATAGCTAATCTGGTGCATGCCTGTGGACAGCTTGATTTAACCATTATTGCCAGGGGTGGTGGAACAGGGTACACCGGTGGTGCAATTCCTCTGTATGAAAATACAGCAGTAATCAACCTCGAGAAGCTGGAAAAATTGGGTGAAATTGAGACGCAACTACTTCCAGGAACAGACAAAACTGTAAACACAGTTTTTACCGAGGCTGGCGTTGTAACCAAACGTGTAGCTGTAAAAGCTAATGCTAAAAAACTGGCATTTGCTGTTGATCCAACTTCCCAGGATGCTTCAACCATTGGTGGTAATGTGGCCATGAATGCTGGTGGTAAAAAGGCGGTTATCTGGGGTACTACACTGGATAACTTACTGAGCTGGAAGATGGTGATGCCCGATGCCAACTGGCTCGAAGTTAAACGCCTTAATCACAACATGGGTAAAATTCACCTGCAGCAGCAAGTTGAATTCGAAATTAGCCGTTATGATCGTGTTACAGGAAGGTTGACTGATGAACCTGAAGTTTTAACTATACCTGGTGCTTCTTTTCGAAAAGCCGGACTGGGCAAAGATGTAACTGATAAATTTCTTTCCGGTTTACCGGGTATTCAGAAAGAAGGCTGTGATGGCTTAATCACTTCAGCCGTCTTTGTTTTACATGAAGTACCTGAATTTACACGAACTGTTTGTCTTGAATTTTTCAATCCGGATGCGGGTAAAGATGTCTCAGCTATCGTCGAAATAAAAGATCTTATCGATAAAACTAAAGGCGTGTGGTTAGCCGGCCTTGAACATCTGGATGCTCGTTACATCAAAGCGATTAAATACAGTACCAAAGCGAACCGGGCTGACCAGCCTAAAATGTTATTGCTGGCCGATATAATCTCTGATGATGAAGACTTGCTTGCAAAAAACTGCTCCGATATTGTGGAGCTGGCTAATAAACGCGAAGCAGAAGGTTTTATTGCAGTCAGTGAACAGGCTCGTAAACGCTTCTGGTCTGACCGGGCTAGAACAGCTGCGATATCGGCTCATACCAATGCTTTTAAAATCAATGAAGATGTCGTTATTCCACTGGAAAACTTGAGTTTATACAGTCGGGGCATTGAGACCATTAATATTCGGCATTCAATCCGCAATAAAATTGACAGCAGTTTAGCCATTAAAAAATACCTGCTGGAAAAAAAGCATAAACTTAAACAGAAATCCGATAGTAATGAATTATTTGATTCTAAAATTGACTTCGCATTAAATCACTTAACGACTCAAATTGAGCAATGGCAGCAATGGACGACTTATTCAGAATCACTAGCTTCAGAATTTATCGATCAACTTGATTTCAAATTTGCCAATGACGATAAAATCATTGATTGCCTGCTTAAAAAACAGATTTTGGTTAGTTATACGCAGCAGATAAAACAACACCTCGATGAGATTTTTTCAGGTCACGAATACGAAAAACTAAGGAAAGAGTACTCAGCTATTCATGAAGCGGTCAAAGATTCGAGACTTTTTGTTGCACTGCATATGCACGCGGGTGACGGTAATGTACATACCAATATTCCGGTACATTCTGATAACTACGAAATGCTGCATCAGGCCGAACTGGTGGTGGAAGAAATCATGCAGCTTGCAACTTCTCTGGATGGTGTGATTTCTGGAGAACATGGCATTGGTCTGACCAAAATTCAGTTTCTAGAGGAAGAAAAATTACAGGCTTTTGCCAAGTACAAACAACGTGTGGACCCTGAACAACGGTTCAATAAAGGTAAGCTACTGAAAGGTTCTGGCCTTCAAAATGCCTATACACCTTCATTGCGTTTACTTGAGCAAGAAGCACTGATTCTAGAATACAGTGATCTGGGGGCTATCAATGACTCCATTAAAAATTGTCTGCGTTGTGGCAAATGTAAACCAGAATGTATGACGCATATTCCTCGCGCTAATTTGCTTTATTCACCACGTAATAAAATTCTTGCAACCGGCTTGATTATTGAAGCCTTTATGTATGAAGAGCAGACGCGTCGGGGTCTGTCTAATCGTCATTTCGATGAATTGAATGATGTGGCTGATCACTGTACGACCTGCCATAAATGTCTCAACCCCTGTCCGGTGAATATTGATTTTGGTGATGTCAGTATCGCCATGCGTACATTGCTCACGAATAACAAACATCGTCGCTTTAGTCTGGGCTCGATGATTGCGATATGGTTTTTGAATTTACAGGATCCTACGCTAATCAAGATTGCTCGTGCATTTATGCTTCAATTAGGATTTAAGTCTATCCGATGGTTACGCATGGGGCTTAAAATATTTGGGCTAGCACCTAAACGTCAGGAGAAAGCTCGAGCCACTACGGGCACACCGATTGTCAAACAACAGATTATTAACTTTGTCAGAAACCCTGTGCAGGCAAATGTTCCATCGAAAACTATGCGGCAGTTGCTAGGTGCAGATGATAGTCAGATGGTACCAGTTATTCGTAACCCCAAAATACCGCAGGAAGAACGAGATTCGGTTTTTTATTTTCCCGGATGTGGTTCTGAGCGACTGTTCAGTCAGGTTGGTCTGGCGACTATAGCGATGTTATATGAAACAGGAGCACGTACCATTTTGCCACCTGGTTACCTTTGTTGTGGTTACCCTCAAATTGCAGCCGGGAAAGAAGCTCTGGGACATCAGATAACTACACAAAATCGTGTTTTATTCCACCGAGTAGCTAACACGTTAAATTATCTGGATATAAAAACCGTAATAGTTTCCTGTGGAACCTGTCTGGATCAGCTGGAAAAATATGAATTTGAACGTATTTTTCCCGGTTCCCGCATCCTGGATATTCACGAATACCTGGTGGAGAAAGGCTTAACTCTTGATGTTGAAACAGAAACTAAATACATTCTGCACGATCCCTGTCATACACCGGTTAAACAACAGGTTCCTATACAGGTGGCAACTGAGCTGATGCAACAACCGGTAGAACTCACTGATAGATGTTGTAGTGAATCAGGTACCTTAGCCACTGCAAGACCAGATATTGCTCATCAGTTATTCACTAGAAAACTTGAGTCTATGCAAGATGCCAAAAAAGTGGTCCAGGCGGGTGATAATAAAGCTGAAGTAAAATGTCTGACTACTTGTCCGGCTTGCCAACAGGGGCTATCACGTTATGAAAAGCTGACTGGTATGAGCACAGATTATATCGTGGTAGAAATGGCCAGGCAGAAATATGGCGACCAGTGGTTGAATGACTTTTTACAGAAAATATCGCATGGCGGTATGGAAAAGGTTCTTTTGTGATGAGATTACACCACGAAGTTCACGAAGAACACGAAGAAATTAAAGGTGAAAAACAAGACTTTTTGATCTCTTTTCCTGAATTTATATTGGTAAATAAATGATATTTAAGGTCAAATCCAAATTTTTACCCTTCGTGCTCTTCGTGTGCTTCGTGGTAAATTACCTCTAATAGTTTTTTAATTATGATAACTAGTTATAATTTTTTTGTTACAGGCCATAAAGGCTTTGAAACTGCTTTATTTCATGAAATTCGTGAAATATATTCCCGTGTAGATGACGATTCTAAACAGATCAAAAAAGTCTACGGAGGCATTGAGCTAAAAGGTAGCATTGAGCTGGCTTATAGAATCTGTATTTACTCAAGACTGGCAAATCGGGTGTATATGCCGATTAAAACCTTTAGAGCAGATACCGAAGAAGCTCTTTATCAGGGCGTGTATGACGTTGACTGGTCCAGTCATTTATCATCACGACATAGTCTGGCGGTATCTGCAACTTTATCCCGTTCTGATATCAATCATAGCCATTATGCATCGTTAAAAGTTAAAGATGCGGTTGTAGATTATTTTAGAAATACAGTAAATAGCCGACCTGTTATTGAAAAGCAACGACCAGATTTACATATCCATTTAAATATTCATAAAAATAATGCCACTTTAAGTCTGGATCTGTCGGGCCAATCTCTGCACCTTCGTGGATACCGTTTACAACACAGCGGGGCTCCGTTGAAAGAAAATCTGGCTGCAGCTTTACTGGCGCAAGCAGGTTGGAACCGTGAAACTGCTAAAACACACAGTTTAATTGACCCGATGTGTGGTTCTGGAACTTTTGCTATCGAGGCCGCTATGGTAGTCGCAAATATTCCACCTGGACTTGATCGCGAGTATTTTGGCTTCTTGCGCTGGTTACAACATGATAAAAAATGTTGGGAAAGCTGTTTAGCAGAAGCTGAAGACGGTATTGATGAGCAGGCCGATTGTGAAATATTTTCCAGTGATAGTAGCGAAAGAGCTATAGAAATATCTAAGGACAATGCCATGCGGGCGGGTGTTGAAGAGTTGATTCATTTTAAGAAAATGGATATGGAATCACTCAAACCCGACTGCGTAACTAAACCTCCGATTATTATTTTCAATCCACCCTACGGTGAAAGACTTCAAGCAGAGCAGGGGCTTGGTAACCTTTATACTCAAATGGGTAAGGTATTATCTGAGTTTAAAAATAGTTCGGTTCATATCATTTCTGCAAACCCTGATCTGTTACACCGTTTGCGATTAAATAGAACGGCTAAAAAATCGGTTAATAATGGTCAGATTCAATGTGTTTTTGCATCGTTTGAAATAGCTGAGCAACAACAAGCTTCTCAGCCTGAAGCTGAAGAAATTAAACAACCTCCGGCTATATTACCAGCAGTTGACAGCAATGACCCTGAAGCGAATGCTTTGAAAAACAGGTTGATTAAAAATACAAAACATATATCTCGTTGGGCTAAACGAAAGGATGTGAGTTGCTATCGCCTTTATGATGCTGATCTACCCGAGTTTGCTTTTTCTCTGGATAAATACACTAACGCGTTGAATCCGGATCAGGCCTGGTATCATTTATCTGAATATCAGGCTCCTAAAACTATAGAACCAGAAACGGCAGAAAAACGAATTAAACTTGCTCAGTCTGTTGTCAAAAAAGTTTTTAATCTGAGTGACAGCGAACTATTCTGCAAATTACGCCAGCGTCAACGTGGCAAACTGCAGTACGAAAAGCAGGATAAACAGGGAGAGTTATTTCAAGTTAAGGAGGGCAATGCTCGACTGTTGGTTAATTTAACCGATTATCTGGACACAGGTCTATTTCTTGATCACCGAGATACTCGCCAGATGGTTTCAACTTTAGCGACAGATAAAAAGGTGTTAAATCTTTTTTGTTATACAGGATCTGTGAGTGTACAGGCAGCTTTGGGTGGCGCTAGTCAGGTGATTAGTACTGATATGTCTGGAACCTATATTAATTGGGCCAAAGAAAATTTTGAATTGAATGACTTGAAGGATGAGAATAAGTATAAGTTCATTCAGGCTGATTGTGTTGACTTACTTGAGCGGCCTGAAGCATATGATTTGGGCGATAAATTTGATCTTATATTTCTTGATCCTCCATCATTTTCAAATTCTAAAAAAATGCACGACACGCTTGATATTCTACGAGATCATGAAGAACTCATCACCCAGTCTATGGCCTTATTGTATAAAAAAGGCAAATTAATATTTTCGACGAATAAAAAGGGGTTTAAGTTAAGTTCCTCACTGCTAAAACAATTCGATATTACTGATATTACCCATCAAACTATTCCGGAAGATTTCAAAAGGCGTCCAAAGATTCACCAATGCTGGCAAATTAAACATTAAGCAACCTCTGATCAATTCATGAATTAATCAGGTCTGGTAGAATCGAATGATAAATTTAAACTAAAAACTTGATATGTCCAAGCTGTCGAATACTGATAATTATCTCGATCTATTTCTTAATAATATTCCAATGATGGATGTACGTGCCCCTGTTGAATTTAATAACGGTGCATTTCCGAACTCTTTAAATGTGCCTTTACTGGATGATGAGCAACGAGCTGTTATTGGGAAACAATATAAAGATGCAGGGCAGGATGAAGCTATAGAGCTAGGGTTAAAGCTGGCAACACCTGAAATCAGGAAACAACGTTTAGATGACTGGGAACAATTTGTAGTTAGTAAGCCTGAGGGTTATTTGTATTGTTTTCGTGGTGGTTTACGGTCTAGAACTACTCAGGCATGGCTTAAAGAACAGGGTATTGATTATCCTTTAATCAAGGGTGGTTACAAAGCCATGCGCAGTTATTTGCTTGAACAGCTTGATGTGAGTGTGTCGCAAATACCGTTTGTCATCTTAAGTGGTTTAACTGGCTCCGGGAAAACACGAGTAATAAAGAAAACGCCTTATCATGTTGATTTGGAAGGCTTGGCTAATCACAAAGGTTCAGCGTTTGGACGTGATGTAAATGACTATCAGCCAACGCCTATCAACTGGGAAAATCAGCTTTCTATTGATTGTCTAAAATATCGTCACCAATACCCTGAATCAGGGTTGTTGCTTGAAGATGAAGGAAAGATGATCGGGCGATTAATTTTACCGTTCGAGTTTCATCAAAAGATGATTTTGGCACCACGAATCTTTCTACAACGAGATTTACCTGACAGAGTCAGGATTATTCGTGAAGATTATATTTCAACTAGCTGGCCTTTATATCAGCAGCAATACGGAGATCAGGCCGAATCCATTTTTTCTTCTTTTGTGCTGGATAATTTAATCAGGATCAAAAAGAGATTAGGTGGAGAACGTATGCAAAGAATTCATGCTTCTTTTTCTAAAGCATTAACACACTTATTTGAAACGGGTGAGAGTGACCTGTTTGATGATGGAATCAGCCAGTTATTGCTGGATTATTATGACCCAATGTATGATTACCAGCTAAAGAAAAAACCTGTAGATGTTATATTTAGGGGGACAGAAGCCGAAATTTTGCAATGGTCAGAAGATAACCTGAAGTGTTATGACGTGGCTAAATTTAATTAACAATTTCTATTATTAAAACTCATCCGGTTCCATTAAATTATTCTAAACAGGTTAATATCAGGAAAAATATTATAATGAAAACTCTTTACCTGGTCAGACATGCCAAATCATCCTGGAAAGATAAATCTTTATCGGACATACAACGTCCATTAAATAAACGTGGATTTAGAAGTGCTCCTGATATGGGGGAACGGTTAAAAAAAGCTGATGTAGAAATCGATCTTATAGTTTCCAGTCCTGCAATTAGAGCTATTACAACAGCAACTATTTTGGCAGATGCTATAGGTTATGATTCACGTTATATAACTCAGGATGACAGACTTTATTTTGAGGGACAGGTATCAATGTTTGATATCATTAGAAAGACAAAATCTCATTACAAGTCATTAATGATAGTCGGGCATAATCCTGATATGACATCTTTGCTGAATAAACTTTGTGGATACCAAACGGTCAATATGCCAACCTGTGCGATTGCCCGTATTCAGTTTGATATGGCATGGTCGGAAGTAATTGATCATTGTGGCAACCTGCAAAGCTATGATTTTCCTAAAAAAATTCACTCAAAATAAAGCTTAGTATTAGTAGTAATATTTAACGTTTCAATTAACAATCACTGAACTAACTGTTAACTCAGGAAGTCATAGCAACTTTACTGAAACAAAAAATATAAAAGTTAATATGAAAAAATTAATCATTTTAGGGTTGTTTGTTAGCATCATTGCTTCTTTCCTGGTATTTGATCTTGGCCAGTATTTTACACTCGACTTTATCAAGTCACAGCAGACATCTTTACAGGAGTTTTATCAGCAAAATACTGCGTTAACAATTCTCGGTTTTCTTGGTATTTACATTGTGGTAACCGGGGCGTCTTTACCGGGCGCAGCTATTATGACTTTAGCCGGAGGCGCTATTTTTGGTCTGTTCACAGGTGTCATTATTGTTTCTTTTGCTAGCTCTATAGGTGCGACTCTGGCATTTCTGGTTTCACGATATTTATTACGTGACAGCGTGCAGAAAAAGTTTGACAATAATCTTAAATCAATTAATCAAGGTATCGATAAAGATGGTGCTTTTTACCTGTTCGCATTGCGCCTGGTTCCAGCATTCCCATTTTTTGTGATTAACATGGTGATGGGCTTAACCCGCCTGAAAACATTTACTTTTTACTGGGCGAGTCAGTTAGGTATGTTAGCTGGAACTATCGTTTATGTTAATGCCGGTACTCAGCTTGCACAGATCGAGTCGGCATCCGGTATTCTCTCATTAGATCTTATTCTGTCATTTGTCTTACTGGCTACTTTGCCTTTTATTGGTCGTAAGGTTGTCAGCATTATTAAGTCTAATAAAGCTTTAAAGGTTTATCCCAAACCCGCAAAATTTGATACTAATTTAATAGTTATCGGTGGTGGCTCTGCAGGTCTGGTTACTGCCTATATCGCTGCTGCTGTTAAGGCTAAAGTAACGCTGATTGAAAAACATAAAATGGGTGGTGACTGTTTGAATACAGGTTGTGTGCCTTCAAAAGCTATTATTCGCTCGGCTAAATTTCTATCGCATATATCTCGTAGCCAGGAATTTGGCATTAAAAAAGCACATGCAGATTTTGATTTTGCAGATGTGATGGAACGAGTTCAATCTGTGATTAAAAAAATAGAACCGCATGATTCTGTTGAGCGATTCACAAAGCTGGGTGTAGATGTTGTCCAGGGTGAAGCCCGAATAACCTCTCCATATTCCGTAGAAGTAGATGGAAAAACTATTACGGCCAGAAATATTGTAGTGGCAACAGGTGCCAGACCTTTTGTTCCCCCCATTCAAGGGATTGATAAAATCAACTATTACACCTCAGATAACTTATGGGAACTACGAGAGAAACCTAAGAAAATGGTCGTTCTGGGCGGCGGTCCTATAGGCTCAGAACTGACCCAGAGCTTTAACCGTTTAGGTGTTGATGTGACCCAGGTCGAGATGGCTCCACGATTGATGGGACGTGAAGACCCTGAAATATCGGAACTGATTTTGCAGAAATTTACCAACGAAGGCGTTAACGTACTGGTAAATCACAGAGCTAAAAAAGTTATTGTGAAAAATGGAGTTAATATTCTTGTTGCAGAGCATGAAGGCGAAGAGATTGAAATACCTTTTGACACTTTACTGGTAGCAGTTGGTCGAGCGCCGAATACAGCTGGATTTGGGCTTGAAGAATTAGGCGTGAGACTGTCTTCAAACGGCACTATAGAAGTTGATGAGTACCTTCAAACCAGTATACCGACTATCTATGCCTGTGGTGATGTGGCCGGACCCTACCAGTTTACTCACACTGCCGCCCACCAGGCATGGTATACATCGGTAAATTCACTGTTTGGAATAGCACGACGATTTAAAGTCGACTATTCAATCATACCCTGGGCTACATTTATTGAACCTGAAGTTGGAAGGGTAGGTTTAAATGAAACAGAAGCTAAAGAGCAAAATATTGAATATGAAGTGACTACTTATAATATTGATGACCTGGATCGCGCCATTGCAGATAGCGAGGCACATGGTTTTATCAAAGTATTAACCGTTCCGGGCAAAGACAAAATTTTGGGTGTTACTATAGTTGGCGAACATGCGGGTGATTTAATCGCAGAATATGTACTGGCGATGAAACATGGTCTGGGGCTTAATAAAATATTGGGCACTATTCATATCTACCCGACCCTGGCTGAATCAAATAAGTTTGCTGCTGGTGAGTGGAAACGGGCTCATGCTCCAGTAAAAATATTAAACTGGGTGACAAAATTCCATCAATGGAGAAGGTCCTGATTTTATTAACGAAAGCTAATAAAAAAGTTGTTATTAGCTACTTATGATTTAGTTGAATATATTTCATCTGTTTTATGATATTTTGCATTAACATAGATTAAATTATTTTTTTAAAATCTCGATAAAATCTAATAAAAGTGTCACAAAATAATACTTTTACTAAATCATTAGATTTTTTATGGACAATAGAAAAGAGTGTGTTTATGCTTTAACACAACTGAGGACCAATAATGATTACTTACGACGAACTATACAAACAAATCCACAAAATCACTGAAGTATCGAATGTATTTCTATATCTTATAGAAGAACGTTCAATGTGTGATACACAAATTACCTGTGATCTGTTTTTTGATTATGTTGAAAAGGTTAAAAACCATCTTGAAATTCAGGATAATCATCTTTATTCATCTATCTTGAAAGATGGTGATGATAAAAGTAAAAAAATAGCTGAAAACTTCATGTCAGGCTCTATTGAAATTAAGAGAATCTTTCAGAAATATCTAAAAAAATGGTCTCACCCTGGTAAACATAAGTTGCTGATATCCAATTACGATAAATTCAATGATGAAACAAAAGAAATTTTTGAAATGGTATTGAATCGAATACAGGATGAAACTGAACATTTATACCCTCTAATACGTTCTATCAGTGGGAATATGAAAAAAGTAGCCTAAGTTCAGGTAACCATATATTTTTAGAAGGGTTCACTGGAAACAGTGAGCCCTTTTTTATGGGTCAGTGAAAAAGCTGATACGGTAATAATTTTTCTATGTTGTTTTGTATATTTTCAACTAGAATTAACTGAATAACAACAGATTACGAATGGTTATTGTTTTATAACCAAAACTCCTGTTTTTATCCCATTCAATATGCTCCGAAAAATACTACTACCTTCAATTTTAATCACCCTTAGCTGGGGGTTCTGGGTAAGTCCCGATTTTAAGGTGATTTCAGCCGGTGTCGCTATTTTTCTTTTTGGTATGTTATCACTGGAGACTGGGTTTAAAGTCTTTACCGGGGGCACACTGGAAAAAATACTGGCTAAAGCGACCAATAAACGTTGGAAAAGCCTGACCTTTGGCATAGTGTCTACAAGTATCATGCAGTCCAGCTCACTGGTTTCAGTGATTACCATTTCGTTTTTAAGTGCTGGATTGATTGGCCTGTATGAAGGTGTAGGCATAATCTTTGGCGCAAACCTGGGCACTACCACTGGTGCCTGGCTGATTGCAGGTTTTGGATTGAAAGTAAAAATTTCAGCCTATGCCATGCCTATTCTTGTTTTTGGTACATTACTGATATTTCAAAATTCTAAAACACTGAAAGGAATCGGTTATGTATTGGCTGGACTTGGGTTTTTATTTCTCGGCATCCATTATATGAAAGAAGGCTTTGAAGCCTTCAAAGATACACTGGATTTAACCCAGTTTTCCGTAAGTGGATTAAAGGGGTTGATGATTTACACGGCTATAGGTTTGTTTGCAACTGTGGTTATGCAGTCGAGTCATGCAACTCTGGTGTTAACCATCACGGCATTAGCCAGTGGTCAAATTAGTTATGATAATGCTCTAGCGCTGGCGATAGGTGCAAATATTGGTACAACTGTCACCGCTATTATTGGGTCTCTCAGTTCAAATGAGCAGGGTAAACGGCTTGCTGTTGCCCATTTGATTTTCAATTTGGTTACTGGCTTTGTAGCCATTACCTTCCTCAGCCAGATTTTGCAACTCGTCGATTTAATCAGTTCAAAAGTAGGTATTGAAGATGATGACTTTACCCTGAAACTGGCTGTTTTTCATACAATATTTAACTTGCTGGGTGTTCTAATCATGATTCCTGTCATGCGTCGTATGGTTGATTTTTTACAACGCCTTATTCCTGTCAAAACACCATCTAGATTAAAGCCACGTTTCTTGCATGAAGCAACTATTAGCTATGCAGATACAGCTACCGAAGCTGTACGCAATGAAACCTTGCATATGTGGGATAACACCATAGATATCATTTCTCATGGACTCCGCCTTCCCAGAGAAGAGATTTTAAGTGGAAAAAGTGATCTTAAAAAGTTGACTAATGACTTTCCGGTAAAGGATAGCTTCGATATAGATCGTTATTATGAATTAAAGGTGAAAAGCCTATATGGTGAGATTATTCGATATATTAGTCAGGCCACTTTTGGTTGGGAGCTAGAACAGTCCGGGGAAATTCACTGGCTGAGAAGAGCGAACCAGAATATGGTTGATGCCATTAAAGATGTTAAACATTTACAAAAAAACCTGGCTAAGTATACGATTAGTAGTAACTCAGTCATAAAGGATCAGTACAATGTTTTACGAATTCAGATTGCACAACTGGTAAAGTCTTTGGAATTAATACGTACAGCTGAATCTGATGACATTCCTTCATTAATGATAGACCAGTTAAAACTGGAGTCTGACACACAGTATACTCTTCAAAATAAAGTCATTAATGAAATGATTCAGGGAAAACAGATCACGGCCGATATGGCTATATCTTTAATGAATGATAAGGCATATGTTTATGATATGTCCCGGAAATTGATTGAGATGGGGCAAACCATATTTATCAAGCACAATAAAGATTTATCAGAAGCAGAGAAAACTGTTCAACTTGATGATAGCGAGATCAAAGAAATTCATGATCAGCATCAATCAGTAAACGAGGAGATAAAGAATGGGGCGTAAAAAATTACTGATTAAACTTGCGAAGTTTTTTGATCTCGATATTGGTATTAAAGACCAGAGAAAAGAAGAACTTCAAGATTTATTAATGAGGTTAAAACAAAAAGAAGTATCTCTGAAAGAAGAGATGCATAATGAGAAAAACTCAGATACTAAGGAAAAATTATCCCAAAAAATTGATGTAGTGCATACTCAACGTAAAAAGGGCGTTAAGATGTTAAAAAGTTTAAGAAGTGAAATGGATAAAAAATCGTAAAATTTAAACTTTCTTTTGGAGTAAATTGATTTTTTATTTAAAACCTTTTTATCTGAAAAGTCTATTGAACGTTAATTACCTAGATTTATAAGATTTGTTTATATTTATTAAGTATTTACATTAATATATAAAATATTTAGAATAGCTTTATACGCCCTAACTAGTTATATAAGAGTTTTTGAATGTTAATATTAGTTACTATTTTAATAGGCTTTGTTGCCATGATTTTCATGCTACTCTGGTTGAAAGAAAGGAAGCACGCCAGTGATGCTGAAATTGTGGCTTACGGTTTGCGTGCAGCAGATGATAGTGACGATAATACTAAAACCAGTATTTCGGTGATGGAATCTGAATTTGATGAAGCTATGGAAAAGTTAAAAGATCTAGGCGAAATTCATCAAGATGAATGGGGTCACTGGGTCTGGAACAAAACTGGTGAACAACTAGGACAGGGTAATTCTTAAACACTCTCCATAAACAATAAATTCATTAAAACCATTTCAGAGTTTGTCCAAAACTCTAAATTCCTATGGTGTCCTGTTAGCTTTAGCCCAAAGTACAGCTATTAAAAAATAATTACATACGCGTTGACTCATAACAAAAGGTAACCGTAGCATTAAAATAATCAGATACGTTGCCTCACATTAGAGGTAACTTTTACAAGTTTAAAAATAACCCTAAGTTTCTTCTCAATGTTCTTTTTAAGTATAAATGGGTTGAGGGT
>JABHSO010000103.1 GCA_018669845.1 Gammaproteobacteria bacterium | reverse complement strand
TGTTTGATGTTTTTTGTTATAAATCAATAGCTTGAAATATAATGATAACATTTTTCACTGGAGTTTTTATTGATTCCTAACCGCTTTAAGCCCATTTATTGTTATATTTCAATGAGATAGAGTTTATGGTCGGTAACTAATTACTAAAAACCTGTTCGGAAAGCCGAGACAACGTTTTATGGACGCCCCTTAGCCCGCTCTTCCAAAGCCGCTATTCTGGCTTCAATAGGAGGGTGGGATGAAAATAATGCCATAATTCCACCTTTATCATTGATACCAAAGGCCGCCATTTGTTCCGGCAAAGCTTCTGGTTCTACCTGCCCAAGACGCTTCAGTGCACCAATCATATTCTGGTGACCGGCTAAATCGGCTCCGCCAGTATCTGCAATAAATTCACGCTTTCTGGAAAAGTACATGACAATGGTTGATGCCAGAATAGACAAAACAACCTGTGCCACCATCACAGTTACAAAATATCCTATGCCATGACCCCGTTCATTTTTTAATATAACCCGGTCGACAACATGCCCGACAATACGAGATAAAAAGACTACAAAGGTATTAACCACGCCCTGAATCAAAGCCAGTGTCACCATGTCTCCATTAGCAATATGGCTCATTTCATGCCCGACAACGGCTTCTACTTCGCCTTGTGACATGTTATCCAGCAAACCTTGGGACACTGCCATTAATGCATTATTTTTAGATGCACCCGTGGCAAAAGCATTCATACCGGGTGATGGGAAAATAGCAACTTCCGGCATTTTTATACCCACAATTTTTGACTGTTTTTCAACGGTACTCACTAACCACCTTTCTACATTACTGCTCGGATTAGTAATCACTACCGCACCCGTCATTCGTTTAGCCATCCATTTCGATATCAGCAATGAAATGAACGATCCGCCAAAACCAATGACACCTGAAAGTATGACTAATGCCTGGATATTTAGATCGGAACCATTTTCTGCCAATATGCTATCCACACCGAGTAGTCTCAATGTAATGCTCAGCACCACCATGATGGCGATATTGGTCATAATAAATAATAGAATTCGTTTCATTGGTGTACCTGTTGCTGATTTAAAAGAGTGTTAAAGATGAGTGCGGTTTTACAACAAACCGGAATACTGGTGATACTACAGTTATTAGTTGAAACAATAAATTCGAATATATATTACGTTTACATCGATTTTTTCGAATATAATTACAACCCTTATCGGCCTTTCATTACTTCAGCATTCACTTCATCAAGCGATATAAGCTCACCACTGCGTAAATCATAATAGCAACCCAACAGTTCCAGAGAACCAGAGTTGACCCGTTGATTGATCCACGGATAGCTCATCAGATTTTTTAACGAATGACTAATCGCTGCTTTCTCACAGGCATCGATACGTTGCTCAGCTGTCTTAAGGTCATCACGTGCTAACACTTCCTTTTTTGCAGTCGCCGCCAGGTTCATCCAGCTATCGATAAAACCATCAGACTCTATCGTCGAATCATTATCCATCAAGGCACGAATCCCACCGCAATTGGCATGACCTAACACGACCACCTGTTTCACCTGCAAACTGGTTACTGCAAATTCCAGTGCGGCGCTGGTGCCGTGGTAGTCCCCTCTGGTTTCAAACGGAGGTACCAGGTTGGCAACATTTCGAATTACAAAAAGATCACCTGGTTCAACATCAAACAGAATGCCGGGGTCAACACGAGAGTCACAACAGGAGATCATCGCTATTTCTGGGGTTTGCTTTTCTGCTAGTTGTTCCAGTCGTGACCGGTTGCGTTGAAAGTATCCCTGACGGAATCGCTCATAACCTTTGCTTAGTTTTTCTATCATAATTTTTTTCAAATTTATGTAATTTAATAAGCTATAAATATTATTCAGTTTGCTTTTCAGTAGTTAAATATAACCACACAAACCCCAATATTCCTGCCACCGCAGACGCAATTAAAACCCCTGATTTTGCCATCAGCAAATCTTCTGGAGAGTGGGCAAAACCCAGTTCAGCAATGAATATCGACATGGTAAACCCAATACCGCCCATCAATGCAGCACCGACTATGTGCTTAAAATTCAGGCCTGGAGGTAAAGTTGTCACACCGAGTTTGACCGCCACCCAGGAAAACCCGGCGATACCAATAAGCTTTCCAAAAACCAGGCCTGTTGCAATGCCAACAGAAACAGGATGAGTAACAATACCACCTAAAGCAGACCAGTCGACCGGTATTCCCGCATTTGCCAGAGAAAATATCGGGATAATCAGGTAAGCCGAGGGCATGTGCATTGTACGCTCCATAATTTGTGCGGGTGCCTGAACCAGTTGCACACCTTTTCCCAGGGCATGAACTTTGGATCGCAGATCATCATTCTTCACGATATTCGTTTCATTCTGGTGAGCCAGTTTAATTTGCCCTACCATTTCATGAATTTGAGTAAGAAAGCGATCCGCATCATACTTTGGCCGCATCGGAATGGTAAAAGCCAGAAAGATACCAGCGAGAGTCGCATGCACACCACTCTTCAACATCGCGACCCACAGCACGATTCCTAGCAGAATATAGGGTAATGAACGGCGAATACCTCCAAGATTAAGGGTTATTAATAAACCCAATGTAACAGCCGCAACAAGCAAAGCCTGAATACTGATTGTTTCGGTATAAAACACTGCTATCACCATCACGGCACCCAGGTCATCTACAATGGCCAGGGCCACCAGGAATGTCAGTAGATTTTTAGGGATACGTGTACCCAATAACGCCAGGGTGCCTAGCGCAAAAGCAATATCGGTTGCCATTGGCACACCCCAACCATCGAAAGTATGTCCTTCAGGATTGATACTGATGTAGATAATGACAGGCACCACCATGCCACCAATAGCAGCAATAATTGGCAACATTGCCTGTTTCAGGTTAGCCAGTTCACCGACCAGAATCTCCCGTTTCAGCTCCAGGCCTATAACGAAAAAAAACAGTGCCATCAAACCATCATTAATCCAGTGGTGCAGTGACTTCGACAGGTAAAACCCCGGTACTCCAATGCTAAAGGGCATTTCCAGAAAGTGATGATAAGCATCACTCCACTGGCTATTAGCAAGAGTCAGTGCAGCAATAGCACACAACATAAGCAGAATGCCACTGGTCGTCTGGCGGTGAATAAATTCATCCAGTGGAGATAGAACCCGGTCAAAAGCTTTTTCCCAGGGCGCAACATATTCTTTGTTAGTCGTTGGTCTCATTCAAATCAATAAAGTTTTAAGTTAGTTGATACCTGTTGCTTTCCAGGCTGATACCACTGGTACCAAACAAAAAAGCTAATACATTGAGAAAAATTAAAGCTGACATGGCACCCAGAATATCAGGCCAATACCGGTGTTGGGTAGCAGGAGTCATACAAACTAACAGACTTTTATCTCCAATCTCAGCTAATGAGATCAGACCAAAACTCGACATTGAAATGGACAGCGATTCAACTGACATCATGAATTACAGGGTGTAATAGAAATGTAAGTGTAAACTGAATATAATAAGGCAAATTTGAACTATATAAAAATCGATAAATATTACAAATACATTCGCATTTAACGAAGTATTACTAATTCTATAAATTTATAGGCTAAGTATGATAAATGGAAAGCGATTAGTCATAATTGTAGGTTAATACTTTTAGACTTCTGCCTTGCCTGACTGACCTGTTTTTACCTGCCAGTTAAACACTTCAAATAATTTCTCCCACTCTGGCTCCGTTTTTGCTTCAAAGCACAGTCTTTGCTGAGTGACGGGATGATCAAAGCAAAGTTTGTGAGAAGTCAGCATCAAACGATGAATATCATATTGCTCACGGAAAAAGCGATTGTGCTTTCCATTTCCATGAGTGGTGTCACCGATTAGGTGATGTGAAATATGTTTAAAGTGTTTGCGTATTTGCTGTCTTCTGCCTGTTTGAGGTGAAATACCGACCAGTGAGTATCGAGTGCTGGGGTATCGGTCAACCTCAAAAGGCAGTTCTATTTTTTGCAAACAACGATAGTCGGTAATTGCCTGCTGGGCTTTTTTATTGCCATCTTCATCTCTAATGGGGTGGTCGATTTGACCGTTATCATCGACCCAGCCACGAACTAATGCACGGTACTCTTTTTCAACCAGATGATCTTCAAACTGCTGTGCAACAGCTTTCGCCATTTCCGAGTTAAGACCAAAAGCCAATACTCCAGAAGTTGCTCTGTCTAAACGGTGAATGGGGTAGACCCTTTTGCCTATTTGGTCGCGTAATGTTTGTAGTACAAAAACCGTATCTTGAGAAATGGGACTGCGATGCATCAACAGCCCAGCAGGCTTGTGGATAACAATAATATGTTCATCTTGATGGAGTATGGCTAAAGGGTTCATAAGGGTGTTTGACATGGCTCTCCTACTAAAACACCTTTGAATGAACGGTCTAAACGTTGTCAGTATTGCTCAGGAAAAAATCACCATGGGATTAAAGGGCTTTTTCAACCCTGTTGCGGCCATTTTCCTTAGCCTGGTAAAGTGCTTCATCAGCACGTTTTAATAAATCATTTGTTAATTCACCTTTCTTGAACTGACCAATACCGAGAGATATAGTAATTTTTCCATATTCTTCGTTATTTTTGATATCCCTCAGAATACTTTTAGAAATGGCTTTGCGTACTTGCTCAGCAACAATTTCAGCACCTTCCATCCCTGTGTCAGGCAGAATCAAGACAAACTCTTCACCACCAAAACGAGCAGCAGTATCTTTACCCTTAACGCAAGATTTGATGGTTGCCGCGACAAATCGAAGTACCTTATCACCCACCAGATGACCAAAGGTATCATTGAATTTTTTGAAAAAATCAATGTCGGCAATGACAACACAAAAGGACGTATTCTTTTCAGCATTATCCTGAAATGACTTTTCCAGAGCCTGATCAAAAGCCTTACGGTTGGCAATTCCGGTCAAGGCATCGGTCAAAGACTCTTCCCTTACCTGTGCCAACTCTTTACGCAGAGACTCTACAGAAATGGACCCCAAAAATCGGACAGTCGCTTAAGTGTATTCTGTGTTTAAAAAATTATGCTGCTTCAGGCAGCGCTATGGATCCCAAATAAGCCTGGTCAGGCGTCTTATCTAAACTCTGGTGCTTTCGCTCTGCATT
>JABHSO010000150.1 GCA_018669845.1 Gammaproteobacteria bacterium | reverse complement strand
CCGGTACTTTATCTTTGTGAGACAGAATATGATTGATTTGACGTTGTGATAGCCATAAGCGAGTGAGTACCGATGCTAACAGGAAGGTCAAAAATATCAGTGTAAATGTGTGCATAAAGTTTCTAAAAAGGTTTCAGGTTGTTATAGTTTACTTTAAATTTAACAGAAAATAACTATGAGTGACCGAAGGGTAATTATTCTAAGGTCATGAATTACTTCGAGAGAAAAAATGGCAGTCAGTAAAACTAATTTAATTTGGGTCGATCTGGAAATGACCGGTCTGGAACCTCAGCAGGATCAAATCATTGAAATCGCTACGATAGTAACCGATAAAGATTTAAATATCCTGGAAGAAGGTCCGGTTATGGCAATTCATCAGCCTGATGAAATTCTGCAGGGAATGGATGAATGGAATACCAAGCATCATGGTGATTCCGGGTTGGTGGAGCGGGTAAGAAGTAGTGCAGTCACAATGCGCCAGGCTGAGCTGGATACGATAAAATTTTTAAAAGAGTATGTACCTGCCGGAAAATCACCAATGTGTGGTAATAGTATTTGTCAGGATCGACGTTTTATGGCCAGGCTGATGCCTGAGCTTGAAGCATTTTTTATGTACCGTAACCTGGATGTCAGTACGCTTAAAGAACTGGCCCGGTTGTGGAAACCGGGACTGCTAGAAGGTTTTGAGAAAAAAGGCGCTCACCTGGCGCTGGATGATATTCGTGAATCTATCGATGAAATGAAGTATTACAGGGAAACTTTTATTCGTATATAAATACCGGTTATTCAACGTGTTCGATATATTTTTCATGTTCTGACAGATCAAAATCCATGTGTTCACCGATGAGCTTAATTGGTGAAGAAAAATTTTCGAATTGCAAGGTTATGCCTACGTTTCCATGAGATTTGATCGGGATAACCACTTCATCACGATATGTCATCTGATTATCCTTGATATCGGCGCTTTTTACCGTTGCAGGGAAATCAGGGTATTGGTCAGATTCGGAGACTAGTTCAGTGATTTTTAATAATCCCTTGCCATGCCAGCGAGTATCCTGTTCTGCATCATCCATGTTTTTGATAATGATAGCGTAATCAATTTCAATACTGGCTGAGTCGCCATCACTGTCGATATTGTTAATGATCATTTCGGGAAATTGCATGGTACGAAAACTCACTTCTCACTCCTTTTTAAGTTAAAAAAGCAATATTACCATTTTCTAATGGACTTTGTAGCGTTATACTAGTGTTTTACCTTTGTGTGTAATGGGTGGGATTAATGAATGATTCTCGGGTTGATGGCGTTATAAACTCAATTTGTAAAAAAGGCTGCCGTTATGTGAATACGATTCTTAGCGATGAAAAAGCGCAGCAGAGTTGTCGTGAACTATTACAGTTAAATACATCTGATCAAAGTATAGTCATTGATGAATTGAAGTCAGTGATGTCCGTTTATGATCAAACCGGTAGCTGTGGTGCCTGACTATATTATCCGGTTTAATCATTAATATTAATTACCAGATTTTAATTTATTGGTAGTCGACTGCGAATTTCATCACGGTCATACCACCAGTTTTCTCCAACGATAGTGTCAAGTATTAAAGCCATTTTAGGCAGCAATTTACTGACATCGTCAAGCTCATACATTTTAATCCATGTTTGCATGGTTGCCTCGTCAGAGATATTCCGATGACGTTTGGCTACCTGTGCAGTGATCTGATTGGTTAAAAAGGTCAGGTTTTTGTGGTCTTTATCATTTGCACGAGTTTCAGCCAGGTAATGAGCAAGCATGGCGGCAACGGCTGCACCGTCTGAGTCATCCGGTGTTTCATCGACAATATGATGCAACATCTGCACGCTGACATTGGGGTCGACCGGGAAAGTGACCGCTAACCAGATGCCGTTACCCAAAGCGATTAATGAATCATTTTGATTACTGTTGTAAATGATATCGCAGCAATCGACGGCAAGTTGCCAATCATCATTATCAACAAATATTTGAAAAGTTTTTTCAGCCCAGTCGTGCGCTTGCTGTTGCTGATCAAGTCCTAGATGGCATTCGGCTATGTCCAGCATGAGTTTGGCTTTTTCCAGTTCATCGCTATTCTCGGCAAGTGCGTTGAAATGCGACATGTACTGATCAAGGTCCTGTTGCAAGGTATGTTCTTGAGCAGTGACTTCAAGTACCGGGTTGTCTTCAACCTCAAGACCGTGGAATGGCGAGTCTGTGTTAGCCATTACTCTTCTTCCTGGTAGCCTTTGTTATGCGTATCAAGAATCAGTTTTAATACTGACCAGAAAGGGATGGCGCGTTGGTCAGTATTTTTTAATATGTGCAGAAACTCGATGTAATCTCCTTCACCTATTTTATATTCTCCAGATTTAACAGCATTTAGCAGGCGGGTTAAGCCGTTGTTGAGTGGCTCAACAATCATCGCGGCATTATCCATAAATTCTTCGTCATATTCGATTGCAGCACGCAGATCAAAGATTTCATCCAGAGCCTGGTTGATCAGGTAAATAAATTCTTCTTCATTTCGCGCCCGGTTTCTAATTGCCATAGGATTTTCCAGTGATTCTTTTGATAAAGGCTTATTATCACATTGAACTATTCTAGAATAAAGGCTGATACTACAAGGAAATAGGTTTGGCTGTAATTAAACCAAAGTAGAGTGGATTTTTATGCGTTAACAGTTAAAGTATGTGTATAAATAGCCGATAAAATGTTGGAATGACTTTTCTCAGACATTATTGGTTTAATAGAAATTTTACGTTAGAGCTTTTCTAAGCGAAAACAGTTTTTCAAGTCACACACAAATTAGGCGTTATTAAGTATGGATTTAGCCTCTTTAATTGGCATTATTTCCGGGATTGGGCTGATTGTATCGGCCATTTTTCTGGGGGGCGATATACATAACTTCATGAATGTTCAGGGCGTTATGATTGTGTTGGGAGGAACCATGGCGGCTACCTTACTGACTTTTCAATTTAAGGATGTTTTGAATGCCTTTAAAAGTGCGTATTTTGTATTTTCCTCACCCAAGCAGGATTCCCAGGAATTGATCAATACCATGATCAAGTTAGGAACCATTAGCCGTAGAAAAGGTTTGCTGAGCCTGGTTGATGTCAAAACGAACTCCCCATTTTTGAAAAGAGTGTGCACCCTGATTGCAGATGCCGCTGACGAAGAAACTTTACGTTCAGCGATGCGGACAGAAATTGAATCGATGCAGATGCGCCATTTTATTGTGCAGGATGTTTTTAGAAAAATGGCTCTATATGCACCTTCCTTTGGTATGTTGGGAACGCTGATTGGTTTGATCCAGATGCTGTCTTTACTGGCAGATCCGGAAAATCTGGGGCCAGCCATGGCAGTTGCCCTGCTGACTACTTTCTATGGTTCATTGCTTGCAACCGTCATCTTTTTACCTATCGCAGGAAAATTGCGCTCCAGAACAATGATCGAGGTAATGAACTTCGAGATTATCTTTCAGGGGGCCGTGAGTATTTTGCAGGATAATAATCCTTTGTCTGTATATGAGAAACTTTCTTCATTTGTTCCGGCCAAAAAGAGAAAGCCGATGCAGACTTTAAACGAACGGAACCGTTGATATGGATGGTACAAGTTTACTGGATCAGTTTGAGCAGGAAGACAGTGGCAATAGCTGGATAGTAACCTTTGCCGATATGATGATGCTGATTCTTGTATTTTTTATCTTGCTTTACACCCTGGCTGACTATGATGATAAAGCATTCAGGGCCCGAATTTCTGATATTAGTGTGCTGGATGGGGACGGGGAACAGATCAGTGTTATTGATTATGCATCACGCGAAGGGCGTGATCCAGAGCCTCTAAGAGCCGTTGAGGATATGCTTGGATTGAATCCATCCCCCGATGTTATTCAAACCTTAAAACCAAAAGTCTATGCAGATATCGATAGCATGGTTAAGCACACTGATCTTTCTGAAAGTGTCACTCTGGAACAGGTGGGTGATCAGATTAATCTAAGTATTGATGGCAAGTTCTTATTTGCATCGGGTAAGGCTCAGCTCAAAGATGCTGCTAAAGTGATTTTTAATAACCTGACTCAAATATTCAGGGAAAACCCTGATTACAGTATTGCAATAAGAGGTCATACTGATGACCGTTCAATTGATACTGTAGCATTTCCTTCGAACTGGGAATTATCTGCTGTCAGGGCTACTACAGTTTTACGCTATTTTATTCAGCAAGGGCTTGATCCTGAAAGAATGAGTGCGACGGGTTATGCTGACTTTATTCCTCTGGTACCCAATGATACGCCAGAAAATAGAGCTACTAACAGGAGGGTGGAGTTTGTTCTGGAAAAAAAAGAAAGTTGATTTTGAGATCCCTGATAACAATGGTGATCATCGGGAAGCTTTTCGTATAAGGCCGGGCGGTGATCGTCCCATTCTGTTAAAGGCTGGAGGAACTTCGGCCTATTTGGTAAATATCAGTGGTAGCGGTTGTTGTTTTCGTAGTGGTTACTTTAAAGTAGGTGTTGTAGTGGCTGGTACGTTAACTATAACGAGTGATGATCTGGTTTTTCCTGTCACAGTAAGAGTGGTAACCAAGCAAAGAGACCTGTGTCATTGCGAGTTTACTAAAATTTCTTCTTTAGCTCAGGAAGCGATCCATGCTTATGTCCTGGATATTCAGAAACTTCAGATTAGAAATCGATAGGAGTAGTGGCAGGGGTAGGTGATAAACGGAGAAAAGGCAGGGATTAGTGGATTGATTATTGATGAATTATAAGCCATAATTAACGGTTATAATGGCTAATTTAATTAGCTGGAACAATTTTAATTTTTTATCAGGAAAATCCTTTGATTAAGCAACGCACACTAAAAAATGTGATCCGTGCCATGGGCGTGGGTTTGCATACGGGCAAAAAAGTTTATTTAACTTTACGCCCTGCGCCGGTTAATTCAGGCATTCGTTTCCGCAGAGTAGATCTGGACGAGCCTGTTGAGATTTTAGCTCGACCTGAAAATGTGGGTGATACTAAGTTATCAACTACTCTAAGCCAGGATGGAGCACGTATTTCAACTGTTGAGCATTTGTTGTCAGCAATGGCCGGGCTTGGGATTGATAATGCTTATATTGACCTGAGTGCTGAAGAAGTGCCAATTATGGACGGAAGTGCGGGGCCATTTGTCTTTTTGATTCAGTCAGCAGGAATTGTTGAGCAATCTGCAGCCAAAAAATTTATTCGTATCAAAAAAACTGTCAGAGTCGAAGATAAGGAAAAGTGGGTTAAGTTTGAACCTTTCCATGGTTTTAAAGTCAGTTTTGAAATTGATTTTGATCACCCTCTATTTACTACCGAGAAGCAAAACTGTGAAATCAACTTCTCTACAACTTCTTTCGTTAAGGAAGTTAGTCGGGCACGTACATTTGGCTTTCAAAAAGATATTGAGCATCTCAGATTAAATAATCTTGCTCTAGGTGGAAGTCAGGAAAACGCAATTGTACTGGATGATTATCGTGTGCTAAATGAAGATGGTTTGCGTTATGACAATGAATTTGTAAAGCATAAAATCCTGGATTCCATTGGTGATTTGTACCTGCTGGGGCATAGTTTGATTGGTGAATTCTCAGGTTATAAGTCTGGGCATGAATTAAATAATAAACTGTTGTTAGCGTTGATGGCTGATAAGGAAGCCTGGGAAGAAGTCACTTTTGATGATAGTGCTACTGCCCCGATTTCCTATGCTCAACCTGTCGAAGCTATTTAAGAGGTTATTTCAACAGTGAATATCATTTTTCTATCTGCTAATAAAGGAACTCTATGTAGCATAGGATTGTGCAAATCATATCACTACCTGTATTTACTTCTCATACTGGGTTCTTTTGCTGGAGGCATTGGATATCTGGGGTACCAGTTAGCTGAAGCAGCCCCGGATCAAAGCTTGAAGGTATCTGAGTGGAAGGATTCTATTCATCAGCAGCAACTGGATCTGGATGATTTAAAGCAGGAGTCTGATGCTAACATTGAAGTGCTTTCGTCTCGCCTGGGATTGTTGCAGGCTCATGTCAATAGACTGGATGCTTTGGGTCAAAAATTAATTCATATGGCCAAAATAGATAATGGTGAATTTGATTTTGGCAAGATACCAGCCGTGGGTGGTCCAGAAACTATGCCATTAAAAACCGTTAATAGTTCGGATTTGCATAAAGCTATTGATAGTCTATCTGCTGATTTATCAAATCGTGAAAACCAGTTACTGGTTCTGGAAGATTTGTTAATGAATCGTAATTTGCTAAAAGAAGTTCAACCTCGTGGAAGGCCAATAAGTGCGGGGTGGCTGTCATCTTACTATGGAATGCGGACTCATCCTATTTCGGGTAAGAGAGAAATGCATAAAGGTATCGACTTTGCGGGCAAAATGTCTGATCCAGTCATTGCAGTTGCTAAAGGTGTAGTGACCTTTTCCGGTACACGATATGGATATGGCTCTGTGGTTGATGTCAATCATGGTAATGGATATACCACTCGTTACGGGCATAATTCCAAATTACTGGTGTCTGTCGGAGATACCATAGAGAAAGGTTTTCAAATTGCTGAAATTGGTTCTTCAGGACGATCAACTGGGCCGCATGTACATTTTGAAGTGTTAAAAAATGGTAAGCAGGTTAACCCTATGAAGTTTATTAATTCTTCTAACTAACTACTGTTTCTTCTTGCAACTTGCTCTGTAGTTACTTTAAATTAAAATAAAATATAGAAATACCTCCAGATTTCTTTAAGTTCTCTACTATTTTATTAAACTACAGGGATCTTTAAAAACTCATTCCATCAAAAGAGTCTGGCTAAACACCTGGCTTTTAGATAATTTTATTAATTCTGGGTAAAATAGCGATATCCACAGCTTTTAGCTTGAATTATAATGTTTCGCTTATATCTATTGATCTTGATTCCTTTGTAACCGCTTTTACATCTAAACTCATGCTGTCTAAAACCTTCAGAAAAATCTTCGGTAGTAGAAATGACCGAATTATAAAAATACTTAGAAAATCAGTTAATCAGATAAATGCTCTGGAAGCCGATATTCAGACATTATCGGATGAGCAAATTGCTCAAAAAACTACTGACTTCAAAGAACGTTATCAGCAGGGCGAAACTTTAGAGCAACTTTTACCTGAAGCTTTTGCGGTTTGTCGTGAAGCTTCCAGCAGAACACTGGGTATGCGTCATTATGATGTGCAGTTTATCGGTGCGATGATTTTGAATAATAATCAAATCACTGAAATGAAAACAGGTGAAGGTAAAACCCTGGTTGCAACCCTGGCTGCCTACCTGAATGCACTCAGTGACAAAGGCGTGCATATTGTTACGGTCAATGATTACCTTGCTGAGCGTGATAGTCAGTGGATGGGTAAGCTTTATAATTTTCTCGGATTAAGTGTTGGTGTTGTGCTGAGCACGATGGATTATGATCAGAAGCGGGAAGCTTATAAAGCCGATATTACTTATGGCACTAATAATCAATTTGGTTTTGATTATATGCATGACAACCTGTCCTTTTCGCTGGAAGAGCGAGTTCAACGAGAACTTAATTTTGCAATCATCGATGAAGTTGACTCTATTCTTATCGATGAAGCTAGAACACCACTGATTATTTCTGGGCAAGCTAGCGATAGCTCTGAACTGTATAAAAAAATAAATGTATTAATCCCCCGGTTAACTGCAGTTGAAGTTAACACTTCTGAAGGTGATGATGAAGATGAAGAAGCTCCAGGTGATTACACGATTGATGAGAAAGCTAAACAGGTTTTTCTTACAGAGCAAGGTCATGAATCCGCAGAAAAATTACTGGTGGGTGCTGGTTTATTAACGGTGGGTGAAAGCCTTTATGATTCGGCTAATATTTCTCTGGTTCACCATCTTAATGCGGCTATGCGTGCGCATATTATTTATCATAAAGATGTGGATTATATTGTTCAGGATAACCAGATCGTTATTGTTGACGAATTTACCGGTCGTACAATGCCGGGACGACGCTGGTCAGAAGGCCTGCATCAGGCTATTGAAGCTAAAGAGTCGGTTGATATTCAAAACGAAAACCAGACCATAGCGTCCATTACTTTCCAGAATTATTTTCGCCTTTACAGCAAACTATCTGGCATGACAGGTACTGCCGATACGGAAGCTTTTGAATTTCAACAGATTTATGGCCTTGAAGTAGTCGTTGTTCCTACCGATAAAGATATGGTCAGAAAAGATATGGGTGACCTGATCTATTTAACGGCAAAAGAAAAATATAATGCAGTTATTGAAGATGTTAAAGACTGTGTTTCTCGGAAGCAGCCTGTTCTGGTAGGTACAACCTCGGTTGAAGTGTCTGAATTTTTATCGGGGTTATTAGATAAAGATAAAATCAAACATCAAATCTTGAATGCTAAACAGCATGAGAGAGAAGCGGGCATTATTGCTGATGCCGGATTACCTTCTGCGGTCACTATTGCAACTAATATGGCCGGTCGTGGAACAGATATTGTGTTAGGTGGAAATTATGAATTTCATTTAAATGCTATTCCCGATGATCAGCAAGAAAAACGTGACTCTTTTAAAAGTGAATGGGAAGATCGTCATGCAAAGGTTATTGAGTCAGGTGGATTGCATATTATTGGTACAGAACGTCATGAATCGCGTCGTATAGATAATCAGTTACGTGGTCGTTCAGGGCGACAGGGAGATCCAGGCTCTTCACGTTTTTATCTGTCTATGGAAGATACTTTAATGCGTATTTTCGCATCCGGTAAAGTTGCCGGTTTGATGCAGAAACTGGGTATGGAAGAGGGTGAAGCGATTGAGCATCCATGGGTAACTAAAGCGATTGAAAATGCCCAACGTAAAGTGGAAGCACATAACTTTGATATTCGTAAACATTTACTTGATTACGATGACGTGGCGAATGATCAACGTAAAGTCATCTACCAGCAGCGCGATGACTTGTTGAAAGCTGACAGTATTGAAGCAGCGATTAAAGATATGCGCCTGGATGTTATGGAAAATAACTTCAGACAGTATGTGGCTATGGGCAGTATTGATGAACAGTGGGATATTGAAGGGCTTACTGCTTCGTTAACTAATGAATTTGGTGAAGAATTAAACATTCAGAAATGGATTGATGAAGATGATCATCTGGATGATGAATCGATTCTGGAAAAAATTTGTGATTATTTTGAACAATCTTATGTGTCAAAAGTTGAACTGGTTGGTGCAGATGTTGCACGTCGTTATGAAAAAGAAATAATGTTGATGGTTCTGGATCGCCACTGGAAAGAACATCTGGCTGCGATGGATCATTTACGTCAGGGTATTGGTTTACGAGGTTATGCACAAAAAAATCCTATCCAGGAGTTTAAACGTGAATCCTTTCAAATGTTTGAAGCCCTGCTAGAAAATATTAAAACTGAAGCGATAACTATCTTGACCCGTATTCAGGTGCAGAGTGAAGAGGAAGTTTCAGCCATGGAGCAGAGTCATCCGGAACATGATGATCTTCAATTACAACATGCTGCTGCTGAGAATGTACTTTCAGATGCTCCTCAGGAAGAGGATGCGGCTGCTCATACGCCTTTTGTTCGTAAAGAGAAAAAACTGGGCCGGAATGAGCCTTGCTGGTGTGGTTCTGGCAAAAAATTTAAACAATGCCACGGTAAATTAAGCTAGGGTTGTTACGACATGACTGTTGGTTTGTTAGCACCGGGCATTTTGCACCCGGTTAAGGGCGTTACTTTAGCGTCTTGTCATAGTGGTATAAAAAAAGATTCGACTATTGATGACCTGGTGCTCATACAGCTCAGTGATGAATCATCGGTAGCGGCTGTGTTCACCACCAATAAATTTTGTGCTGCCCCTGTCACCATTGCAAAACAACACCTGGACTCAGGCCACGCTACTCGTTACCTGTTAATAAATTCTGGTAAT
>JABHSO010000121.1 GCA_018669845.1 Gammaproteobacteria bacterium | reverse complement strand
TATGACATATTTGAAATAAGTCAAAATACTTGATAGCTGTCTACAGCGTAGGTAAGAAATCAGATTTTTTTATGACTATCGACTGCTGACTTCCGACTTCCAACTTCCAACTGCCAACTTTCTCTTCATTCCCTTCCATACTTATCTTCAAAGCGAACAATATCATCTTCACCTAGATAGGAACCTGTTTGAATCTCAATTAACTCCAATGGCACTTTGCCAGGGTTTTCCAGCGAATGAGTTTCTCCAATATGAATATAAGTCGATTCATTTTCAGTCAACATCATCTCTTCATCACCACGTTGCACTTTGGCTGTACCCGATACCACTATCCAATGTTCAGCTCTATGATGATGCATTTGCAACGAAAGCCTGGCACCTGGTTTGACACTGATACGCTTAACTTTAAAACGTTCACCCTGTTCCACCGAATCAAAACAACCCCAGGGGCGATATACAACACGATGAAAATTCGGTTCTTCACGCTTCTTTTGCTTTAACTGCTCGACAATCTCTTTTACTTCCTGAGATTTATCTTTACTGGCTACCAGAACAGCATCCTTGGTTTCAACCATTATCAGGTCATCGACGCCTACTGCGGCCAACAAACGGCTTTCACTCATCGCCAGATTATTATGTGCATCAAACAGTAAAACATCACCATGTTTGCTATTACCATCATCATCTTTATCATTAACATCCCATAACGATGACCAGCTTCCAATATCATTCCAGCCAGCATCTAACGAGACTACCCTGGCGTGACTGGTTTTTTCCATAACAGCGTAATCGATCGAATCTGCCGGACATGTTGCAAACAACTCTGCATTAATTCGAATAAAATCAAGGTCAGTTGAAATTTGTTCCATGCAGGTCTTTGTAATATTTGCGATCTCCGGCTGAAACTGGCTTAGTTCCTGCAGGTACTGACTTGATGTAAACATAAACATGCCGCTATTCCACAGATAATTACCCTCTGAAATGTATTTTTTAGCCGTTTCCAGATCAGGCTTTTCTACAAAATCTAATACTGAATGAACAGACTGATCTTGCTGAGAGTCATATTTTATATAACCATAACCCGTTTCAGCCTGAGTCGGCACAATCCCAAAAGTGACCAGTTGATTATCTTTGGCTGCAGCAACCGCATTTTTTATAGCCCGGTGAAAAGCGGGCTTATCCTCAATAACATGGTCAGCAGCCAGAATCAGCATGATAGAGTCATCCCCATTGACTGACTGGTCATGAACTGCAGCTAAAGCAATAGCAGGTGCTGTATTTTTACCTTCAGGCTCGAGGATAATCGTCGGATGTTTAATATCAATTTGACGGAGTTGCTCTGCCACAATAAAGCGGTGATCTTCGTTGCAAACTATGACAGGATTATTTAATTCAAGCCCATCCAGTCGACCCAGGGTCTCCTGCAACATAGTAAGATCAGCATGTAAATTTAAAAATTGCTTGGGATACATTTTTCTTGATAACGGCCACAGTCGTGTGCCAGAGCCACCAGAAAGAATAACAGGGGTTATTTTCATTATTTTATCCAAGATTTAATTATTTTCAGGAGGTTACCATTAAAAACTAATGATTAAAGTGACTCATTTCCCATTCCCAGGCATGTTGAGTTATAACCGAAAGATCATCATATTCAGGTACCCAGTTTAATTCAGACCTGGCTAATGTAGAATCAGCCACCAGTGTAGCGGGATCACCCGGCCTTCTTTCAGCTTCGATGACATTAAAAGACCTGCTGGTTACCTTTTTGACCACTTCTATCACTTCAATAACTGAAAAACCGTTTCCATTACCCAGATTATAACGTTTACTACCTGAACCCTTAACCAGCTTAGTCAATGCAATTAAATGAGCAGAACATAAATCGACTATGTGAATATAATCCCGAACACAGGATCCATCAGCAGTTGAGTAGTCTCTACCAAAGATCGATATGGCATCACGCCGGCCTGAAGCAGCCTGTAAAATTAAAGGTACCAGGTGAGTTTCCGGATTATGTCTTTCTCCTAATTCGCCATCAGGATCCGCTCCTGCAGCATTAAAATAACGCAAACAAACTGACTGGAGGCCATGAGCTTTTTCATAATCTTCCAAAGCCTGCTCAACCATCAACTTGCTTTTACCATAAGGATTAATAGGTTTTTTAGGGTGTTTTTCATCGATGGGAACATAATCTGGCTCACCAAAAATTGCAGCCGTTGATGAAAAAATAAAGTTCTTCACATCATGTCTAACCATGGCATCCAGCAAGTTTAGAGTATTTGAAAAATTGTTACGAAAGTACTTTCCGGGATCAATGACTGACTCACCAACTTCTATATAAGAAGCAAAATGCATCACACCATCAAACCTAGTAGACGAAAACACCTGGTCAAGAATTGAAGAATCAGCGATATCCCCTTCGACAAATTCACCATATTTAACCGCGTCACGATAACCTGTAGACAGATTATCCAGAGTCACCACATGATGACCCGACTTCGACAACATTTTCGCCATATGGGAACCAATATAACCAGCCCCACCAACAACCAATATCTTCATATTTTAAAAATTTAGGTAAAAGAATTGGCATTATGGTACAAAAAAATAATTAACCCTAATTTTTATTGGTATCAGACTTCAGACTTCTGACTTCTGACTTCTGACTATTTTAAGGTATTGATATATCCGCCTCAGGCATTTCTAACCTCATCATTTCTTTTAGCATATTTTTTGCACGCTCATCCCCATGAACCAGACGAATATCAGCTGGCTTAAATCGCATACGTCGAATAAATGCCAGCAAGTCTTTCTGATCGGCATGTGCCGAATATCCACCGATAGTATGAACACCAGCTTCAATGATAAAACGCTGCCTATCTAATTCAACCCAGCCAGATTTATATTTTAACTTATCCCCATACTTCTGGATTTGCCTACCTGTTGAACCCGCAGCCTGATAGCCGGTAAATAAAATATCAGTTCTTTTATCGCTAACCAGAGCTTTTAGATAATGCACTATCCGGCCTCCAGTGCACATGCCACTCGCTGCAATCACTATGGTTGGACGGGCTGTTTTCTTTAAATAATTCACCACATCATAATGAGTTTTAGAATCACCTATTACTGTCATCTGCTCAAAGTTAAGTGGATGTCTACCCTGATTTAGCTTTCTTTTTGCTTCTTTATCCCACAAATCTGACAACTCTCGATAAATCATTGTCAATTTACTGGCCATAGGAGAATCAATCACTATTTCTATATCATGCCAGCTTCCACCATATTGAGTAATAATTTGCTCAAATTCATACAGTAAAGATTGTGTTCGTCCAAGGCTAAATGCGGGAATTAAAAGAACACCTCTATTTTTTAAACAACGTTCCACTATTTTTTTAAGCTGTAATTTCCTGGCTTTTCTACCCTCGTGCAAACGATTTCCATAAGTACTTTCTATTATCAGGGTATCAC